>CANIJN010000090.1 GCA_947467625.1 Opitutia bacterium | reverse complement strand
GGAAGTCCGCGCCATCGAGCTAAAGATCGAGGCCACGCGTCTCGAAATCTACTCTAACGTGTCGCCTTGGCAGAAGGTCCAGATAGCCCGGCACCCGAAACGCCCCTACGCCCTAGATTACGTCCACGCCATGTGCGATGGCTTTCAAGAGTTGCATGGCGACCGTCAGTTTAGAGACGATCAGGCCCTCATCGGCGGCACGGCGTTTTTCAACGGCGACGCGGTCATGATCATCGCTCAGCAAAAAGGCCGCGACCCCAAGGAGCGGATCGCGCGGAATTTCGGGATGGCCCAGCCTGAAGGTTACCGCAAGGCCCTCCGCCTGATGAAAATGGCCGAAAAGTTCAGCCTTCCCGTCTTCAGCTTCATCGACACGCCCGGCGCCTTCCCCGGGATCGAGTCAGAGGCTCGCCACGTGTCCGAGGCGATCGCAGTCAATCTCCGCGAAATGGCCATGCTCCGCACCCCGACGATTTCCATCGTTGTCGGCGAAGGCGGCTCCGGCGGTGCCCTCGGCATCGGTGTGACCGACCGCGTGCTCATATTCGAAAACAGCTACTACTCGGTTATCTCACCCGAGGGCTGCGCTGCGATCCTCTGGAAAGATGGCGCCAAAGCCGCGATCGCCGCCGAAGCCCTCAAGCTGAGTGCCGACAGCTTGGAAAAACTCGGTGTCGTCGACGAAGTCGTGGCCGAGCCGTCTGGCGGAGCCCACAACGATCCCGCTCAAGCCGCCGCCGCGCTGAAATATTCTCTCCACAAACACCTCAACGATCTCCGCGCGCTGAATACCGATAAGCTCCTCGACACGCGCTACGATCGTTACCGCCGCCTCGGCGTCTTCGAAGAGGCCGGTATCGTGCGGAGCTGATACGAATAGGATTTCGCCAGGATCGCGGAACGTTGCCGGCGGTGGCCCGAAGCGCGGATCATGCACGCGCAAGCTGCCCTGCACCGGTCCGGCGCTGTATCCGATATCGCCGCAACTACCGCCGCACCGTCAACAGCTCGATCTTCTCGGCCCGCGCCATCGCTGGGCTGATCTCGATCAAGGCACCTGAAATCCGCACATCCTCCGTCGCGACTTCGAATCGCCGCGGCATGCCGTCCAGAAACTTCGCGACCACTGGCGCAACCTCGCGGCCCAAGACACCCGCATACGGCCCCGTCATGCCGACATCGCACATAAACGCCGTGCCTTTCGGCAGCACCCGCGCGTCCGCCGTCGGCACATGCGTATGCGTTCCGAGCACGGCCGTCACCCGTCCATCGAGATGCCACCCCAGCGCGATTTTCTCCGAAGTCGCCTCGGCATGGATCTCAACTATGATCGCGTCGGCCTGCCCCTTGAGTTGTTCAATCATCCGATCAGCACACAGGAACGGGCAGTCGGCTTTCATGCCCATAAACGTGCGACCGAGGACCGTGAAGACTGCCACGCGAAAACCACGTTTTTCAATGATAAGGTGATCCCACCCCGGGTTCGACCTCGGCAGATTCGCCGGACGACAGACGTGTTCGATTTGGCCAATCTCGTTTTCCCATCCGCGTTGGTCCCACACGTGGTCACCCAGCGTAATCGCATCGACGCCGCTCCCCAAAATGGATTTGGCAATCGTTCCCGTAATCCCCGCGCCGGCGGCGGCGTTCTCCCCATTGGCGATGACAAAATCAACGCTGTGCTCGGTGCGCACGCGCGGCAGTTTTTCGGCAAGAATATCCCGGCCGGGTCGACCCACGATGTCACCGATGAAGAGCAGTTTTAACACGAGCGACACCCTGCAACCCCCGCCAGAGAGCGCCAGACAAAATCCCGCTCATCCGCAGGCTTGCCTCCCGCCCCACCGCTCCTTTTTGATAGGAGTCTCTTTATCCAGAGCCATTGCCATGAAAAAAGATCACACCTCCCCCGCTGCGTTTCCTCAGGCCGAGATCGGCCGCGAAATGAAGGGCGCCGACTGCGTCGTCGAGTGCCTCATCCGCGAGGGCGTGGATGTCATCTTTGCCTATCCGGGCGGCGCCTCCCAGGAACTCCACCAATCGCTCGCCCGCACCGACAAGATCCGCACCATTTTGCCGCGTCACGAGCAGGGCGGTTCGTTTGCCGCCGAGGGCTACGCCCGCGCCACCGGGAAGGTCGGGGTGTGCATGGCGACCAGCGGTCCCGGTGCCACGAACCTCGTCTCCGCGATTGCCGATGCGTTCATGGACTCGATCCCGATGGTCGCAATCACCGGCCAGGTATTCTCGAAATACATCGGTAAGATGGCGTTTCAGGAGACCGATTTCTACGGCATGACCCTGCCGATTGTGAAGCACTCCTACCTCGTCATGGACGTGAAGGATCTGCCCAGAATTTTCAAAGAGGCGTTCTACCTCGCCCGCAGCGGTCGCCCGGGCCCGGTCGTCATCGACATTCCGAAGGACGTCCAACAAGCGAAATTCCAGCCCGTGTTTCCCGCGACGGTTGAGTTCCGCAGCAGCTACGCGACGGCGACGTTTAAGGCACCCGATGACCAGCTGAAACAAGTGCTCGCCCTGATCGCCGAGGCGAAGCGCCCCGTGCTCTACGCCGGCGGCGGCATCATTTCGGCCGAGGCTCACGCCGACCTGAAGGCCTTCGCAGAAAAAACTAATGTCCCCGTCGCCACCACGCTCATGGGTGTGGGCGGCTTCCCGGAATCGCATCCTCTGTCGATGCAATGGTTCGGCATGCACGGCGCCGCATATGGGAACTGGGCCGTTGATCAATGCGACCTGCTGCTCTGCTTCGGCGCTCGGTTCGACGACCGCATCACCGGTGACACCAATAAATTTGCAACTCAGGCCAAGATCGTCCACGTCGACATCGACGCCTCCGAGCACAACAAGAACAAGCGCGTCACCTTGCCGATCGTCAGCGACATCAAGCCCGCACTGGTCCGCTTGAACGAGCTTGCTGCGGCGCATAAGTTCGTGCCGCCCGATACCTCAGCGTGGCACGCGCAAATTGCGACGTGGAAGAAAGACCACCCCTTTCGTTTCGAAGAGAGCAAGCACATCGTGCCCCAAGAAGCCGTTGCCGCCCTCTACGAACTCACCAAGGGCGACGCGATTATCACGACGGGCGTTGGCCAGCATCAGATGTGGGCCGCGCAGTTCTATCGCTTCAATGAACCGCGCCGCTTCATCAGCTCGCTCGGTCTCGGCGCCATGGGCTTCGGCTATCCCGCAGCGATGGGCGCGAAGGTCGCCTGCCCCGACAAACAGGTCATCGACATTGATGGCGACGGCTCGTTCATCATGAACATCCAGGAGCTCGCCACCTGCCACATCGAGAAAATCGCCGCAAAAGCGATGATCCTCAACAATCAGCACCTCGGCATGGTCGTCCAGTGGGAAGATCGCTTCTACGGCAGCGTCCGAGGTAACACCATACTCGGCGACGAGACCAATGTCGGCGGTCCCGACAACCTCACCGGCCTGTATCCAGATTTCGTGAAAATCGCCGAAGGCTTCGGTGTGAAGGGTCGCCGCGTCCATAAAAAAAGCGAACTCAAGGCAGCCATCCAAGAAATGCTCGATCACGACGGCCCATTCGTCCTCGACATCATCGTGCCCTACACGGAACACGTGCTCCCAATGATCCCGGCCGGTAAATCGGTGAAAGATATGATCCTGAAGTAAACCGCGGTGCCGCGAGCGCTTGCCTCCAGCCCGGTTCCAAACGATCCGGGCTTTTTTGTGACTTCAGTTCGCGAGGTAAGCGCCCGGGCGCCGCGAAAACGCGACCCCGACCACCCAATAGTAGGACTAGTGGGACTGAGCGGACCGGGACCGGCGAGGGTGCACGAGGGCTAAACTGACGCCCCCGCCGCAGGGCGTTCCGCCCGCCGAAAAAAACGGCGTCAGCCCAAAAGGGTGACGCCGTGGAATGAAAAAAACGGATCGAAACTCAGCGCACTCAGGTCGTCGGTACCGACTGGATCGTCTTGAGAATCCGACCGGCGACCAGATACGGATCGGCGGCGGAATTTGGACGACGGTCCTCGAGGTAACCCTTGTAGCCGTTGTTCACGAAACTGTGCGGTATGCGGACGGACGCGCCGCGATCAGCGAGGCCGTAACTGAACTTATCGATCGCCTGTGTCTCGTGGAGACCGGTGAGGCGGAGATGATTTTCAGGGCCATAGACCGCGATGTGTTCGTTGCAGTTCGCGCTGAATGCGGCCATGAGCTTCTCGAAGTAGGCCTTGCCACCGACTTCACGCATATAGGTCGTCGAGAAATTGGCATGCATACCCGACCCGTTCCAGTCGAGCGGCTGGTTAAACGGACCGAGGATGGGCTTGCAGCGCCATTCGATGTCGATGCCGTAGCCTTCGGCGAGGCGGGCGAGGATGTAACGGGCGACCCACATTTGGTCCGCCGCGCTCTTGGAGCCTTTGCCGAAAATCTGAAACTCCCACTGGCCCTTGGCTACTTCGGCGTTGATCCCTTCGAGGTTAATGCCGGCATCGAGACAGATATCGATGTGCTTCTCGACGATCTCGCGCGCGATGCTACCGACGTTCTTGTAGCCCACACCGGTGTAGTAGGGACCCTGCGGGGCCGGATAGCCGTCCTTCGGGAAGCCCAACGGCACTCCGTCCTCGAAAAAGAAATACTCCTGCTCGAAGCCGAACCACGTTCCAGCGTCATCCGGAATCGTCGCCCGTGAATTTGAAGGACTGGGCACCCCCGTGTGCTGGAAGCACTCGCACATCACGAGCACGCCGTTCTTGCGCGTGGAGTCGGGAAAAACCGCGACTGGTTTCAGCACGATGTCCGAGCTCTTGCCCTCGGCCTGCTGGGTGGAGCTTCCGTCGAAGCCCCAATCGGGAAGTTCTCCGAGCTTCGGAAAGCTGGCGAAATCCTTGATCTGAGTTTTGCTGCGCAGGTTGGCAAGGGGCGTATAGCCGTCGAGCCAGATGTATTCCAGTTTGTATTTGGCCATAAGAGGTGGGTTTGTGAGCGGTCGTCTGAGGTTTTTTGTGGAGGGAGAAACGAGCGGGCGCCCCATCACGGGAACGCAAACTCAACTCAGAAATCAGCACCTTATATGCCAGAGGCAATCAGAAGTTTCATTCATGACAATTTTCGAGGAATCAACCTCGTTTACCCTGCCGTCGGCCCGCAGGACGCGCTTGCCAGCCCCCGCAACCGCCCGAACCGTCTCAGCACCCAGTATCATGCGCGAAATGAAAGACACTGCCCGAGCGCTCGTGCGCATCAGCTACGACGGCCGCGTCCACAAAACTTTTCGCGGGCATCAGGCCAAAGAGCGCTTCGCGCACGAAGTTCGGGTGCTCCGTCACCTCGAAGAACGGGGCTGTACCTTCGTTCCCCGTCTGTTGGAGGTAGCGCCGGAAGCGCTGAAAATCATCACCACTAATTGCGGGAATCGCGTGGAGCACATGGACCCCGCACGCCAAGAGGAGATCTTTGCCGAGATCGAGCTCTACGGCGTCCGCCATGAAGACAGGGAATTACGCAATATCACCTACCGCATCTCCGACGGCCGCTTTTGCGTGATCGATTTTGAGTTCGCCACCCTGCTCGCTGGTGGCGAGGGCACCGTCTCACTCAAGCCTTCGGGTTGAGTGTTCTCGTGATGAATCCGCCCTTAGCATCCTCAAGCGCGAGTGAATCCAGCCCGTCGAGTAACGTGCGTTGGTCCGGGCTGACGCACGTCGGTCGCGTCCGCAAAAACAACGAGGACACCTTTCTCGCCCTGACGTTTGACGGCCACGATGTCCGCTATCTGGGCAAGACCGGAGACGCTCCGCTCGCCGGAGCGGACTTCATTTTCGCCGTCAGCGATGGCCTGGGCGGCGCGAAATCCGGCGAATTCGCGAGCCGCATCGCCATTGATCGAATCACGCGTCTGCTCCCCCGCGGCTTCCGCCTGTCCGCCGTCGGACTCGCGAACGGTTTTAGCGACATCCTCGCTGAGCTGTTCTCCGCGATTCACGCCGACCTTATCCACTATGGCCGCGCCTACGAGGAGTGCGCTGGCATGGGCGCGACCCTCAGCCTCACTTGGTTCACACCCGACTGGATGTACTTCGCGCATATCGGCGACAGTCGGATTTATTACCTCCCGCGCGAGGGCGGCATCCGGCAACTCACTCACGATCACAGCTACGTCGGTTGGTTGCGCCGCAAGGGCGACCTCAACGAGCGGCAGGCCCGCGAACACCCGGCGCGTAATGCCCTCAACCAAGTCCTCGGCGCCGGCAACCAGTTCGTCGATCCCCAGATTGGCGCGATCGATCACCGCCCCGGCGATCGCTTTCTCATTTGCTCAGATGGTCTCACTGACGGCTTGTGGGATCGCCAACTCGAAGAGCTCGTTCGCACGCCACCGGCCGCACGCGCCGACGAGCCGCCCGCTCAACGCCTCGTCGAGGAATCCGTCAACGCTTCCGGACGCGACAACACCACGGCCCTTGTGCTGGAGATCCCGTCCCTTCCGCTCACGTCCGACGCGACCATCAGCCCGCCCCACTCACCATGAGCACGGGAAAACTCCTCTTCGTTTACGGCACGCTCAAACGCGCCTGTTCCAATCACCACTATCTGGGTGATCAGGAATTCGTAGGCGCAGCCCGCACCGCCCCCGGCTTCTGCCTGTACGCCTTAGACGGATTCCCGGGGATGGTCGCCAAACCGGACGATCGCGACGGCGTGGTCGGAGAGATCTGGTCGGTCGATGCCGCCGCGTTGGTCCGCCTCGATAGGCTCGAGGGCTTGAGGGAGGGAATGTATCGCCGCGCAATCGTCCCGTTGCTCGCCCCCTACGCGAACCTCGGAATCGAGGGCTACATTTATGCCCGGAGTGTCCTGGGCCGACGTAAGGTGGGCTCCACGTGGAACGAGTAAACCGCGCCCCGCTCCTCACCCCTTCAACACACTTTTCGGCACTCGACGGACCGTCGTAAACTTCACCCGAAAGAGATCGTCCAGCACCTCGCGCACCGCCGGCGAAAGGCGGTTCACCAACTCTGCCAAGGGCGGCGTAGAACGCCGCAAATCTTCTTTGTCCTCAGCCGCCTGGACCATCGCCACGGCGGCCTTCACCGGCTCACCCCGCTGACGCGCGTCCGCGATAAAGGCCGCCTCCGCGTTCTCATCGGGCCAAACATTCGCGCCGTTTTCCACGACCGCCGGTGCCCTCGGGGTCACTGCTTCGGTCACATCCTCTGCCGGCGCACTCGTCTTCTCCACGTTTTCGGCGACGTCCACCTTCGCCGTCAGCACGCGGCCATGGCCCTCGGCCACGAGCGCGGCGGCCAAACGCACTTCCAACCGATCAATCAGCCCTTTTTTTTTTCGCTGTCGTCTGTCCCCGCCGCGGCAGGAGCAGCCGGTGATTCGTCGGCCAACGCCGCGAGTTCCTTGATGAGGCTGTCGATCGCTCGCGACCGGCTCGCCTCAACGGCCTTCAGCAAAGTGACTTCAAAATTAATTTTCTCCGCGAGCCCGAGCTTCACACTCCCCTCGCCTTCGCGCAGACCGTCGAGCATCCGCGTGATTTGCTCGGTCGTCATCGCCACTCCCCCGAGGGCATCGCTCCGGCCACCTTTCGCGATCGCATCCAGCAGAGCCGTGCGCACCAACGCCTGCAGATCCACCAATAAGCGCACCAGATCGCGGCCTCCGGAATCGCAATCATCGACGATTGCCACCAACTTCTGGTGGTCTCCCGCCGCGAGCGCTGCCGCCAGCGCTGCGATTTTTTCCGCGGAGACCAATCCGTAGACATCGAGTACATCGGGCTCGGATATCTCCGCTCCACAAAACGAAATCATCTGGTCAAAGATTGACTGCGCATCGCGCATCCCTCCGTCCGCCATCCGTGCGATACACCCGAGCGCAGCCTCCGTGACGGCAATCTTCTCGTCGACCGCGATTTTCTTGAGCCGCTCCACGATCAAGTCAGTCGGAATCGGCTTCAGATCGAAACGCTGACAACGCGAAATGATCGTCGGCAGCACCTTCTGCGGATCGGTCGTCGCAAAGACAAACTTCACGTGCGCCGGCGGCTCCTCCAGCGTCTTGAGCAACGCATTGAACGCCTGCGCCGAAAGCATGTGCACTTCGTCGATGATGTAGACCTTGAACTTCCCCTGGGCCGGTGCGTAGCGGACCGTCTCACGGAGGTCTCGCACTTGGTCGACGCCGTTGTTCGAGGCGCCATCGATCTCCACCACGTCGAGATGCGACCCCTCTGCGATTGAGACGCACGCCGGATCGTTGACATCAAAGTCTGCCTTGGGCCCGTCAGTGCAATTGAGCGCCTTCGCGAAAATGCGCGCCGTTGAAGTCTTACCCGTGCCACGCGGCCCGACGAAGAGGTAAGCATGGGCGATGCGGCCGCGGTTGATGGCGTTGGTCAGCGTGCGCACCACGTGATCCTGACCGACGAGGTCGGCGAAGGTCTGCGGCCGCCACTTGCGCGCGATAACTTGATAAGAGCCCGCCATATTTTTAAGAGGCCTGCTTGCAGGCGAGAGAAACACAGGTCAACCGCCGGAGTGCTTGCAAGCCCGCACCTGCGCTCTGAGGAAAAAATAAGTGGCCAGGCACTCCACGGCACTGAGAGAGCGTCGTTGCCGTTGCTACCTTCCGGTCCTGGCGGAGTTCACGCGCCTGCTCATGTATGGCACCTGGCCGACGCGAACCATGCGGTGCTCCGCGGCTCGCGCAACACCAAAGTCAATTTCCTTCTTCGACCGACTTACCCGTCCCCTTTTTCGGCTTCACGCCATCTTTAAACGGCGGTTTCTGCCCGGGTAGATTGCGCGGCTTCTCCGCCTGCTGACGCTCCCGTTGTTCAATAATCAGGCGCTGATGTTCGGTCATTTCGTCCAAACGCACGCGTTGCACGGGCGTGAGCTCTTTCGCGAGATCCTCCTGCAAATGTTGGATGATAATCGCCGTCTCCCGCAAATTGGTTTGCTGCTGACGGCGAATGTCCTCGGCGGCCCGGACGAGCAGCGGATTGACCTTGTCCTTTTGTTCGGCGGTCAGATCCAGGCGCTCGACGTAACGCCGCATCAGCTGCGGAGCTTGCACCGCCATCGCGGCAGGCAATTGCAATTGAGGCAGCGGAGTCTTCGGACGGTTCCCACTGCTCGGTGCCTGCGCCTGGCCGACCGCCGCCGGAGGCGAGGACAGGATCGTCTGTGAAAAACGCGGACGCACCTCTCGTTGCTTCACGCGCAGCGCAAAAAATCCGCCAAAAACCGCGCCGGCGATAAACACGCCAACAAAGGCCACCACGACTTTCCACGGTTTTTCCATAAAATCAGGTGTCAAGAAGCACGGCCACGGGATCGTCTTCAATTAAATCGTCATCAGCGAACGCCAGCCCACCGCCCAAGCTGGAGTAATTTGCGACGACACTCAGCAGCGCCAGCACGCAGGCCACGCCGAGCGCGCGAAAGGCGAAACGCTCAAACAAGGAAGCGACCTTGCGCTCCTGGGCCAGAGCGAGGGCGGCCACACGGGCCGCAAAACCAAAGGGCGCAGCGGTGTCGCGCTCGTCAACGATCCGGCTGACTGCGGCCGTTAGCCGATTCCAAGGATGCTTGGGTGCGTTCAGATTCATGTGCGTTCGGTTTTTTGTAGTTCTTGAAAAAGTTTCTGCAACTTCCGGCGCGCCCGAAAGGCGCGGACTTTGATCAACGACTGATTCCAGCCGGTCAGGGCACTGATCTCCGCGATCGTTTTCTGCTGAAGATCAAGCATCCGAATCACCATCTGGTCGTCCGGTTTGAGTTGGTCGAGTAATTTATACACCAGCTCGTGCGCGGCCATCGCATCGTTGGCCGGCACGTCGTTCTCGTTCGTAATAACGTTATCGAGGACGTCCGCTTCGGCCTCGGACAGGTCCGCCCAACGAAACTCCGGCCGGCGCTTCTGCGCACGCAGGTGATCGATGCAGGTCGTCACGGCAATCCTCGATACCCAATGCGAAAACGGAACCGCGCCTTGATACTGTGCGAGTCGCGTGAACATTTTCAGGAAAATTTCTTGCGACAAATCCTCCTCGGCGACTCGCCGAGGCAGGTGCGAACGCACGATGCGGATGACCAATGGGTGCAGATGTTCAACCAGTTCGCGTGCAGCCGCCTGGTCGTGCCGACGCACTCGAGCGAGGCAATCGACCAGATCGAGCGGCGGATCGTCGTCAGGCATACGCGGATGGAGTCAAGGTCATGCACATCACGCAAGACGCGGCTTCAATCGCGCGGTTACAGGATCGAGTCATCGCCATCCGCACGCGAAATCATCGCTCATCGAAGCCAGTTTTTATCCACGATGTCCCCTGATTCCCGCCGAACCGTCCCTTGACTTTTTCCGCCCCGCTCCGATAGCTGAACCCGAAATGCGAGCCTCGCTCCAGTCCCTTCGACTTACCATCGCGCACGACCTCTAAGAGGAAGCCGCCTAGCGGCCGGTCGTGCGTCATTCCAGGAATTCCTGCCCGCCCTTCGCGGCGTGATCATAGATTGTCCGGTCTCGTCCGGCCTGTTCGCACAAAAATATCGATTATAATTTCCGTTCCATGCAACCCGCGCCCGTCAGTAAATACCGCCCGTTCCCGCCCGTCCACTTGCCCAACCGCCAGTGGCCCAACCGCACTCTCGACCGCGCCCCGATCTGGTGCAGCGTCGATCTCCGCGACGGCAACCAAGCCCTCGCCCAACCCATGAGCGTCGACGAGAAACTCGAATACTTCGAGTTGCTCGTGAAAATTGGCTTCAAGGAAATCGAGGTCGGTTTCCCTTCGGCTTCCCAAATCGAATTCGATTTCTGTCGCCGTCTCATCGAGGAAGACCGCATCCCGAATGACGTCGCGATTCAGGTCCTCTGCCAATGCCGCGAAGAGCTCATCATCCGCAGCATCGCTGCCCTGCGCGGCGCGAAAAACGCCATCTTTCACCTTTATAACTCCACCTCGCCGGCCCAGCGCCAGCACGTCTTCAACGCCACGCGCGCCGATATCGTCGCGATCGCGGTTCAAGGCACAAAGTGGGTCAAGCACTACTCCGCCCCGCTCGTCGCGGCCGGCACCCGGATGCGTTTTGAGTATTCGCCCGAGAGCTTCACGAGCACCGAACTGGATTTTGCCCTGGAGATTTGCGAAGCCGTCACCGACTGCTGGCAGCCGACCGCGGAAAATAAGATCATCCTCAATCTCCCGGCCACCGTTGAATACGCCACGCCCAACATCCATGCCGATCAGATCGAGTGGATGTCCACCCACCTCACCCGCCGCGACCTTACACTCATCTCCCTGCACACCCACAACGACCGCGGCACCGGTATCGCCGCCACCGAACTCGCCCTGCTCGCGGGCGCCGACCGCGTCGAGGGCACACTCTTCGGCAACGGCGAACGCACGGGCAACCTCGACATCGTCACCGTCGCACTGAATCTCTACACGCACGGCATTCATCCCGGTCTCGACTTCTCCGACATCAACGGCATCCGCGATGTCTACGAGCGCTGCACCCGCCTCGAAGTACCGCCCCGCCAACCCTACGCCGGCGAGTTGGTCTTCACGGCCTTCAGCGGCTCTCATCAAGACGCCATCAAAAAATCGTGGGCCGTTCAAAAACCGGACGCCCCGTGGGATGTTATTTACATTCCGATCGACCCCGCGGACCTCGGTCGCAGTTACAAGGCCATCATCCGCATTAACAGCCAGTCCGGCAAAGGCGGCGTCGCTTACGTGCTCGAAGATTCCTTCGGCTACGCCTTGCCGAAACTCATGCACAAGGAGATCGGCAAAATCATCAACGACTACGCGGACGCCAAAGGCACCGAGCTCACCCCACAGGAAATCCACGACGTCTTCCATCGCGAATATCTCGCCCGCACCGCGCCCGTCGAACTCCAGCACTTCAAGACCACTGAGCGCGACAGCATCGTCACTTGTGAAGCGGAAATCGGATTCGATAAAAAACTCCACACGCTCACCGCGACCGGCAACGGCCCGATCGACGCCTTCGTACGCGCTCTCGGTGCCACCCGGCTGCCGAAATTCGATGTCCTCGCCTACTCCGAGCACTCGCTCGGTCAGGGGGCGGAGGCGCGTGCCGTGAGCTACATTCAGATCAAGACCGAACGTGGCCACACGCTCTACGGCGCCGGCATCGATACCAATATCGAACTCGCCTCGATCAAGGCCATCGTCAGCGCACTCAACCGCACGTTGACCCCCTGATCGCGCCGCGGGTCGCGCGGTCCCTCCCGACTGCGCGCTCCGGGCGGGGCATGTTGAAAGCTCCGCGAGCTTGCGGTCCTCGCTTGCCGTCCTTCATCGTGCCCGCTGTATCCTCGCACATGATTCACCGGCTCACCCTCGCCGCCCTCGCTTTACTCACCGCTTGCGCTGTCCACGCCGCTGATTCTCGCACGGCGTTTCTCACACTCCTCGATCGTCCGCGCGTCCCACTGGCAGCAGCCGCCGGCGCTCCCGCCACCCAAGACGGCCTCGTCGAAATCGACTTCAGCTTCGCCACCGAGGCCGGCCAACGCGTCCCCGGCATTCTCGTCAAATCAGCCTCCCCCCAACCACCCGCCTCATCGTCCGTCCGACGTCCCGCCGTGATTGTTCTGCACGGCACCGGCGGAAACAAAGAAGCCGAACGCGCACTGCTCATCGACTACGCCCGCGCGGGACTCGTCGGTATCGCGATCGACGGCCGCTATCACGGTGCCCGCACCCAAGGTGGTAAGGCATCCAAGTCCACCGAATACATCGCTGCGATTCTCCGCACGTTTCGCACCGGCCAAGAACTTCCTTTCTTCTTCGATACCGCTTGGGACGTCATGCGCCTGATCGACTATTTGGAAACGCGGGACGACATCGACCCGCGCCGCATCGGCCTCATGGGTTTCTCCAAAGGTGGTATCGAGACCTACCTCGCCGCCGCTGCTGATCCGCGCGTCGCCGTTGCGGTCTCCTGCATCGGCGTGCAAAGTTTCCGCTGGGCCCTTGATCACAATTCCTGGCAATCACGGATCAGCACCGTGCAAGCCGCCTTCAACACCGCCGCCCAGGAGTCCGGGGTCGCGAACCCCGACGCTGATTTCGTGCGCACCTTTTATGCCCGCGTGGCCCCCGGGATCGACGGCGCCTTCGATGGGCCGGCGATGCTCCCGCTGATCGCGCCGCGTCCCTTGCTCGCCATTAACGGCGAGACCGACGCGCGCACTCCCTTGCCGGGCCTGCAACTCTGCGCCGACGCCGCGCGCGCCGCGTATCACGCCGCCGGAGCCGACGAAAAATTCGTCCTGCGGGTCCAACCCGACACCGGCCACAAAGTGAATCCCGACTCGATGGTCGCCGCACGCGAGTGGCTCGTGCGCTGGCTCAAGCCGTAGCGCGTCGTCCGGGGCCGGCGCTACGCGGATGCTCCTCCCCGCGCCCTGGGTGAACGTCTGCACCCGCTCCGGAAATTATTTCGTAGTGCTGTCTAGCGTGCGACCGTCGCTCTTCACGTCGCAGGCCACGACGCGTGCCTCCCGCCCATCGCTCACCGCGACTTCGAGGCTCTTCTGCATCGGGCGAGAAACCGCTGCCGTTCGAGACAGCGCGTAGCTCCCTCCGCCCGCGTAGCCGCGAGCGCCAGCAAGCCGACGTTTGCGCCCCGCCGCTCCTCATCCTTTTGCGGCTGCCAGCACTCGGCTGCGTCCCCGCTTGCACCGTCCCTTTCTCCCCGCCTACTCTGCTCCGCTCGTATGCTCTACACGCCCGCCAAGCCTCCGCTCACCGGTGAAACCCTCGACACCCTCTCGGCTCGCCTACGCGAGGCCGGCGAGCCTGTTTTTCGTGCGAAACAAATCCTCGATTGGCTCTACAAAAAACGCGTCCGCACATGGGATGAGATGACCAATCTCTCCAAGCCGCTCCGCACGTGGCTCGCCGAAACCTTCGAGCTCATGCCCGTCGCGCTCGTGCTCAACAAACAGTCCGAAGACGTCACCGATAAACTCCTCCTCGAGCTCGGCGACAAATCCCTCATCGAAACCGTCATCATCCGCGTCCCCCAGGAGGGCGTCGGCCCCGAGCATTCCCGCAAGACCATCTGCATCTCCACCCAAGTCGGCTGCGCCATGGGCTGCGTCTTCTGCGCGAGCGGTCTCGCCGGTCTCAAGCGCGACCTCAGCGCCGGCGAAATCGTCGCTCAACTCCTCCAGGTCTGCTACCGCGAAGACGCCCGCACCCCCCGCGCTCGCATGGAGCTCGCCTCGTTCGACAACATCGTGGTCATGGGCATGGGCGAGCCGCTCGCCAATTACGACGCCACGCTCCTCGCCCTCACCATCGTCAACGCCGAATGGGGCCTCGGCGTCGGCGCCCGCCGCATCACGCTTTCCACCAGCGGCCTCGTACCCAAAATCCTGCGACTGGCCGACGAACCCCTCGGCTTCCGCCTCGCGATCTCCCTCCACGGTGCCACCGACGAAGTCCGCGAGAAGATCATGCCCGTCAACAAGGCCTACCCGCTCGCGAAACTCATCCCGGCCATCGAACAGTTCACCGCGAAACATGGCCGCATGGTCACCCTCGAGTTCATTTTGATCGAGGACGTCAACGACTCCATCGACCAAGCTGGCGAGCTCCGCGACATCGCCCGCGACCTCCACGCGCACGTCAACCTCATCCCTTACAACACCGTCGCCGGCCTCCCGTGGAAACGTCCGTCCAATAACCGCCAAGAACGCTTTGCCGACGTCCTGCGCGCCGCCCGCGTGCCGGTGACGCTCCGCCGCGAAAAAGGCCACGACATCGACGCCGCCTGCGGCCAGCTCCGCCTCAAGACCGAGAAGGAACGCGAACTCGTCGCCACCGCATGACGCCTCCTCCGCCGGGCAGGAGCCCGCCTGCGGGCAATTCAGTACCCTCGTCATCGCCCGCCAGCCGTCTCCTGCCCGCGCCGCCTGCCCGCCCGGCAGCGACCACCGTCTTGCCCATCATCGTCGCGGTGAGCAGCGCTCACTTGCTCAACGATACGATTCAATCGCTCCTCCCGGCGCTGTATCCGGTCCTCAAGGATGAACTGCACATCACCTTCGCACAGGTCGGGCTCATCACGCTCACGTTCCAGCTCACGGCTTCGATCTTGCAACCGTTCGTCGGCCTCTACACCGACCGCCACCCGCAGCCGTTCTCCCTCGCCGCCGGTATGGTGTTCACGCTCGGCGGCGTTGCCTTGCTCTCCGTCGCGCACACCTTCGCGCTGGTGTTGATCGCCGCCGCGCTCATCGGCTTCGGCTCCTCGATCTTTCACCCCGAAGCGTCGCGGGTGGCTCGCCTAGCCTCGGGCGGACGCCACGGTTTCGCTCAATCGCTCTTCCAAGTCGGGGGCAACGCGGGCAGCGCCCTCGGCCCGCTCCTCGCCGCGCTCGTTATCGCCCATCGCTCCCAAGCGCACGTCGCGTGGTTTTCCCTGCTCCCGGTTATCGGCTTCATTGTCCTCACCCGCGTGGGACGCTGGTATCGGGATCATCTCACCCACCTCCAGCGCCACCCGGCTACGCCTCACCCGACCACCGCGTCACCACTGTCGCCGCAGCGCATTATCGCCACCATCGCGGTTCTCGCCGTGTTGATTTTCTCTAAATATTTCTACCTGGCCTGCCTCGGTAGCTATTACACGTTCTATCTCATCGAGACCTTTCAAGTGTCGGTCCAAAACGCCCAGTTGTTCCTCTTCCTGTTTCTCGCCGCCGTCGCCGCCGGCACGATCATCGGCGGTCCCGTCGGTGACCGCATCGGCCGGAAAGCCGTCATCTGGGTCTCCATTCTCGGTGCCGCGCCCTTCGCGCTGCTCCTCCCCTACGCGAATCTCTTCTGGTGCGCCGTGCTCACCGTTGTCATCGGCGTCGTCCTCGCTTCCGCGTTCTCCGCCATTCTCGTTTACGCGCAGGAACTCCTCCCCAACCGCGTCGGCCTCGTCTCCGGCCTCTTCTTCGGTTTTGCGTTTGGCATGGGCGGCATCGGCTCCGCCGCCCTCGGTCATCTCGCGGACCACACCAGCATCCCGTTTGTTTTTCAGCTCTGCTCCTACTTACTCCTGCTCGGCCTCCTCACCGCTTTTTTGCCCGACGTCGGCCGGCGCCATTCCGCCCAACCCTGACGTTTGTGCTCGCCACGTTCGCCCCATCACCCCGTCTTCTCCACACCCCACTGCCACAAATTTCCGCTTGAAGCCCTTCTCACTTTTCGTTTTTTCCCGATTTTATATTTTTTGAACGACGGAACTTTCTTTTTCGCCTTTTTTCCCAACCGGTTCCGTTCCCACTTTCCCGCTCCCACTTTTCCCCATGATTGAAGTCAAAGGCCTCGTAAAAACCTACGGTCCCAAACGCGCCGTCGATGGCGTCTCTTTCCGCGTCAACCGCGGTGACATCCTTGGCTTCCTCGGCCCCAACGGCGCCGGCAAGTCCACTACGATGAAGATGATCACCGGCTTCCTTCGCCCGGATTCCGGCACCGCCACCGTCGATGGCATCGACGTCACCGTCGACCCCGTCGCCGTAAAGGGAAAGCTCGGTTATCTTCCCGAGAGCGCCCCCGCCTACCCCGAGATGACCGTCGAGGAATTCCTCGGCTTCATCGCCGAGGTCCGCGGCTTCCGCTCCGCCACCGCCCGGGGCGCCCAAGTCGACCGCGCCATCGGCCTCACCCACCTTTCCCCCGTCCGCAAGCAGACCATTGAAACCCTCTCGAAGGGTTTCAAACAGCGCGTCGGCTTCGCCCAAGCCCTCCTCCATGATCCCGGCGTCCTCGTCCTCGACGAACCCACCGATGGCCTCGATCCGAATCAGAAGAACGAGGTCCGCTCGCTCATCAAAGCGATGGCCGTTGATAAAGCAGTGATCCTGTCGACCCACATCCTTGAGGAAGTGGACGCCATCTGCAATCGGGTGATTATCATCTCCCGAGGCAAAGTCGTCGCCGATGAGACCCCCGCTTCGCTGCACGCGCGCAAGCCCGGCGCTCGCCTCGACGAAATCTTCCGCACCCTCACGGCCTCGGACGTTTAATCCGCTTCCCTTGTAGGTGCCTGCTCGCGGGCGATGCGGCCCTGCCCTTCGCGAGCGAGCTGGCTCCTACCCGACCCTCCTTTTCCTTTTTCCCATGACCCAGATTTCCCCCATCTTCAAACGCGAGTTCTTCGGCTACTTCCGCTCGCCCGTCGCCTACGTTTTCCTGGTTGTCTTCTCCGTCGCCAGCATCGGCCTCGCCTTCTTCGTCGGCGGCTTCTTTAAAGCCAACCAAGCGACGATGCAGAGCTACTTCACGTTTTATCCGTGGCTGTTCCTCTTCCTTATTCCCGCCGCCGGCATGCGCCTCTGGTCCGAGGAAAAACGCACCGGCACCGTCGAGCTGCTCTTCACCCTCCCCATCACGACGCTGGAGGCTGTCCTCGGGAAATTCCTCGCCGCCTGGGCCTTCCTCACCCTCGCGATTCTCCTCAGCCTGCCCCTCGCCGGCACCGTCGCCTACCTCGGCTCCCCCGACTGGGGCGTCATCGCCAGCACCTATTTTGGCGGCGTCCTCATGGCCGGTAGTTACCTCGGCGTGTGCTCGCTGACCTCTGCGCTCACGAAAAACCAAGTCATCAGTTTCGTCATCAGCGTCGTCGCCTGCCTCGCCCTCCTCTTTTTGGGGTGGAGCGTCTTCTCCGAGGTGCTCGGCTCGATCTTCCCCGTCTGGCTCGTCGATCTCCTCTCAAACTTCAGCTTCATCACCCACTTCGACGCGTTCACGAAGGGCATCATCGATCCCAAGGACGTCGTGTTCTTCCTCTCCCTGATGGGCTTCACTCTCTTCCTCAACGTCGTCGCCCTCGAACGCTGATCCGTCCTCTCCGTTCCCCCATTTCCAATTTTTCGCCTTTTCGATTTTCCGATGAAACTCAGCGCCAAAGCCCTCGCCATCGTCCTCTTGTTTGTCGGCCTCGTGCTCGTCAACTACCTCGCGTCGTCGCTCCCCGCGCGTCTCGATTTGACCGCCGACTCCATCTACTCCCTCTCCACCGGCACGAAGACCATGCTCGGCAAGATCGAGGAACCCGTCGTCATCGACCTCTACTTTTCCAAGGACGCCTCCGGCCTCCCCATCCAGTACAAAAACTACGCCACCCGCGTGCAGGAGATGCTCCGCCAATACGTCCGCGCCGGACGCGGCAAGCTCACCCTCAACGTCATCACGCCTCGCGCCGACACCCCGGACGAGGAGAAAGCCACCGCCGCCGGTCTCACTCCGCAGGTGTCCCAACAGGGCGGCGAACAATTCTTCTTCGGCCTCGTCGTCACCCAAGCTGATCAACAGAAAAACATCCCCGCCTTCGCCCCGCAGCGCGAACAGTTCCTCGAATACGATCTCTCGAAACTCGTCTACAGCGTCCAGCAGATCAACAAGCCCAAGCTCGGTCTCCTCACGAGCCTCCCGCTCCAGGGCACCAGCCCACAGGAAATGCAAATGATGATGATGATGCGCCGCCAGCCGCAGCCGTCACAGATGGTCATCAGCGAACTCGAACAGTCCTTCACCATCGTCAAAATCGAGGACTCGGCGACCGAACTTCCCGCCGGTCTCGAAGCCCTCGCCGTCATTCATCCTCAAAACGTTTCGAACAAACTCCAGTTCGCCATCGACCAATTTATCCTCGGCGGCAAACCCGTCTTCCTCGCGGTCGATCCGGCGTCACAGCACTTCAAACGCCAGGCCAACCCGCAGCAACAGATGATGGGCCAGCCCACGCCCAGCGTCTCCAGCGATCTCCCTGTCCTCCTCAGCGCCTACGGTATCGCCTACAACCCGCAGAATATCGTCGGCGACAACGACAACCCCCTCCCCGTCGGCGGCCAGGGTAATCAAGTCGTCCGCATGCCCACGTGGCTGAGCCTGCGCAAAGAAAACTTCAGCGCGACCGCCCTGCCCACCGCCCAACTCAAAACCGCCTGGTTTATCGAATCCGGCAGCCTCTCCGCCAAACCCGGCAGCACCACCACCTTCAAACCGCTGATCGAAACCTCGGCCGCCGGCGGCGAAATCCCCGCCATGATGCTGCAGTTCGCCCAGCCCGACGATATCGCGAAACAAATCACGCCCTCCGGCAAGAAGACCATCGCCGCCCTCGTCACCGGCAAGTTCAAGACCGCCTTCCCCGACGGCGCGCCAAAAGACGAACCCAAGAAAGATGATCCCTCGAAGCCACCGACCCCTCCCGCGCCGACGCCCGCCGCCTCCGGTCCCGCGCTCACCGAATCCAAAGCAACCTCCACCCTCTTCGTCATCGCCGATACCGACTGGCTCTTCGACGACTACAGCCTCCGCAAGATGAACTTCTTCGGCCAAACCGCCGTCGAACCCTACAACGACAATCTCTCCTTTGCCTCCAACACCCTCGAGTTTCTCGGCGGCTCCCAAGACCTCATCAGCATCCGCGGCAAAGGCAGCTCGATCCGTCCCTTCACCGTCGTCCGCGAAATGGAGATCGAGGCTCAGAAAAAATTCCAAACCCAGCTCACCGCCCTCGACGCCCGCCTTGCCGAAGTGAACAAGAAGCTCACCGAAATGCAGGGCAAGAAAACGGAAGGCAACCGCCTGATCGCCACCCCCGAGATGGCCAAGGCCATCGCCGATTTCCAAAAGCAACAGGCCGCCATGAACGGCGAACGCCGCCAAATCCGCCGCGCCCTCCGCGAGGATATCGACGGCCTCGAGAAGAAACTGCTCACCTTGAATCTCCTCGCGACGCCCGTCCTCGTCGGCGCCTTCAGCTTCTGGTTCTACCGCCGTCGTAAACAGTAGGGCGCGGCTTCGACCCGCCCTCCGGCGGACGGCGGTGTCCAACCGCCGTCCCTTCGTGCTCTCAACGCTCAGCTCTCCGCTCTTAACGCTCAGTACCCTCCCGTCCGCTATCCGATGAAACTGAAATCCATCGTCCGCACCATCGCCATCCTCGCCGCGCTCTCCGCCGTCGCCTTCTTCGCGACCCGCCCCACGCCCGCGCCGGTCGCCGACACCCGTATCGGCCAACCGCTGGCTGACCGCGCCATCGTCGAAAAGGCCACCACGCTCCGTCTCAACGACCAGGGCAAGACCGTCACGCTCGTCCGCCAAGCCGACGCCACGTGGAAGGTCTCTTCGTATCACGATTTCCCTGCCGACTTCTCGAAGCTCGCCACCTTCATCGGCAGCCTCACCGACGCAAAACTTGAACGCCTCGTCACCAGCAGCCCTGCCCGCATCGCCCTGCTCGAGTTTAAGGACACCAAAATCGAGCTGCTCGATGCCACCGACAAAGAGCTCTGGTCCGTCACGCTTGGAAAAAATCCCGACACCGGCAGTGGCCGCTACGTTCGCTACGGCGCCGAAGCCAAAGCCTTCCTCGCCAGCCTCAGCGCCTACCTCGACACGGATTCCAAAAACTGGGCCAACACGGAACTCCTCGCCCTCAAGGTCGACGACGTCGCCAAGATTGAAATCCCCTTCGTCGCGGCGAACGCCAGCGAGCCGACCTCCCTCACCGTCTCGCGCGCTACGAAAGACGCCCCCTGGACCGCCGAGAAAACTCCCGACGGCCAGAAGCTCAAAGCCGACAAAATTTCGGCTGTGCTGAGCTCGCTCTCGAGTATCCGTTTTTCTGAAACGAACGATCTCACCGATGCGAACGCCGTCGCCGCCAAAGCCACCGAGCGCCTCTTCAAAATCGAAACCTTCGACAAAAAAGTCCTGAAGATCGCCCTCGGCCGAAAGCCCGAAGAGAAAAAACTGAAACCCATCACCCCGCCCCCCGAAGGCCAGTCTGCGCTCTCCAGCTTGGGCACCGCCGCCGACATGTTGAAAAAAGACGCCGACGGAAAACCCGCGGACCCTGCGAAGCCGATCGCGCCTGAGTTTGAAACCATCCCCGCCGGTCCGGTCTTCGTGAGCATTGCCAGTAGCGACGCCTCCGCCTCGGTAAACGCGCTCATGCAAAAGCGTGCCTTCCAAATCTCCGACTACACCTTCACGAGTCTCCCGCAGAAGTCCGACGAACTCTTCGAACCCGCCCCCGTCGCCGCCCCCGCGAAGCCCGACGAGAAAAAAGTCCCGTAGTCGCGATCTCCGCAGGGCCGCCGCCCGCCCCCGTACCCGCGAGCGCCAGCAAGCGGACCTCCGCCCTCCGCCCGCCCCGTAGCTACGAGCGTGAGCGAGTGGATGCCTTTCGTTCACCCGCCCACGTACCCGCGAGCGCCAGCAAGCGGACCTCCGCCCCCGCCGCTAGCCCCCCGTAGCCGCGAGCGCCAGCAAGTGGACCCGCCGCCAGCCCTCCGTCCACCCCGTAGCCGCGAGCGCCAGCAAGCGGACCCCCGCCCCCGCCAACCCGCTCGTCCCCCGCCCCGTAGCTACGAGCGTGAGC
>CANIJN010000089.1 GCA_947467625.1 Opitutia bacterium | reverse complement strand
GGCGGCGGCAGGGGGCTGCGGGCCCCGGGATGATCGGGGTCGGCGCTGCCGGGGAGGGCGGAGGATTCGGAATCGAAAGACTGATTGTGAAGGGCGATGGCCTTGGCGTAGGCGGGATCGGAGAAATCGAGCGGGCCACCGTCGGCGCTGATCGGGATTTTCAGTCCGCAGCAGAGCGAGTGGTCGCGAGGGCCCTTGCCGAAGGGAGGCGCGGCGAGGGCCAACGAGGCCAGCACGGTCGCTGCCGCGAAGGCGTAACGAACGGTTCGGCCCCGAAGGGAGGACAGGATGGGCCCGGCGCCGGACATCAGGAGCAGCGAGGGTTAGCCTTGAGGGAAGGTGAACGCGACGCCCTTGAACGCGTTGTCGCGGATCGTCAGGGCGGTGATGACGCCGTTGAAGCCGGCGGTCGTTTTCAGCCAATCGGCGGTGGCCTCGAACTGGGAGGTGGCGCCGACTTTTTCACCGGTGGCGGCGTTGGCGACGGCGACGAGGGTGAGTGTTTTTTTCGCGCCCGCGACGGTGGCGGTGATTTCAAAGGAGGGAGCGGAGACGCGGACGAAATTCTCGGCGTGGCCATCGAGGAGGTAGGCGGTGAGCTTGCCGGTGGCGGCGTCGCGTACTAACTCCACGTTGAAGGCGTGTTCGCCGAGCTCGATCAACGTGCCACCGTGGGGGGCGGCGTGGGCGTGTTGGGTGTGGGCGGAGTGATCGTGGCCGGCGTGCTCATCTTTTTTAGCGCAGGCGGCGAGGGTGCAGAGGAGCGCGGTGGCGAGGGCGGCGCGGAGCGAGGACGTCATGGTCGGGAAAGTGAGTGGACGGGGCGAAATGGCGAGCGAGCAGTGGAGAATGTTGGGGCGAGGTGTGCATCCGAGGAGGAACGAAACTTGACGAGCCTGGCGCCATCGTCCGAATCGCGCGGATGTCCGAACATGATTTTTCGAAGCGCGCGGGGGGTGGCTGGCGCCTGGAGCATTCGTATGCGCAGTTGCCGAGACTGCTGCATGTGGCGGTGAGCCCGACGGCGGTGCGCGCGCCGCGGATGGCGGTGTGGAATCGGAAATTGGCGGAGGAGCTGGGGTTGGACGCTGCGGCGTGGGCGAGTGCGGAGGGCGCGAGTGGGGCGGCGGCGGAGATTTTTTCGGGGAACGTGTTGCCGCCGGGTGCGTCGCCGCTCGCGCAGGCTTACGCGGGACACCAATACGGGCACTTCACGACGCTGGGCGATGGGCGGGCGATTTTGTTGGGTGAGCAAATCACGCCGCGGGGTGAGCGCTGGGATGTGCAACTCAAGGGGGCGGGGCCGACGCCGTATTCGCGGCGCGGTGACGGGCGCGCGACGCTCGGCGCGATGTTACGCGAGTATGTGATCAGTGAGGCGATGCACGCGATGGGGATTCCATCGACGCGCAGTCTCGCAGTCGTAGCGACGGGCGAGGAGATCTGGCGGCAGGACGGAGCGCGGCCGGGGGCGGTGCTGACGCGGGTGGCGACGAGCCACATCCGCGTGGGGACGTTTGAGTGGGTGGCGGCGCGAAGGGACGAGGCGGCGTTGCGCGCGCTCGTCGCGTATACGTTGCAGCGGCATTATCCGGAGCTGGCGGGCGCGGAGAATCCGCCGTTCGTGTTGCTCGGGGCGGTGATCGAGCGACAAGCGCGACTGATCGCGCAGTGGATGAGCGTCGGATTTGTGCACGGGGTGATGAACACGGACAACATGGCGCTCTCGGGTGAGACGATCGATTACGGGCCGTGTGCGTTTATGGAGGCCTATGATCCGGCGACGGTGTTTAGCTCGATCGACCGCGATGGGCGTTACGCTTATGGGAATCAGCCGCAAATCGCGCAGTGGAATCTCGCGCGATTGGCGGAGGCGTTGTTGACGGTGCTGCATCCGCAGGAGGAGGCGGCGATCGCGCTGGCGAACCAGGCGCTCGGTGGGTTCGGGGAACGTTACCAGCGTCACTGGCTCGCGGGCATGCGGCGGAAGCTCGGGTTGTTTAACGAAGAGCCGGAGGATGGGGCGTTGATCGAGGCGTTGCTGGAGTGGATGCACTCCGCGAAGGTTGATTTCACGAACACGTTTGCGGATTTGGAGCGCGTCGCGCCGACGACGTGGGCGGAGCGCTGGCAGGCGCGGCAGGCGCGGCAATCGCAGTCGCTGGAAGAGGCGATGCGGCTGCGATGCGCGAATTGTCCGGCGGTGATACCGCGCAATCATCGCGTGGAAGAGACGCTCGCGGCGGCGGAGCAGGGGGACGTGAGTGTGCTGGAGCGGTTGCTGGCGGTGTTGGCTGCGCCTTACGATTATGCGCGGGCGCGCGCGGCGGACGTGGCGGAGTATCGAGTGCCGGCGCCGGACGGGGGCGAAGGGTATCGGACTTTTTGCGGGACATGAGGGCGGGGCCTTGGAGTGATTGCAGGCGGATATCCGAAGCTCAGAGCTCGGACGCGCCGCCTGGCTTTCGCAAACCCAGCGGCCATCTATTTTCCATGAGCTCTACCCGCTCTGAATCACGCCGGTCGTGTTTTGAAATCTACCGCCGCGCTCGGCGCGTTGGTCGCAAGGCCGCCGCGGTGAGCGTAACGCGATGAGGAGGTTGCGGCCTTTTTCAGCCCATGGCTGCGAGGGGCTGCACGGGTCTCTTCACGCGGGGAACTTTTCCCGACGGCAAACGTTGACCTTGGTGAGAGAGCGGGGTCTGGATTAGGTTCTCTTACTTCTCCATGCCGAAGCTACGTTGGTTACTCGCCTCGCTGGCCGCCGTTCTCGGCGGGTGTGTGTCGTATCAAAGCAAAGACCTCGATCCGGTGGCGACGGCGGCGCAATGGGATCGGCGGAGTTTGGCGGATGCGGGGCTGCAGAAATTTCTGGCGGCGCATGGGTGGGTGGCTGGCACCGAGTGGGATCTCCCGCGGCTGACGTTGGCGGCGTTTTATTTTAACCCGTCACTCGACGTGGCGCGGGCGCGCCTCGCGGAGGCGGAAGCCGGCGTGCGCACGGCGGAGGCGAGGCCGAATCCGACCTTCACGTTTACGCCGGGGCGCAGCGACCAGACGCCGGGAGGGATCACGCCGTGGATTCTGGGCTACGCACTGAATATTCCGATCGAGTTGGCGGGGAAACGCGCGCACCGCACGACCGAGGCGCAACGTGCCGTCGAGCGGGCGCGGCTGGAGCTGGCCTCGGTGGCGTGGGGGGTGCACCGCGCGGTGCGCGGCGCGCTGATCGAATGGGACGGGGCCGTGGCGGAGGTGGAACTCGGGCGGCGACAGCTTCCGCTGGTCGCCCGCGCGGCGCAGCTGGCGACGGCACGGGTGGAGGCGGGCGACACGTCGCCGTTGGAGGCCGCGCAGGCGCGCACGGCGCTCGCCCGGGCTGAGCTCGCGGCGCGGGAAAGTGAACGCGCGGAGACAACGGCCCGTAGTCGCGTGGCGGAGGCGCTCGGGGTGCCGCTCGGGGCGATCAACGAAATCCGGCTCAGTGGGGTAGGCTTGGTCGATGCACCGCCGCCCTCGGCCACGACGGAGGCGCGGGCTTGGGCGCCGCTGAACCGGGCTGATTTACTGGGTGCGTTGGCGGCTTATGCCGCGAGTCAGGCCGTGCTACAGAGTGAGATTGCGCGGCAGTATCCGAATCTCACGCTCGGGCCGGGCTACCAACTCGACCAAGGAAAAGAAAAGTGGTCCGTGGGTATCGGCGTGACGCTGCCGGTCTTCAACCGCAACGAAGGGCCGATCGCTGCGGCCGAGGCGAGCCGGGCGGCGGCGGCGGCCAATTTTCTGACGGTGCAGAACCGCGTGCTGGCCGAGGTCGATCGCGCGGTGGCTGACTACGCGTCGGTGCAGGTGGACCTGGAGAGGGTGCGCGGCTTGAGGACGACGCTGGAGCAGCAGACCCGGCTCATGCGGGCGCGGCACGAGGCGGGAGAGATTTCGCGGCTTGAGCTCGTGCGCGCCGAGATGGAGCTCATGGACCAGTCCCGCACGGAGCTCGCGGCCCGGCGACGTGCGGCGCACGCGTTGGGCGCCTTTGAAGATGCGGTGCAGCGTCCGCTGGCGTGGCCCGAGCTGGCGTGGCGTGGGCCGGTGCGTGTGACGGAGGCCAAATAATTTTCGCTTTTTCTCCATGAAATTTTTTCTGCCGCTTTTATTGCTCGGTGTGGGGGTGCACGGTGCGCCGACGGCTTCGGCGCCGGCGACGATTACGAAGGAAGCCGAGCTGACGACGCTCACGCTCAAGCCCGAGGCGGAGGAGCGCTTGCGTCTGAAGACCGTGGTGGTCGGGCGGCGAGCGGTGCCGGTGACGCGGTTGTTTGCCGGCGAGGTGGTGTGGTCGTTGGGAGACGAGGCCGGCCGAGTGGCCCCGGTGTTGGGCGGCACGCTCGACGAAGTGCTGCGGCTGGCGGACCAGCAGGCGGTCGCGGATGGGCGGGTGCGCCAGGCCCAGTTGCAGGTGGACGCGGCGATGATCGCGTTCGAGCGGGCGAAGAAAGTGCTCTCGGCCGAGGCGGGAAGTGTGCGCTCGGTGGACGAAGCCAAGGCGCTGCTTGCGCAGGCAGAGGCAGCGCTAGCGACGGCGAAAGCGCAGCGGGACATCCTTGGCGCGCCCGTTGCGCGCGAGGGCGGGACGCGGCGGGCATGGGTGCGGGCGGCAATCTACAGCGGAGAGTTGGGCGCACTCGATGCGGCGGCGATGGCGGGGGTTCGCACGCTGGCAGCGGATGCCGTGAGCAAAAGCGCGGCGCCGGTGCGCGGGCCGCAAACAGCCAATGCGGCTACGGCGACGGTGGACTGGTATTACGAGATGCCGGCGGGGATGGCGGCGCGGGCCGGCGAGCGCGTGGCGGTAGAAATTTTGCTCCGGGATAGCGCATCGGAACACTTGGTGGTGCCGTTCAATGCGGTGCTACACGACATCCACGGCGGGCAGTGGGTTTACGAAGCGATCGCACCGCACACCTACACCCGGCGACGCGTGCAGGTCTCGCGCCTCGCGGGCAGTGACGCGGTGTTGGCGAGTGGACCGGCGGTTGGGTCGAAGGTCGTGACCGACGGATCGGCCGAACTTTTCGGCACCGAGTTCATGACGGGAAAGTAAACGCCGCACCCCATCATGCTGAACGCGATTGTTTCCTGGGCGCTGAACATGCGCGTGTTGGTGGTCGCCGTGGCGCTGGCGCTGATGGTGGCCGGTATCAATGCCACGCGCCACGCGCCGTTGGACGTGTTTCCTGAATTCGCACCGCCGCTGGTGGAAGTGCAGACGGAGGCGCCTGGGCTTTCCACCGAGGAAGTCGATGCGCTGGTGACGGTGCCGCTGGAGAACTCGCTGAATGGGCTGCCGTTTTTGAAAACGCTCCGTTCGAAGTCGGTGCTCGGACTCTCGTCGGTCGTGATGATTTTCGACACGGGCACGGATATCTTGCGGGCGCGTCAACTCGTGCAGGAGCGGCTGAATCTCGCGCAAGGGCGGTTGCCGGCGGTGGTGAAGCCGCCGGTGTTGATGGCACCGTATTCGTCGCTGAGCCGCGTGTTGAAAGTCGGGCTGACGTCGAAGACGCTTTCTCAAATGGAGCTGAGCGAGCTCTCGCTCTGGACGATCCGGCCGCGACTGATGTCGGTGCGCGGAGTGGCCAACGTCGCGATCTGGGGGCAGCGCGACAAACAGTTTCAAGTGCTGGTCGATCCGCAGCGTTTGCGCGCAGCGGGGGTGACGCTCGATGCGGTGACGCGGGCGGCGGGCGATGCGGCGGTGATCAGTGCCGGCGGGTTTGTCGATACGCCGAACCTACGCCTGAGCGTGGCGCAGCTGAGTCTCATCACGACGCCGGAGGATCTTGCGCGTACCGTGGTGGAATTTCGGAATGGCACGTCGATCCGGCTCGGAGATGTGGCGGAGGTGAAGATCGGTCACCCCGCGCCGATCGGGAACGCGGTGATCAACGACGGTCCGGGCATTCTGTTGATCGTCGAGAAACAGCCGTGGGGCAACACGCTCGATGTCACGGCGGGCGTGGAAAAGATTCTCGCCGAACTGAGGCCGGGATTACTGGGCGTGGACATGGATTCGACGATTTTCCGGCCGGCGACGTTTATCCAGCTTTCGATTGATCACCTGACGGAGGCACTGTGGCTCGGCTGTTTGTTGGTGGTGGTCGTGCTGTGGTTTTTCCTCGGGGATTGGCGGACGACGGTGATCAGCCTCACGGCGATTCCGCTCTCGCTGGCGATCGCGCTGCTTTTACTGCGGTGGCGCGGGGAGACCATCAACACGATGATCCTCGCTGGTTTGATCATCGCGCTCGGTGAAGTGGTGGATGATGCGATCATCGACGTGGAAAACATTCTGCGCCGGATGCGGCAGAACCGTCTGCTCGCGGTGCCGGTATCGGCGTTCAAGGTGGTGCTCCAGGCGTCGCTCGAAGTGCGCAGCGCGGTGGTCTACGCGAGCGTGATTATCGTGCTGGTGTTTGTGCCGGTGTTTTTCCTGCCGGGATTGGCGGGGACGTTTTTCCGGCCGCTGGCGTTGTCGTATATTCTGGCGATCACGGCGTCGCTGGCGGTGGCGCTCACGGTGACGCCGGCGATGAGTTTGCTGTTGTTGAAGGTTGACGGGGCGGCGCACCGCGATGCGTGGTTGGCGCGAACGCTGAAGGGTTGGTATCGCGCGGTATTGCCGCGACTGGCGCAGCGGCCCGGGGCGGCGATCGGGGTGTTGGTCGTGGCCTTTGCGGTGACGGGATGGATTTGGCACGCGCGGCTTGGGGAGGAGTTTCTGCCGAATTTTAAGGAACGGGATTTTCTTATGCACTGGTTGGAGAAACCGAACACCTCGGTGGAGGCCAGCACGCGTATCACGATCGCCGCGAGCAAAGACCTGCGGGCGATTCCGGGCGTAAGGAATCAAGGGGCGCACATTGGACGTGCGGAAGTGGCCGACGAGGTGGTGGGGCCTGATTTTACGGAGCTATGGATCAGCATGGCGCCGGAGGTGGATTACGATGCGACGATTGCGAAGGTGCAGGCGGTGGTGGACGGCTACCCGGGGCTGACGCGCGATCTGCTCACGTTTCTGCGCGAGCGTATCAAGGAAGTACTCACGGGGGCGAGTGCGAGCATCGTGGTGCGGATCTACGGAGCGGACCTGGAGGTATTGCGCGGCCACGCGGCGGAAGTGGGCGCGGCGCTGAAGGACGTGCCGGGCGTGAGTGCGCTGAAAGTGGAGCCGCAAACGCTCGTGCCCCAAATCACGATCAAGCTGCGGCCGGATGCCGCGGCGCTGCACGGATTGACGGCTGGCTTGGTGCGCCGCGCGGTGACGACGCTCGTGAGCGGGCGAAAGGTCGGCGAAGTTTACCAAGACCAGAAAGTGCACGAGGTGACAGTGTGGAGCGTACCGAGCGCACGGGCGGATTTTACGAGCCTGCGCGCGTTGCTCATCGAGACCCCGGCGGGCGGGCACGTGCGCCTCGCCGATGTGGCGGAATTGGCGATCGTACCGACGCCGAATGCGATCAAGCGCGAAGGTGCCTCGCGCCGCATTGACGTGACGTGCAATGTGTCAGGGCGGGCGCTGGGTGAGGTGGCGCGGGAAGTCGAAGCGCGGGTGGGGAAAGTGAATTTTCAGCGTGGCTACCATCCCGAGGTGCTCGGCGAGTGGGCGGAGCGACAGGCGGCGCAGTCGCGTTTGCTCTGGCTGGGTCTGGCGTCGATCGCGGGGATCTTGGTGCTGCTGCTGGCGGACTTTCAATCGCCGCGGCTCGTGCTGCTCATCGCGCTCACCCTGCCGTTTGCGCTGATCGGCGGGGTGCTCGCGGCGTGGCTAGGGGGAGGTGTGCTGTCATTGGGTTCGCTCGTGGGCTTTGTCACGGTGCTGGGCATCGCGGCGCGCAATGGAATTTTGCTCGTGAGCCACTATCGGCATTTGGAGAAAGAAGAGGGGCAGGCCTTCGGTCTGGCGCTGGTGTTGCGTGGCTCCGAAGAACGGCTGGTGCCGATTTTAATGACGGCGGCGACGGCGGCGTTCGCGCTGTTGCCGCTCGTGCTGAAGGGCAACGTGCCGGGGAACGAGATCGAGCGACCGATGGCGCTGGTGATTCTCGGCGGGCTGGTGACCTCGACCCTGTTGAACTTGTTTTTACTGCCGGCGCTCTATGCGAGGTTTGGGCGGAAGACGTGATGGGAACGAGTTTTACTGGGGGATGACGGGGGTGCCGTCGGGGCTGAGCTCGATGACTTCGTAGCCGAAGTGGGCGATCATCGGGAGGATCTTGGATTTATCGCCGACGAGCAAAATGTTCACGGTGTCGGTCTTGATCCATTTCGCGGCGAGGCGGTCGATCTCGGATTTCTGCATCGTCGCGAGGATTTTATTCTGGGTGTCGACGAAGTCCGCCGGAAGGTTGTCGTCCATGATGCGGCGGATGAAGCCGGCTTTTTGGAGTGGGGTTTCGTAGAGCAGTGCGTCGCGCTGGCCGAGGGCGCTTTTCGTGAAGGTGAGTTCATCGGCGGTGATGCCGCTCTGCGTGTAGGTGTTCAGTTCTTTGAGGATTTCGGTGAGGGCATCGCCGGTGGCGTCGGCGCGGATACCGGAGCTGAATGTGAAGGTGCCGGAGTACTTGCTGGCGGAAAACGCGGAGCGGGCACCGTAGGTCCACGCTTTGTCTTCGCGGAGATTGAGGTTGAGGCGACTGCTGAAGGCGGCGCCGAGCGGGTAGTTCATCAGGGTGGCGCGGTAGAATTCGCCGGTGGCGTCGGATTTCAGGCCGGTGACGTAGCCGACGCGGAATTCGGTCTGCGCGGCCTTCGGGACATCCACGATAAAGAGGCGGGTTTTCGCGATGACGGGGGCGGCGGGAACTGCGGGGAGCGTGACGTCACGCGCGGGCAAGGTGGCGAGGAAGCCGAGGCGGCTGACGATTTCCTCTTGGGTGATATCGCCGACGACGACAAGTTTGGCGCCACGGGCGGTGATAAAGCGGGCGTGGTAATCCTCAACGTCGGCGAGCGTGAGATTTTTTACGGTTTCTTCGGTGCCGGTCGGACTGACGCCGAGAATGCTGGTGGGACCGTGGTTGATTTTGGCGAACACCTCGGTGGCGACGAGGGCGGGCTGGGCCTTGCGGGACTTGAAGCCTTCGAGCATCTGGCGCTTGAGGCGGTCGAAGGAGGCGGCGGTGAATTTCGGGCGGAGCAGGCGTTCCGCGAGGAGCGGCAGGGTTTTGTCCACGTTCTTTTTCAGGGTTTGGACGCTGAAATTGATATCGTCAAAATCGCTGCCGACCGAGACGGAGCTGCCGAGGGTTTGGAGTTGGAGCTGCATCTGCTCGGCGGTGCGATCCAAGGTGTCCTCGTTCATCATGGCGGCGTAGAGCTGGGCGAGGCCGGCTTTCGCGGGGGTAGCGGCGAGACCAAGTTGGCCGCCGGGGATGGACAGCGTGAGGGCGACGGTCGGGAGCTCCCGTGACTGGGCACCGATGATTTCGGCACCGGAGGGCAACGTGGCGCGCCAGAAAGGAGGGACTTTGATGACGGGGTTGGGGCCGTTGCCGGGGAGTTTGCTGCGGTCGAAGGTGTCGGTGGCCTTGGTATATTTCAGACCCGCGTAGCCGTAGTCGGGAGCACGATACGCGGAGGCGTCGGGCTGGTGGTCGGCGGGGGCGACAACGTTGTCGGGGGCGGATTTGATGGCGATGCTGAGCACGATGGCGGATTTGCCCTTGAGATATTTTTCGTAAACGCGCTGGACGTCGGCCTTCGTGACGGAGGTGTAGCGTTTGAGGTCGGCGGCAATCTGATTGGGCGAGCCGGTGTAGGTTTGCCAAGCGGCGAGGCTGCTGACCTTGCCGGAGACACTTTGGAGGTTGTTGATCAGCTGGGCTTCGATCGAGCCGGTGAACTGGGCGATATCTGCATCGGTGACACCGCGGGTGGCAAAGGAGGCGAGGGCTTCGTCGACGAGTTTTTTCGTGGCGGCGAGGGAAGTGCCGGGGGCGGGGATGACGCTCAGGGTGAATTCGCCGGCGAGTTCGCTGGAGCCATTAAAGGCGGAGGCGCCGAGGGCTTTCTGGGTCTTGGTGAGCTGTTGGTAGAGAACGGAATTTTTCCCTTGGCCGAGGACTTGGGCGAGGCAGTCGAGGGCGACTTCGTCAGGGTGAAACGCGGGGACGGAAGGGAAGGTCAGGGAGAGCTGAGGTTGGCGGGCGTAGTTGTCGACGAGGGTGATGTGGCGGTCGCGGACGAGGACGGGGGCGGGGAGTTTGGTGGGCTCGACGACGGGGCCGCGGGGGATGGGGCCGAAGTACTTCTCGACGAGGGCAACGACGGCGGCGGTGTCGACATCGCCACCGATGGTGAGGGTGGCGTTGTTGGGGCCGTACCAGCGGAGGAAGAAGTTCTTGAGGTCGGCGACGGTGACGCGGTTGAGGTCTTCGACGTAGCCGATGGTGAGCCAGGAATACGGGTGGCCGTAGGGGTAGAGGGCCTGGGCGGTGACCTCGCGGACGAGGCCGTAGGGGCGGTTGTCGTAGTTTTGGCCGCGCTCGTTTTTCACGGTGCCGCGCTGCACTTCGAATTTCTTTTGAGTGACGGCGTCGAGGAGGAAGCCCATGCGGTCGGCCTCGAGCCAGAGCATCTTCTCGAGCTGGTTATTCGGGACGGTTTGGTAGTAGTTGGTGCGATCGCGATTGGTGGAGCCGTTGAGGGTGCCGCCGGCGGCGGTGACGATCTTGAAATGCTGGTCGTCGCCGACGTGGTCGCTGCCCTGAAACATCATGTGTTCGAAGAAGTGGGCGAAGCCGGACTTGCCGATTTCCTCGCGGGCGGAGCCGACGTGGTAAGTGACGTCGACGTGGACGACGGGATCGCTGTGGTCTTCGTGGATGACGAGGGTGAGGCCGTTGGGCAGGACGTATTTCGCGTAAGGGATTAAGATCTGAGAAGTGGCGGCGGCAGCGCCGGACGCAGTGGGCGCGGCGATTTTCTCGACGAGTTTCGCGGACGCGGCGTGAGTGAGGGGAGCCGCGACGAAGGCGAGCAGGGAGGAGCAGACGAGGGAGAGAAGGAGAGACGGAGCGATGGGGAGACGGAATTTGAGGGAGGGCATGGGAGTGGAGGAGAGTGGAGGAGAGTGTGGGCTGACGAACGAGAACAATTACGAGAACGAGGTGGGGGCGGGATCAGAGCGTGGGAATGTCGGCGATACGCTCGACGCGGATGCGGCGGACGCGCTCGGTGCTGACCTCCACGGCGGTGAGGCGGAAGTCGCCGGAGGTGAGGGATTCGTCACGGCGGGGCGGGTGGCCGAGGTGGCGGGTGAACCACGAGGCGACGGTTTCGCGGGGTTGCCACTCGAAGGACCAGCCGGTCTCGGCCTGGAGTTCGCGCATGGTAAAGGAGCCGCTGACGACGATGGAAAACGTGGTGCGGTCGTAGATCGGGCCGGAACCGAGGTCGAATTCGTCGCGGATATCGCCGACGATTTCCTCAAGCACGTCTTCGAAGGTCACGATGCCAGCGAGGTGTTTTTCGGCGTCGAGGACGACGGCGAGGTGACTGCGGCCGGTGCGGAATTTTTCGATCATGACCGGAAGTTTGGTCGTGAGCTCGAACGCGGCGACGGGACGGATGAGGGGTTCGAAGGAGGCGTCGGGGCCGAGGAGGGAGAGTTGCCAGAGCCATTCGCGGACGAGGAGGAGGCCGCGAACTTCGTCCATGCTGCCGGTGCAGACGGGGAAACGGCTGTGACCGCTGATTTGCGCGGTGCGAAGATTTTCGGCGATGGGTTTGTCGAGCCAGAGGGCGACGACCTGGTCGCGGGGGAGCATGATCTGCTGCGCAGTGGTTTCGCGGACGCGCAGAGACTGGACCATGAGTTTGTTAATGAGTGCGTCGCCTGGGTGGGAGTGGCGGGCGCGGCTGAAAACGTATTCGAGCTCATCGGCGCTGAAGGCGTGGTCGCCCTCGGAGGCAGGTCCGAGGCCGGCCCAGCGGAGGAAACGGTTGGCGATGCCATTGAGCAGCCAGATGAACGGAAAAAAGATGTAGTAGAAAACGAGGAGTGGGGCGGCGATCCAGAGGGTGACGGACTTGGCGCGCTGGATGGCGAGGGACTTGGGGGCGAGTTCGCCGAAAATAATGTGGAGAAAGGTGATGACAGAAAACGCGATCGCGAAGGAGACCGAAGAGACGGTGGCGGGATCGCCGAAGCCCCAGCTCGTGAGGAGCGGCTCGACGCGGTGGGCGATGTAGGGTTCGCCGACCCAGCCCAGACCGAGGCTGGCGAGGGTGATACCGAGCTGGGTGGCAGAGAGGGCGGCGTCGAGGTGCTTGGTGGCCTTAAGGGCGAATTTCACGCGCCAGCCGCCGGTCTTCTCGAGCGGGCGGAGCTGGCTGACGCGGACCTTCACGAGGGCGAATTCGGCGGCGACGAAAAAGCCGTTGGCGGCGACGAGGGCGAGGACAACGAAGGTCTCGAGCGCTATGCCGAGGAAGGTATTCATGGATCGCGGAGAACGTAGTGGGGCGGGCGGGACTGGCCAGCTTTGGATTTTACGGCCGGGAGCTCGGTCGGCGGACGCTTGGGCGAGCGCGGCTAGGGAGACGAAGATGTTGGCGAGCGTCAGGGCTTAGATGACGCCGACGGGGAGGGCACGGCAGGTCAAAGGGAGTACGGCAGGGCGGGCGAGCCAAAGGAGCGGATGGAAGGTGTGCGGGGGAGAGGGATTCCACGTTGTCAGGCGGGGAAGGCGGTTTTGGAGTGGACGCATGGAACCTGCGCGCGACGAAGAACCCAAGGGCAAGGTAGACGGGCCTGGGCTGGAAAGCCTAGGCCACGACGCGCCGGCGCGGCCGAGTTTTGGGGAGGCGCTGCGGTTTTGGGTTAAGCTGGGGTTTATCAGTTTTGGCGGGCCGACGGGGCAGATTGCGATCATGCACACGGAACTCGTGGAGAAACGGCGCTGGATTGGGGAAGGGCGGTTTTTGCACGCGCTGAATTTTTGCATGCTGCTGCCTGGGCCGGAGGCGCAGCAGTTGGCGATTTATTGCGGGTGGCTGCTGCACCGCACGTGGGGCGGGATCGCGGCGGGGGCGCTGTTCGTGTTGCCGTCGGCGTTTATTTTGTGGGGGCTGAGTTATGTTTATGTCGCGTATGGCAGCGTGGGGTGGATCGCGGCGGTGTTTCACGGGCTCAAGGCGGCGGTGCTGGCGGTGGTGGTTGCGGCGGTGCTGAGGATTGGGCAGAAGGCGCTCAAGAATCGCGTGATGTGGGGCATCGCGGCGGTGGCGTTTGGGGCGATCTACGTGGGCAAGGTGCCGTTTCCGGTGATTGTGGTGGGGGCGTTGGTGGTGGGCTGGGTGGGCGGTGTGAAGTGGGAGAATATTTTCAATGTGTTGCAAGGGCACGGCGCGAGCGGCGGCGGTAAGAAAAACGAGGTGCGGATGCGGGCGGTGATTGATGATGACGATGCGGGCGAGGGGCACGTGGCGCCGTCGTGGGGGCGGGCGGGGAAAGTGCTCGGCGTATGCGGGGCGCTGTGGGGTACGCCGGTGCTGGCGGTCGGGCTGTGGCTGAGCTGGGACAGCGTGCTCGTACGCGAGGGGATTTTTTTCAGCAAGGCGGCGATGGTGACGTTTGGCGGGGCGTATGCGGTACTCCCTTACGTAGCGCAACGGGCGGTGGAGAACTATGGCTGGCTGACGGCACCGCAAATGCTCGACGGCCTGGGGCTCGCGGAGACGACGCCGGGGCCGTTGATTATGGTGCTGCAGTTTGTGGGGTTTCTTGGGGCTTGGAATCAGCCCGGCGGGATGGCGCCGCTGGCGGCGGCGACGCTGGGCGCGGCGATCACGACGTGGGTGACGTTTGTGCCGTGCTTTCTATGGATTTTTCTGGGGGCGCCACATATCGAGCAGTTGCGGAAAAATGTGCGGCTGACCTGCGCGCTCTCGGCGGTGACGGCGGCGGTGGTCGGGGTGGTCTTGAACTTGGCGGTGTGGTTCGGCTGGCACGTGGTGCGGCCGACGGGGGACGCGGCGAATGCGGCGGGGGTGGTGGGTGGGACGGACTGGTTTGTGGTGGCGGTGGGCGTCGGGGCGTTTCTCGCGATGCAGCGCTGGAAAATGGGCGTGATTCCGGTGGTACTCGCGAGCGGGGTGCTCGGGCTGGCGTGGGCGTGGGTGGGGTAAGGAAAAAAAGAAGATTGGAAAATCGGAAAACGGGGAAACGGGAGCAGGAGGAGTGCCCACGGAACACACGGACTACACGGAAGAATCGGAGCCGGAGAAAAACAGAGATTGGCGAACGTGGTCAGATGCGGCGGAGGGCGAGGCCGTAGTGCCAGGGAGGGAGATTGAGGGGGGACGCGGGGGGCGTGAGGCCGGTGGCGGTATGGGCCCACGCGAGGATTTGCGCGGGCGTGGGGCGAATCGCGAGGGACTGGCCGCGCGGAGTAGGGAGGTCGCTGCGCCAGTGGATCACGGCGACGAAGCCGCCGGGGCGGACGAGGTCGCGAGCGGCGCGGAGGAGGGCGACGGGGTCTTCGGCGTGGAGAATGTTGAAGAGCAGGGCGGCGGCGCAGGATGCGGGCGGGAGGTCGTAGCCTGAGGTGGCGACGTCGCGCACGGAGGTGCGGACGTTGGGGAGGCTGGCGGCGGAGGCGCGGGCCGTGGTGGTGGCGACCATCGCGGGATCGAGGTCGAGGGCGTGCACGGTGCCGCGGATACGCGCCGCGAGCGGGATCGTGAACGTGCCGTAGCCGCAGCCGAGCTCGGCGATGTCGCCGGTCGCGGAGTCGGCGATGAAGCCGAAGGCGTCGAGGATGAAGGGGACGTCGAGGAGGGTTTCCCAGTAGGCTTGGGCGGGCATGCCGCTTTCACGGAGGATCATGGTTGGCGGGCGAGAGGTGAACGGGGAGGACGGGTCGGAGACCGCGCCCTACTTTTCGGAGGCGGAGTCGCGATGGGCGAGGCGGTAGAGGGCGGGGAGGACGACGAGGGTGAGTAACGTGGAGCTGAGAATGCCGCCGATCACCACGGTGGCGAGGGGGCGCTGGACCTCGGCGCCGGCGCCGGTGGCGAGGGCCATCGGCACGAAGCCGAGGCTGGCGACGAGGGCGGTCATGAGCACGGGGCGCAGGCGCGTGAGGCAACCTTCCTCGATCGCGGCGTCGAGGGGCTGGCCGGCGTCGCGCAGGGCGCGGATGCAGGAGAGCATGACGAGGCCGTTGAGCACGGCGACGCCCGAGAGGGCGATGAAGCCGACGCCGGCGGAGATCGAGAGGGGAATCTCGCGTATCCAGAGAGCAGTCACGCCGCCGGTGAGGGCGAGGGGGACGCCGGTGAAGACGAGGAGCGCGTCTTTCACGTGGCCGAAGCTCACGAAGAGGAGGCCGAAGATGAGGACGAGCGCGACGGGCACGACGATTTGCAGGCGCTGTGTGGCGGAGAGCAGTTGTTCGAAGGTGCCGCCGAATTCGAGCCAGTAACTGGCGGGGACGGTGACGGCGGAGGTGACGCGCGACTGCGCCTCGGTGACGAAACCGCCGAGGTCGCGGCCGCGGACGTTGGCGGTGACGACGACGCGGCGCTTGCCGTTTTCACGGCTGATTTGGTTGGGGCCGGGGGCGAGTTCGATCTGCGCGACCTCGCGGAGGGGCACGGTTTGGAGGATTGGATATTTGGAATTCAAGATTTCAGAGGACGAAGAATGAGGAGCATAAGAACCGGAGGGAGGGAGGGGTACCGGGAGGTTTTGGAGGTAGGTGAGGTCGGTGCGGAGTTTTTCCGGGAGACGGACCACGAGGTCGAAGCGACGGTCGCCTTCGTAAATCTGGCCGACGGTGGTGCCGCCGAGGGCGGTGGAGATGAGCTCCTGGACGTCGGCGGCGGGGAGGCCGTAGCGGGCGAGGGCTTCGCGGTCGAGGCGCACGGTGAGCATCGGGAGGCCGGTGGTCTGCTCGACTTTGACGTCGGCGGCGCCGGCGATGCTCTTGAGGACGGCTTCGATTTCGCCGGCGGTTTTGTTCATCACCGCGAGATCGTCGCCGTAAACTTTCACGGCGACATCCGAACGGACGCCGGAGATGAGTTCGTTGAAACGCATCTGGATAGGTTGCGTGAACTCGTAGTTGTTGCCGGGGACTTTTTGCGCGGCGGCTTCCATGGCGGCGACGAGGTCGGCTTTGGGGCGGCGCGGATCGGGCCACTGCGCGCGCGGTTTCAGCATGATATAGGTGTCGGCGACGCTCGGAGGCATGGGATCGGTGGCCACCTCGGCCGTGCCCATCTTGGCGACGATGCGGTCCACCTCGGGGAATTGTTTCAGGCGGTCCTCGAGTTCACGCTGCATGGCGATGGCCTGGGTGAGGCTGGTGCCGGGGATGCGGAGGGCGTGCATGGCGATGTCGCCCTCGTCGAGGCTGGGGATGAATTCGGTGCCGAGGCGAGTGGCGGTGAGCCCGGCGAGGCCGACGAGCACGACGGCGGCGAGCGCAACGGCGGGACGGATCGTCATGACGAAGCGGAGCGTCGGGCGGTAGAGGGCTTTCGCGCCGCGGATGGCGAGGTTATCCTTTTCGGAGACTTTGCCGGTGACGAAAATCGCGACGGCGGCAGGGACGAAGGTGACGGAGAGGAGCATCGCGCCGAGGAGGGCGGTGACGACGGTGAAGGCCATGGGGTGAAACATTTTTCCCTCGACGCCGGTGAGGGCGAAGATGGGCACGTAGACGATGGCGATGATGAGTTCGCCGAAGAGGGTGGCGCCGCGGACCTCCTTGGTGGCGTCGAAGACGAGGGCGAAGCGCTCCTGTTTGGAGAGCAGGCGGCCGAGACGGTGTTGTTCTTGGCCGAAACGGCGGAGGCAGTTTTCGATGATAATGACGGCACCGTCCACGATGAGGCCGAAGTCGAGAGCGCCGAGGCTCATGAGATTACCGGAGACTTTATTGGTCACCATGCCGGTGATCGTGAAGAGCATGGAAAGCGGGATGACGGCAGCGGTGATGAGTGCGGCGCGGAAATTTCCGAGGAAGAGAAAGAGGATCACGATCACGAGCATGGCGCCCTCGACGAGGTTGTGGCGGACGGTGGCGATGGTGCGGTCCACGAGCGCGGTGCGATCGTAAACGGCGGTGGCGACGATACCGGGCGGGAGGCTGCGGTTAACGTCGATGAGTTTTTTAGCGACGCGGGTGGAGACCTCGCGGGAGTTTTCGCCGATGAGCATGAAGACGGTGCCGAGGACGACCTCGCGGCCGTTTTCGGTGGCGGCGCCGGTGCGGAGTTCCTCGCCGAGGAGGACCTCGGCGACATCGCGCACGCGGACGGGCTGGCCGCTGCGCTGGGCGACGACGAGGGCGCCGATTTCAGCGAGGGTGGCGACCTGGCCGGGGACGCGGATGAGGTATTGTTCGCCGGCGCGCTCGATGTAGCCGGCGCCGACATTGGTGTTGTTGCGGGCGAGCGCCTCCATGACGTCGCGGAGCGTGAGGCCCTGGGCGACGAGGCGGTCGGGGTGCGGGGTGACGTGAAACTGTTTCACGAAGCCGCCGATGGTGTTGACCTCGGTGACGCCCTTCAGATTACGGAGCTGCGGGCGCACGACCCAGTCCTGGAGCTCGCGGAGATCGGTGGAGGTGTAGGCGGAGCCGTCGGGTTTGCGGGTGGTGGCGGATTCAGGCTCGACGGTGAACATGAAAATCTCGCCGAGGCCGGTGGAGAGGGGGCCCATCGCGGGATCGAGGCCGGGCGGGAGCTGTGTACGCAGAGACTGGAGACGCTCGGCGATGAGCTGGCGGGCGAAGTAAATGTCCGTGCCGTCTTTGAACACGACGGTGACCTGGGAGAGACCGTAGCGGGAGAGGGAGCGCGTGTAGTCGAGTTTGGGCAGGCCGGCCATCGCGGTCTCGACGGCGTAGGTCACGCGCTGTTCGGCTTCGAGTGGCGAGTAGCCGGGCGCCTCGGTGTTGATCTGGACCTGGACGTTGGTGATGTCGGGGACGGCGTCGATCGGGAGTTGTTGGAAGTTGACTGCGCCGAGCGCGGCGAAGCCGAGGGTGGCGAGCAGCACCAACCAACGGTGGCGGATGGAAAAATGGAGAAGATTTTCGAGCATGGCGGGTGGGCGCGTGGGCGGGGAAAGGCAGTTGAGACTTAGGACCCGAGAGCGGCGGACGAGAGGCGGACCACTCGCTGGCGCTCGCGGCGACGTTGCTTGCTCAGTGGTCGTGGGAGGCGCCGGATTTACCGATGTCGGCCTTGATGAGGAAACTGTTCTCGTTGACGTAAGACTCGCCGGCGGCGAGGCCCTTCAGGACCTCGACATAGCCGCCGCTGCGGCGCCCGAGCTCCAGGGGGCGGGCCTGGTAAACATCGCCGTGCTGCGTGAAGACGACGGTGAAAGCGAAGAGTGTCTGGAGGCCGGATTCTTTCACGGCGACGGGGACGGAGAACTCCGCGATGGCGATGTCGGCCTTGAGCGAGAGGCCTGGGCGCCAACGGGCGTCGGGGTTGGCGAGGACGACGCGGGCGATGAGCGTCTGCGCGGTGGCATCGCCGAACGGCGAGAGCCAGGAGATCGCGCCGGCGGTGGCGGGGCCGCCATCGTCGGCGTGGAGCGTGACGGCTTGCCCGGTTTTTACGCGGGCGGATTCGCGTTTGGGAATATGCAGATCGACCCAGACCTCGGAGAGATCGGCGATCACGTAGAGCATGGCGCCCTCGGCGACGGTCTGGCCGGCGTGGACCTCGCGCTCGATGATCACGCCGGAGAGGGGCGCGCGGACCTCGATCACGGTGAGGGTTTGGTTGGTTTCGAGGACGGCGACGACCTCGCCGGCGGCGACGGGATCGCCGAGGGATTTGCGGGCTTCGCGGACGAGCCCGCCGAAACGGGGGACGGCGCGGGCGAGGCGGTTGGCGTTGAGTTTGACGGACCCGTAAACCGCGAGGCGTTCGCTGAGGGTGGCGGGGCCCGCGAGTGCGGTGGCGACGCCGGAGCGTTGCGCGACGTCGGCGGGGAAGGTCGTTTGCATCTCGGGTGCGGCGAATTCCCAGCGGTGCAGGCGGTCGCCGTGGCGGGCGATAATTTGGTAGGAGAAGGAATGCGGTTCGTAAACTTCGTCGGGGCTGCGCACGAAATCGCCGGAGGGTGCGAAGCGGTGTTCGTCGATTTTGCCACCGGGACGCGTGAGTTGCACGGTGAGTTGGACGGCTGAGGGCGGGAGCGGTTGGCCGGCCAGGCTGAACCACGCGCGAAACTCGGGCGGGGTGCCGCGCTCGAAGATGGCGAGTTCGAGGGTGAAGTCGCCGTCGCGGAGGAGGCGTCCGAGGTGCGGACCTTTAGCCTCGGCGGGTTCGGCGGGGGCGCCGTGGCCATGAGCGCCGTGGGCGTGGGCGTGGTCACCGTGGTCACCGGAGGCAGAGTGATCGTGGCCGGACTCGACGATGGAGTAGGCGGCGGCGCCACCGAGGGCGAGAACGGCGACGAGGGAGAGGGGGTGTTTCCAATTCATGGGAAAAGCGGGAGAGGGAAATTAGGACGAGGCGGGGGCGGCGAGCAGGTGTTCGAGTTCGACGAGGGTGGCGTGGTAGTCGGCGGCGGCGGTGATTTGGCGGCGGCGGGCGGAGAGGAGGGCGGCCTGGGCTTCGAGCTGATCGCGGGCGTGGTAGCGGCCGGCGGCGAGGCCGGCGTCGAGGGCGGTAAGCCACGCAGTGGCGACGGGGATGAGTTCATCGCGGGCGGTAGCGTGCGCGGCGCGTGCGTGCCCGAGTTCTTGATACAAAGAGAAGACCGTGGCGCGGACGGCGTGGAGAGCGGCCTCGCCTTCGGCGACGGTACGGTCGCGCTCGGCCCGGGCCTCGGAGGCATGGGCATCCCCCGTGGCGCGGTTCGGGAAGGCGTAGCCCAGGCCGAAGACAAAGCCGAAATTATCGGTGGTTTCGACGCGGCGGAGGCCGGCGGACCAGCGGACTTCGCCGCGCTCGGCCTCGCGGCGGGCGAGACGCTCTTGGGCGTCGCGCCAACGGGTGAGGGCGGCGTAGCGGGCTGTGGCGGGCGTGGCGTTGAGGCGGACGACGAGCGTCTCGTAGGGTGCGGCGGCGGGGAGCGTGGTGAGGTCCGCGATGGCGTGGGCAAAATCCGGCGTGGGTGCGCCCCAGAGCGAAGCGAGGGAGTGACGGGCGGAGAGCAGGAGGTGTTCGGCGTGTTCGCTTTCGAGGGTGGCCTCGGCGAGTGCGAGGCGGGCGCGGGCGGTATCGGCCGGGAGCGCGCCGTGAGCGCGGGCTTGCGCGTTGACGGCGTCGGTGGTGCGGCGGGCGAGAGCGGCGGCGTCGCGCGCGGTGGCGAGGGCGGCTTGGGCGGCGACGACGCGGATAAAGCGGCAGGCGGCCTCAGCGTGGAGTTCACGGCGGCGTTCTTCCCACGCGAGGAGTTCGGCGTCGTTGCGGGCGGTGGCGACGGTGGTGCGCGCGGAGCGGCGGTCGGCGAGATCGAGGGCGCGGCTGAGTTGGAGGGTGGTTTCGAGACTGCGGGCGGCGCTGAGTGCGCCGGTGCCGAGGGCGTTTTCGAGCTGGAGGGAGATTTCCGCGGCGGGGCGCGCGGCGGCGGAGGCGGAGCGTGCGGCGGCGAGGCGGGACTCGGCGTCGCGGGTGCGGAGAAACGGGTGGCCGGCTTCGACGCGCGCGAGGGCATCGGTGAGTGTGAGCGGGGACTCGGTAGCGGCGTGCAACGAGGCAGAGACGAAGATAAGGAGAAGGAGGGAGGAAGGTCGCATGGGAGAAGGACGCAGACGGGGGATCCTGAGCAGGCGGGTGCGGGAACACGCACGACGCAGTGGAGCCGCGCGAGCACGCGCGGACAAGAAGCAGACGGCTCGCTGGGCGAGCGCGTTAAACCGAAGCGGAAGGCGCGCGCGCGGGCGGCGCGGCGCGCGTGGAAAATTGCCAAGCGCGGCCCAATTCATCGGGCGCATCGGTGCGCTCGGGGCAGACGTGGTCTGCGGGGATCTCCGGCGGGTCGGGCAGCCGGGCGATCAGGAAAGGAGTCGGCTGGCCGACGAGTTTGGTGGCGGACACGGTCTTGATCGCGGCGCCTTCGAGGGTGTGACAGGCGTCGTCGCAGTGAGCGCCGGTGTGGGCTGGGGGTGCGTGATGATGGGCGTGATCGTCGTCATGATCGTGACAGACGAAAGCGATTTCCAACCCGGCTTCCTCCAACGCGCAGTGCAGGGTCGCCGGCAACCAGAGGGCCAGGAGTACGAGCGCAATGAGGCGGCGGAGACGGGACACGGCGAAAAACGAGGCGTGGAAACGAGAGCGTGTCAAGGGACGTGGATCATGGCGTGCGCCAAGAGGCCTCGGGCGGGGGCAGAGTCGTCCCGCCAATCTTTTTTCTTACTCTTGAACGTTCCCATTCGTCAGGGCTCCGGCTCCGAGCGGCGGGTCGGCCGGAGCGAACGAATACGCGAAAGAGGAAAGCGAAGGATGACGGGGCTCGCGACCGACTTCGACGCCGCCCTGAACGGAGGCCTCGGAGCAGGGCCTCGAAAATGTGCAGGAGGCTGAGGGAAATCTGAGTGACCAACGCGGATCGGCGGGCGGGAAGCTGTTGGTGGATTTGGAACGTCGGCAGGCGTCAGGGGTGCGACTTCC
>CANIJN010000088.1 GCA_947467625.1 Opitutia bacterium | reverse complement strand
GCCCGCGACGGATTCCGTCTCGAAATCACCGGCGCCTTCAACCGTCCACCCAAAGAAAGCGGGGCCGTCGAAGACGCCGCCCTCGACGCGTATCAACGCGCCGCCCTCGAACTCGGTCTCGCGCCCTTTAAGTCCGTCCACACCGGCGGTGCCAGCGACGGCAACAACCTCGCCGCCGCCGGCCTGCCGAACCTCGATGCCCTCGGCCCCATCGGCGATCGCCTCCACAGCGCGGACGAATTTGTCCGTCTCGGCAGCCTCCTCGACCGCGCCCGCCTCACCGCCCGCGTCATGGGCAAGCTCGCCACCGGCGAAGTCGTCCTCCCTCCCGTCCCCTAATCGTTCTCGTTCTCCCACCCGATGACGCGCCCCTTCCCCCTCCCCCGCCTCGCCGCGCTCGCCCTTGTCGCTTTCTTCTCCACCGTGTCTTCCCTCCACGCCCACTCTCCCGCGCTCCAGCCGCTCGTCGACCGCGCCGCCCAAACCGCCCTCGAAAAATACGCGCCACAAAAACTCCTCCCCACTCAGCTCGCGATCACCCTCGTCGATCTCTCCACCCTCAAGTCTTCCGCGTCTTCCGCGTCTTCCGCCGACTCCGCTCCCCGCGCCAGCTACCGCGGCGATGTCCAAATCTACCCCGCCAGCGTCATTAAACTTTTCTACCTCGCCGCCGCCCACCGCTGGATGGAAGCCGGCAAACTCAAGGACACACCCGAGCTGCGTCGCGCGATGAAAGACATGATCGTCGACTCCTCCAACGACGCCACCCACTACGTCATCGACGTCCTTACCGGCACGCACAGCGGCCCCGAACTCTCCGACGCCGACATCAAGACATGGTTCGACCGCCGCAACGCCGTCACGCACTACTTCGCCTCCCTCGGCTACACCGGTGTCTTCGCCCACAAAAAACCTTGGAGCGACGGTCCCTACGGCCGCGAGTCGCAGGCCATCCGCCTCTTCGAGCCCAAGCGCAACATGCTCACCACCGCCGCGACCGCGCGTCTCTTCACCGAGATCGCCACGGGCCAATGCGTCACCGCCGCGCGTAGTGCCGAAATGATGACGCTCCTCGCCCGCGACCTCACGACGAAAGACCCCGATCCCGACAACCAAGCCACATTCACCGGCCCCATCCTCCCCACCGGCGCGAAGCTCTGGTCGAAGGCCGGCTGGACGAGCCAGACCCGCCACGACGCCGCCTACATCGAGCTCCCCCACGGCCCCAAATTCCTCCTCGTCGTTTTCACGACCGATCACGCTCACGAGCGCACCATTATCCACACGGTCGCCAAGGTAATCGTCGACGCCTTCTCCAAGTAGGGCCTCCTCACAGCCGATTTTTCCTGGCCGCGCTCCCTGCGGCGGCCGGTTAGGCTGTCCGCCCCGCCGCCCACGTCCGCACCACCGCCGGCAACTCCCGCAGCATTTCGATTTGAAAAAAATCCGCGCCGGCCTCCGGAGTTTTTTCTACCTGCTCCGCCGCCCACGTCAGGTGATACGGCACATGCACCCCCGCCCCACCCAGCGCCAACACCGGCACAATATCTGACTTCAGCGAGTTACCGACCATCAAAAACCGGCGCGCCTCGATCCCCCGCCGACGCCAGATCGCCTCATAGGTGCCTTCGTCTTTCTCGGACACAATCTCGACGTGCCGGAAATGCGCCGCGAGGCCGGAGCCCGCCAGTTTGCGCTCTTGATGGTGCAAATCGCCTTTCGTAATCACGAGCAAACGATACGCCCCCGCGAGTTCCGCCAGCGTCTCCGCCACGCCGTCCAGCAATTCCACCGGCTCCGCTAACATCTCCTGTCCCAGCACAATCAGCTGGCGGATTTCCTCCGCGCTGATTTTCCCCTGCGTTAACTCCACCGCCGTCTCGATCGCCGAAAGCGTGAAACTCTTCACCCCGTAGCCGTAGAGCGGCAGGTTGCGCATCTCCGTCGCGAAGAGCGTGAGATTCACCGTCGCCGCATCGTGATAGTGCACCAGCAACGCTCGGTAACGCTCATGGACGCGCTCGAAATAAACTTCATTGTGCCAGAGCGTGTCGTCGGCATCGAAGCCTATGGTCAGGTCGCAAAGGGACATAGCGGATTGTGTCCGCGCGACGAAGTCCGCACCGCTGCGAATGTCAATCGCCCCTGCCGCGACGCCGCACCTGCCACCGAGCCCGGTCGCCCAATTACTCGCTTGCGACTTCTCTCCTGCCGCCTTGACGCGCGCCCAACGGCTCGTTCCTTATCGAATAAACTTAACCCTTATTTATTATGTTCGAAGCCAATCCCACCATCCGGCGCCTGTCCAATGAGAGCATCACGGGCGACACGCTCACGTTTAACGGCGTGATCCATCGCACGGGCGCGCTCCTCCTCGCGACCGGTATCACGTTCGCGCTCACGTGGCGCGGCCTCGAGAGCGGCGAGTTGCCCGTCGGCGCCGGCCTCGTCGGCACCATCGTCGGCCTCGTGCTCGCGCTCGTCATCATCTTCACGCGTGCCACCAACCCGCTGCTCATCGGAAGTTACGCGGTCGCCCAAGGCCTCGCGCTCGGCACCATCAGCTATTTCGCCAACCAGAAATTCCCGGGGATCGCCTTCCAAGCCGTCACCGGCACCGGTGCCTGCTTCTCGATCGTCCTGTGGCTCTACTCCATGAAAGTCCTGCGCGCGACGCCGGTCTTCGTGAAGGTCATCACCGCTGCCATGCTCGGTATTATGGCACTCTACCTCGTCGATCTCGTCGCCGGCCTCTTTGGCACCGAACTCGGCCTGATCCGCGGTTCTTCCGGGATGGCCATCGGCATCAGCGCGGTGATCGTCGTCGTCGCTTCCCTCTGCTTCGTGATCGATTTTGCCGCCATCGAAGAATCCATTGAACAGGGTGCCGATGCCAAACAGGGCTGGCACTTCGCCTTCAGTCTCTTGGTGGGTCTGATCTGGCTCTACATCTCGATCCTCCGCCTCCTCATGAATCTCCGCGGCCGCGACTAAGCCGTCACCGCCCGCTGTCGCCTTCCAAGCCGCGCCTCACCGCGCGGCTTTTTTTGCGCCCAAAAAAGGCAGGTTGCCCGCCCGCTGGCCCCGCCGGCCTCCACCACCGGCCCACTACCTCCCCGCCCCTTCACTCCGTCCCGCCAACCCCGCCAGCCACACCGCGACTTCGTCTAACTCGGCCGACACACTGCTCCCAGGCTGCACCGTCACCCGATTCACCATGAGACTGAACGCCAAACGCTCCCCCGCCGCCGTCGTCACGTAACCGGAAAGTGAATGCGCGTAACGCAGCGTCCCCGTCTTCGCCCGCACGTTCCCTTCCGCCACCGTACCCTTCAACCGCCGCCGCAGCGTCCCGTCCACGCCCGCGATCGGCAAAGCATCCCCGAAGGCGCTCGCCTCCCGGTGCGTGGACATCAATTGCAACAGCGCCACCGTCGCGTTCGCCGTCGTCAGATTGTTGCGCGAAAGCCCCGAGCCTTCCTCAAAGCGCACCTCGCTCACCGGCAACCCGTGCGCCTTCAGGAACTCGCCGAGCACCAGCACCGCGCTCTCCTCCGTCGTGCGCCGCGCCGGTGCATCCGCGGACCGCCGCACTTCACCTACCTGCGCAAAAATCAGATCCGTCTCCAAATTCTGCGACGGTTTCATGAACGCCGCGACCAACTCCCGCATCGGCGGCGACACGATCTCGCCCAACTGAAAACTCGTCGCCCCCACCGGCGACGCCTCTGGCCAACGCACGCTCCGTGCGCCGCCTTCGACGACGATGCCGCGGTTCGCCAACGCTGCCCGCAAAGCCGCTGCAAACCAGTTCGCCGGCCGCGGCACCGGCAGATTCACCACCTCGTCCTGGTCGCCCGCCGGCAGCTCGCCGAAAACGTGCACCACGTTTTCCCCCATGACACGCGTGGCCTCGATCGCGCGTTTCCCACCCTTGGCCACCGTCGTCACCCGGTTATCGATCACCAGTCCGGTCTGCGGCTGCACGAGCGTAAACGAACAGCGATCGCCCGCTTGCGCGCCGGGGCTCAGTCGCAACTCCGCATAATTATCCTCCAGCGAAATCGCGGAAATCTCCGCGCCGTAGGAGTCATTCAAATCATTCGCCGTCCAGCCCGCACCCTGCGGCACCCCGCGCCACCAGGTCGCGTCCGCCACAAGGTCGCCCGTCACCCGCCGCACACCTGCCTTTTCCAGCACGGCTACGAAGGGCTCGAACGTGCTCCAGAAATCCTTGCCCGCAGCCCCAGCCGCACCGCGCGTTTTCCAAGTCGGATCACCCCGACCACTCACGATTACATCGCCCTGCACCACGCCCGCTCGGTCTGGTTTCGTCGCCGCAAAAATGGGTGTCACGATGCGATAGCCCCCGCCGAGCACGTCCAGCGCGAGCGCTCCCGTATAGAGTTTCGTGTTCGACGCCGGGCTCATCAGCCGGTCGGCGTGGTGTTCAAACAGCGTCCGCCCCGAATCGAGCGAGACAACTTTCACTCCCCAGAGCCCGCCGCTAAATCGCGCTTGCGTGACATGCGCTTCCAACCGCGCCTGGAGTTCTCCCACCGTCTGCACCGACGGTACCGGCGCCGTCAGTTTCGGCTGCGCCTCACTTCGCGGGACCCCGAGCGCGACCAAGACCATCACGCTGAAGGTGCTAAACCATGGAGAGGTTGGGGTCATGCCAGGAAAGGATTGGCCGCGACCGTGATCAACCCTTCGCTCCGGTGCAATCGATTCTCCCGTCCGAACCATTGGACATTTCCGACAACGTGAATTTACTCCACGCCGAACCGCCGGTCCTCCGGCACCATCCTCCCTCCCTAACCCTATGAAAAAATTCGTCCTCTCCCTCGCCACCGCCGGCCTGCTCGCGTTCGCCGCTGCGCCCCTCACCGCCGCCGACACGGCTCCAAAATCCGTGATCCACGTGGTCACCGTCTCCTTCAAGGCCGACGCCAAGCCAGAGCAGATCAAGGCCGCTCTCGACGGCGTCAAAGCCCTCCCGGCGGCCTACAAGGGCATCACCCGCGTCTGGACCCGCGCCATTAAGGTGCAGGGCGGCAAGACCCACGCCATCGTGATGGAATTCGCCGACGAGGCCGCCCTCAAAGCCTACACCGACAGTCCCGCCCAAAAAGACTGGTATAAGCTGTACATCCCCGTTCGCGATTCGAGCACCACGTTCGACGTTACGAACTAATCCCTTCGTTCCCGTTTTTTCTTTTCACCGGGCGGCCCCTTCGGCCGCCCTTTTTGCGTCCACCGCTGAGCCAGCGCAGGCCACGCGCTCACCGCCCCACCCTTACTCAAAAAATATAACGCACCGCGCGTTGCGTCCAACCGGCAAACCCCGCGATGTCCTGCGTCTCGTAGTTGTCCGCGTAATGGTAGAGATGCATCTTCTCCTTCCACTTCACCGGGAGTGCCTTCAAGTCGGACAGCGGCGTGTGCACCGCTCCCGAGAAAAACTGCACGTCGTGAAAAATCACTTCCGCCCGGTCCGCGTAGAGGTCGAGCAAATCCCGGTCGAACCGCGTATCACCCGAGACCAAGACCCGCCCGTCGATCATCAAACCGAAGCACAGCAAACTCGACTGCCAGTCGGTCGCCGTTTCCGGCACGTGTTTCGTGCGAAACATCTCCAGCCGGATACCTTCGAAATCAATCGTCCAAATTTCCCGTGGTTGCTGCATTTTCCAAGTCGGCCGCACCACGTCGCAGTAGTCGGTAAACGCCAGGAGCTGCCCCCGATCAGCCCCTTCATTCCACCCCAATCCACCCCGCAACGAACGGTCCCAAAGCATTTCTTGGTACTGCTCGTTGATGATACACTTCGGCTTGGGCCCGCCGTTCTTCACGCTGCCATAGCGCCACGCGAGGAACATTTCCTCCATGCCGCCAATGTGGTCGGCGTGCGAGTGCGTGGGCAGGATATTCCCGATATCCATCGGCGCCAAACGCGCCGTCTGAGACAGCGCAAGCGGGCCCAACGTCCCCAAGTCGACCAGCAAATGAGCATCGCCCTTGATGATGAGAAAATTACTCTGCCCGCTCTTCTTCGAGGCCGCACTGCCGACACCAATCCAAAACAGCTCCAGCTCCCCGCCGTTTTTCAACGCGAGCTTCTGATCAGCGAGTAAGGTCTCAATTTTCATGATGTTCATCTCTACCTTACACACCCCCGAAAACGCGTCTACACCCGATTGAACATTCCCTCGCCCCCTGATCCCGCCCTCTCCCACCGAAATCTCCTCGCCACCACGCCAACTCCTTCCCGTGGTAATCCCACGCCCCGCACGCTTGGCCCTTAGTCATTAGTCATTCCTTTCCCACGCCCCCCTTCTTCCCACCTCCACTCCCGTACCTTCGCATGAACAGCTACTTCAATTTCGCCGACTGGCTCGTCATCATCGCCTACCTTGGCGGCATTATCGGCCTCGGTATCTGGTTCGGCAAAGACCAGCGCAACACCCGCGACTACTTCCTCGGCAGCCGCAACATCCCGTGGTGGGGCATCGGCGTCTCGATCGTCGCAGCCGAAACCAGCGCACTCACCATCATCGGCGTCCCCGCCATCGCCTACGGCTCCAACATCATGTTCATCCAGATGATCGTCGGCTACGTGATCGCTCGCGTCATCTTGGCCGTCGTCATGGTCCCACACTACCTGAAGGGCGAAATTTATTCTCCCTATCAGCTCCTCGAACAAAACCTCGGCGTCGCCCCCCGGCGTCTCGCCGCCGCATTTTTCCTCTTCCTCGAAACGATGGCCGCCGGCGTCCGCGTCTACGTCGCTTGCATTCCCATCCGTCTCCTCCTCGGCGAATCCGTTTGCAGCCTCGGTGGTCTCGTCGACCCGATCCTCGGTGCCATTATCCTCTTCGTCGGCCTGTCATTGCTCTACACCTACATCGGCGGCGTGAAAGCTGTCATTTGGACTGACGCCGTGCAGTTCGGCCTCTTCCTCCTCGGTGGTGTCTTCGCTCTCCTCTATATCCCGAGCCTCATCGATGGCGGTTGGTCTTCCGCGCTGAAGATCGCCGGCGAAGCCGGCAAACTCGCCTGGCTCAACACCCACTTCACGTTCTCCGCGCCCTTCAACATCTGGATGGGCGTCATCGGCGGCACCGTAATGGTCCTCTCCACCCACGGCGCCGAACAACTCATCGTCCAGCGCGTCCTCGCCTGCCGCGACGTCGCCGATGGCCGCAAGGCCCTCGCCCTCAGTGCCGTCCTCATCTTCCCCCTCTTCCTCATTTTTCTCCTCGTGGGCGTGCTGCTCTGGGTTTTCTACACCGGCACCGGCCACCCGTTTCAAATCCCGCTCCCCGAGGCGCGCCCCGGCATCAAGTCCAACGATTTTATTTTCCCGATCTTCATGATGACCGAGGTGCCCCATATCCTGAAGGGCTTCCTCATCGTCGCGATTCTCTCCGCCGCGATGTCCTCAATCAGCTCCGCGATCACCTCCCTCGCCTCTGTCTCCACCATGGATTTCGTGAAACAAATCGTGAAGGGCCGCGACGAGGATTACTTCCTCAAGTTCAGCAAATATTCGACCGTCTTCTGGGCCACCGTGCTCGTCGGCACCGCGTGGCTCACCCGCGAAGTCACCTTCGTCCTCAACGCCGCCTTCTCCCTCCGCGGCCTCACCGCCGGCGCCCTCCTCGGTTCACTCATCATCGCCCTTTTCTGGAAACGTCTCGGTGCCCGCGCCACGATGGTCGGCATGACCGCCTCCCTCGTCGTCATGAATGTTATCTATTGGCCCGCCAACATTCCCGCCCTGAAACCCTGGTGGACCGCCACCTTCGGCGCCGAAGTTTTTTGGCCGTGGTTCACCCTCATCGGCACCCTCGTCACCCTCGGCGTCGCGTGGGCGGTGCGGTCGGTCTGGCCGGAATCCGCTCCCCGCCCGCCGATCACCCCAGCCTAGTCAACCCGCCCTGCGCGGTGCCGCAGAAACCCACCTTGTCGTTTGATCTCCCGCCCGACTCGGTCTCTTTTACCCTCTCCGGCGTCTCGCCTCCACCAAACCGATCGACCGCCCCCATCGCTCACCTCATGCCCCGGCCCTTGCTCCCATCGTTCCGCCTCCGCTCGCTCGCGCCCGCGCTGCTTGCAGCAACCTGCCTCTTGGGCATCGTTTGCCCCTCCGCCGTCTTGGCAGCAGCCGCACCCACCAAAAAGACGCCCCAGCTCGCCACGCAGGTCGATTCCGCCTCGTCACTCCTCAGCGCCTATTGCGTCGACTGCCACGACTCCACGACGAAAAAGGGCAACCTCTCCCTCGAAGGCCTCGACGTTCAGAATCCCGCTCACCTCGCCCGCGATCCCGCGCTCTGGGAAAAAGTCATCCGCAAGCTCGACCACCGCCAGATGCCTCCCGTCGGCGAAGATCGCCCAGCCGCGCCCGCTTACGTCACCGCCGTCTCCGAACTCCAAGCCGCCCTCGACCGCCTGGCCGCCGCCGCGCCCAACCCCGGCCGCACCGACACCTTTCGCCGCCTCAATCGCACCGAATACCAAAACACCATCCGCGATCTCCTCGGCGTTTCCATTGACGCCACCGCGCTGCTCCCCAACGACGAGCCGAGCCACGGTTTCGACAACGTCGCCGTCGGCAACCTCTCGCCCACGCTGCTCGACCGCTACGTTTCCGCCGCGACGAAGATCGCCCGTCTCGCCGTCGGCACACCCAGCAAATCCCCCGGCGGCGATACCTTTCGCGTCCGCCCCGACGTCACGCAGGAGGGGCACGTCGAGGGTCTACCGCTCGGCACCCGCGGCGGCATCTCGATCCCGTATCTGTTTCCCCGTGACGGCGATTATCAGGTCCAGGTCCGCCTCCAGCGCGACCGCAACGAGCAAGTCGAGGGCCTCAAGCGCCCGCACGATATCGAGCTCCTCGTCGACCGCGATCGCATCGCCCTCGCCACGGTCAAGCCGCCCGGCGCCGACAAAAATGCCGAGGCCGTCGATCAACACCTCTCCTTCCGTTTCCCCGTCAAAGCCGGCCAACACACGCTCGGCGTGACCTTCCCCAAGGATCCTTCCCCCGTCCTCGAGAACGAGCGCGCCCCGCTCGCCTCGCAGTTCAACATGCACCGCCACCCGCGCACCGCGCCGAGCGTCTTCCAAGTCACCATCACCGGCCCCTTCGACGCCAAGGGCGCCGGCGACACCCCGAGCCGCCGCCTCATCTTCGGCTCCCGCTCCCCCTCTCCCCCTCTCTCCCTCTCTCCTTCTTCCGCCGTCACCCCCTCCGCCTCGGCCACCTCGGAAGATTCCCGCGCCCGCCAAATCCTCGCCCGCATCCTCCGCCGCGCCTACCGCCGCCCGATCACAGACGAAGATCTTCGCAAACCCCTCCAGTTCTTCCGCGAGGGACGCGACGAATTTCTCGCCGCTTCCTCATCCGTATCCTTAAAGTCCCCACCGCAAACCGCCGACTCACTCGCGTCCGCGAGCTTCGAAGCCGGCATCGAAAACGCCGTCAGCGCCATTCTCGTCAGCCCGCAATTCCTCTTCCGCATCGAGGCCGATCCCGCGGGCCTCGCTCCCGGCACCGCCTACCGCGTCAGCGACGTCGAACTCGCCTCACGCCTCTCGTTTTTCCTCTGGGGCAGCATCCCCGACGACGCCCTCCTCGCCACCGCCGAGCGCGGTGAACTGCGCCAGCCCGAGAAACTCGACGCCCACGTCCGCCGCATGTTGGCCGACGATCGTGCAAAAAATCTCGTCAATAATTTCGCCGCGCAATGGCTTCATCTCCGCGGCCTCGCCGCCGTCACGCCCGATGCGCGCCGGTTCATCGACTTCGATGAAAACCTCCGTCAGTCGATGCGCCGCGAGACCGAAGTGTTCTTCGAGCACATCATTCGCGCCGATCGCCCGATCACCGAGCTCCTGAGCGCCGACTACACCTTCCTCGATGAACGCCTCGCCAAACACTACGGTGTGCCGCACGTCTTCGGCAGCCAGTTCCGCCGCGTCTCCTTCGCCGACGATCCGCAGCGCCAGCGCGGCGGCCTCCTCCGTCACGGGAGCATCCTCACCGTCACGTCCTACGCGACCCGCACATCGCCCGTGATTCGCGGGCACTGGATTCTCGCCAACCTCGCCGGCGAGCCGCCCCCGCCTCCTCCCCCGAACGTTCCTTCCCTCGACGACAACATCGTCTCCGCCTCGCTCCCCATCCGCCAGCGCCTCACCAAACACCGCGAAAATCCCGCCTGCGCCAGTTGTCACGACGTGATGGACCCCGTCGGTTTCGCCCTCGAAAATTTCGACGCCGTCGGCCGTTGGCGCACCGAGGAAGACCACCAAAAAGTCGACGCTAGCGGCGGCCTCGCCGACGGCAGTACGTTTAATGGCGTCGCCGGCCTCGAACGCGCCCTCCTCCTCCGCCCCGAACTCTTCGCCGGGACCTTCGCCGAAAAACTCCTCACCTTCGCCCTCGGCCGCGGCACCACCCCCACCGACGCCCCCGCCCTCCGCGCCGTCGTCCGCCACGCCCATTCCGACCACTACCGCTTCTCGTCTGTCGTTCTCGGCATCGTCAACAGCGTCCCGTTCCAAATGCGCCAAACCCCATGATCGCCCCCCTTTGTGTTTGTGCCGCTTCCCAGCGCCGTTCGAACTTCGCCGATTAGGCGAAACCCGCAAACGTCCACCGCCCTCCCGCCTCCGAAGAATCAGCGTAAATCAGCGGTTCCCTCACCCTCACCCTAACCCGTTCACGTTCACTTTCCCCCCTCCCCCCATGAGCTCCTTCCTCACCCGCCAGTCCCTCCCCCGTCGCACCTTCCTCCGTGGCATGGGCGCCTCGCTCTCGCTCCCGCTCCTCGACGCGATGATCCCCGCCGCCACCGCGGCCACGCTCACCGCCGCCAAACCCACCCGCCGGCTCGGCTATGTCTTCATGCCCATGGGCTGCGACCAATCGCGTTGGACCCCCACCGCCACCGACGGCACCCTCTCCACCCTCTCGCCGATCCTCGAATCCCTCGCGCCCCACCGCGACCAGCTCACCGTTCTCACGAACATGGAGCTGCGCAACGCCTACCCCGGCTCGCACGCCACCTCCAACTCCTCCTTCCTCAGCGCCGCTAAAGCCAAGCACACCGAGAGCAACGACTATTGCCTCGCCACCACCGCCGACCAACTCGCTGCCCAACAGATCGGCCAGGCCACCCAGCTCCCCTCGCTCGAACTCGCGATGGACATGCTCCAAACCACCGGCCAGTGCGACAACGGCTACGCCTGCGTTTACCAAAACAATCTCTCCTGGTCTTCCCCCACGACCCCCCTCCCTTACGAAGCCCACCCGCGTGTCGTCTTCGAACGCCTCTTCGGCGAGGGCGGCAGCGTCGCCGAACGCCGCGCCGCCCTCCGCAAACGCGCCAGCCTCCTCGACTGGGTGACCGAAGATATTGCCAGCCTCAAACGCCGCCTCGGCCCCGCCGATCAAGCCAAAGTCAGCGAATACCTCGACACCGTCCGCGAGGTCGAACGTCGTATCCAAAAAGCCGAGTCCGACGTCGCCAAGAACAATCTCCCCGCCGACCTCGATCGCCCCCTCGGCGTCCCCGCCGCCTACACCGATCACGCGAAGCTCATGCTCGACCTCCAGGTCCTCGCCTTCCAAGGCGACATCACGCGCGTCATCACCTTCCAACTCGCCCGCGAGACCAGCAACCGCACCTACGCCGCCGAGACCGGCGTCGCCGATCCGCATCACCCGCTGTCCCACCACGGCAATGACCCGGAAAAAATCGCCCGCATGGCGAAAATCAACGCCTTCCACGTCTCGCTGTTCGCCTACTATTTGGAGCGCCTGAAAGCCACGCCCGACGGCGAAGGCACCCTCCTCGATCACACGATGCTCCTCTATGGCTCCGGCATCGGCAACCCCAACGTCCACGACCACACGAACCTCCCCACGATTGTCGCCGGCGGCCGCGCGTTCGGGATCAAGGGCAACCGCCACCTCACCTACCAAGAGCCCGTCCCCCTCGCAAATCTCCATCTCACCCTCCTCGATAAAGCCGGCGTCAACATCGACACCTTCGCTGACAGCACCGGCAAAGTAACCGACCTCTTCCGCCCGCTGACGGTGTGAGGGTCCGTATCGGCTCCACGTGATCGTGATGCTTTTGTCTCACGTAGCTCTATGAATCACCGCGGCCCCGCGACACCGCGGCACCCATTGCAAACCCACCCCGGCCTTCCTGCCGCCGTCACTCGGACTACGGGCGTTCGCGTCTGACCGACTCAACTCGCAGTAAAAAAATTCCGTCATGAACCACCAAGATACCGAGACGCAGAAAGCGAGCCCACCCCACCCTTTCTCAGTGAATTCGTGCCTGCGGAGTTCACTCCTGCTCGCGATCGGCTTTACCTTCCACGCCCACGCTGCGGCCCCCCTCGCCGACGCCGTCGAACAACGCGACGCCACCGCGATCCGCACTTTGCTCGCCGACTCCGCCATCGACGCCCCGCAACCCGACGGCACCACCGCCCTCCACTGGGCCGCGCGTCACGACGACCTCCCCACTGCCAAATCCCTCCTCGCCTCCCGCGCCAATCCCAACGTCCAAAACCGCTACGGCGTCACCCCGCTCTCCCTCGCCTGCACCAACGGCTCCGCCCCTCTCGTCACACTGCTCCTCGACGCCGGCGCCGATGCCAACTTCGCCCTCCGCGGCGGCGAGACGCCCCTTATGACCGCGGCGCGCACCGGCCGCCTCGCCGCCGTCCAAGCCCTCCTCGCCCGCGGCGCCCGCGTCGACGACAAACTCCCCACCGGCGGCCAAACCGCCCTCATGTGGGCCGCCCACGAAGGCCACGCTGACGTCGTCGCCGCACTCATCACCGCTCACGCTGATTTCCGCAAACCCGTCGACACCGGTTTCACGCCTCTCCTCTTCGCCGCCCGACGGGGCCACGCCGCCGTCATTCGTTCGCTGCTCACAGCCGGCGTCGACCTCAACGAGCCCACCGCTCCCGCGAAAAAGGTCACCAACAAACAACCCCGCCCCGGCACCACCGCCCTCATCATCGCCATCGAAAACGGTCATTTCGAACTCGCCGCCCAGCTCCTCGATCTCGGCGCCAATCCCAACGACCTTCGCTCCGGCTTCGCGCCCCTCCACGTCCTCACTTGGGTCCGCAAACCCGACAGCGGCGAAGACGACGGCCAGCCCGTCCCCGACGGCTCTGGCCTCTACACGAGCGAAGACCTCATCCGTCATCTCGTCGCCAAGGGCGCCGACGTAAACCTCCGCCTCACCGGCGGCCCCTCCGGTGGCGGTCGCATCAATCGCAAAGGCGCCACCCCCTTCCTCTTGGCCGCCGACACCGCCGACACGCCCTACCTCAAACTCCTCCTCGCCCTCGGCGCCGATCCCACGCTCACCAACGTCGATGGCATCACCCCCCTCATGGCCGCCGCCGGCCTCGGCACGCGCGCCGTCGAGGAAGAAGCCGGCACCGAAGACGAAGCCGTCGAAGCGGTCACTTACCTGCTGAGTATCGGTGCCGACCTCAACACCGTCTCGGCCATCGGCGATACCGCGATGCACGGGGCCGCCTTCGCCAATTTCCCGAAGGTCATCAAGCTCCTCGACGCCAAGGGCGCGAAGCTCGACGTCTGGAACACGAAAAATAAAAAAAACTGGACCCCGCTGATGATCGCCGAAGGCCACCGCTACGGAAATTTCAAACCCGGTTTCTCCACCATCGCCGCCTTCCACGAAGTCCTCCGCGCCCACGGCCTCACCCCGCCACCGCCCACTCCCGCTCCTGCCGTCAAAGGCTACGAAGCCCTTTGATCCGCCGGACCCGCGGTCTTCCTGCCGCCGTGCCCGTTTTCCTCAGCCGTGCTCCGGCGTCACGCCCATCACGCTATCCCATTTCGCCTGCAACTTGACCGCCAGAGGGAGGTGCAGCGCCCCACCGCCGCTATGACGGACATGCCCGCGACCGGCGGAGCCAACGTCGATTGGCCCACCGCCCACGCAGCCAATTCCCCGAATCTCCAGTCTAGTTCCGCGACGATATCACTACGCATGCCCGTCAGGATGCTCCACCAGCTCAAGCCCCGTGCCAACCAGCGCGGGCCCCCTCACAACAAGCCCACCTCAAGGAGATCCTCGCAAACGCGTTGAGTGGTTCACTCACCCGCGGCCCCGCCCTCACCCCACCCGCGCAAACGCCACAATCTCGTTCTGCTCGCGGTGGTTCGTCCAAAACTTCGCGCCGTCCCACGCCAATGCCCGCGCTTGAAACGGAATCCGCGCCACGTCCTCGCACTTCGCCTCACCCGATCCCGCGGACTTCACGTCGACCCGCGTGAGCCAATACTCGTTCGTCTCCTCCGCATCCGTCGTCACGAGGTAGAGCACTCCGTCGACAAACACCTGCCCGCAAATCCCGTGCGGCACACCAATCACGCGCTCCATTTTTCCGTCCGCGCCCAGCGCGATCACTTTTTTGGGATACCATTGGCTCACGTGCAGGCGTTGCCCGTCGTAGCTAAGTTGTGAACCGGTATCGTCCGGACAGGGCCAACCCCATGTCGCATCAAAGCCCTTTCCCGGCACCAAGCGCCGCACGACGCGGTTGTCCGCGGCCCCCTCGCTGCACAACACGCGCAGCTCGTTGCCCACGGCCGCCAATCCATACGGCGTCCCCGGGGCCGTAAACTCCGCGCCCACCGCCCACGTCGTCGGATCGATCCCGTAAATCCGCTTCGTCTCGCGCGAGCCCATCCAGAGCGTCACTCCATCCCACGCGAGCGATTGCGGTTTCGGTGCCGGCGAAGCGAGGCGCTGCATCTCGTGAATGAGTTTCATGGTGCAACCAGCATCAACGCGGCCCCGCCCTTGGAAAGCCACAAACGCCCCCGCACTCGCTTGAAAAATTCACCGCGCTGTAACCTTTCGGCTCATTAGGAGCGTGACCTCCACGCCCTCCGCCCCACGGTCCACCCTCCCATGAAGTCTTCGCTCTGCTCCGTCTTCGCGATCGCCTGCCTGCTGACGCCCAGCGTCCGCTTCACGTCGCTCGCGCTCCCCTTCGTCGCCGTTTCCGCCGTGGCGCAATCAGCCGCCACCGGTATCATCGAGGGCCGCGTCACCCACCTCCGCACCGGCGATCCCGTCGAGCGCGCCCGCGTCACCGTCGAAAGCACGACGCTCGAGACCTTCACCGACTCCAGCGGCCTCTTTCGCCTCACTCAGGTTCCGACCGGCACGGCCCGCGTCCGGGTGTTCTTCACGGGCCAAGCTCAACAGACCGCCCTCGTCACCGTCGCCCCGCGTGAGATTGCGCGGCGCGATTTCAGTCTCTCCTCCAGCCCGCTCCCTCCCGCGCCTGCCCCAGACGGTTCGATCGTGAAACTGGACCAGTTCGTCGTCTCCAGCTCGAAGGAGATGGACGCCGCAGCCATCGCCATCAACGAGCAACGCTTCGCCTCCTCCATCAAGAGCGTCGTCTCCGCCGATGAGTTCGGCAGCGTGCTCGAAAGCAATCCCGGCGATTTCCTGAAATATATTCCCGGCATCACGATCGATTTCATCGGCGGCGCCGCGCGCTCAATCTCGATTGGCGGCGTGCCCCCCGAATACGTGCCCATCACCGTCGGCGGCTTCGATGTCTCCAGCGTCGCCGGTGGCGGCACTGCGCGCAGCGTGGATTTTCACACCCTATCGATGAACAACATCTCGCGCCTCGAGGTCTTGCACTCGCCGACACCCGAATCACCAGGCTCCGCACTCGCCGGCTCGGTGAACATGATTCCCCGCAGCGCCTTCGACCGCTCCCAACCCGTTTTCAATTACAGCGTGTTCCTGATGATGCGCGACAACGACCGCCACCTCTTCAGCAAGACCCCCGGCCCACGCTGGATTAACACCCGCAAGGTTCACCCCGGCTTCGATTTCTCTTACCTCAAACCCGTCAACGATCGCTTCGGCTTCACGCTCAGCGGGGGTATGACCAAACAATACACCGAGGAAGCCCGCACCGCCAACACATGGCGCGGCGCCGGTGCCGCCACCAACGGCCTCACCGCTACCACCGCGGCCACGCAGTATCCCGACACGACCCCCGACAAACCCTACCTCACTGACTACGTCGTCGAAGACGGCGGCAAACACACCGAACGCACCTCCGCCGCCGCGACCGTCGACTACAAACTCTCCCGCAACGACCGCCTCTCCTTCTCCACCGAGCTCACGTTCTTCGCGTCGCCACTCAACCAGCGCACGCTCTCCTTTTTTGTGAACCGCGTCGCCCCCGGCGATTTCACGACGACGTCCACCCACGGTCAGGTCGGCCGCGGCGAGATCCGCAACGCCTCCGCCTCGCGAAATCACCAACGCACGAAATACATGCCGACCCTCACCTATCGCCACGACGGCCCCATCTGGAAAGCAGAGAGCGGACTCGGCTACTCCAACGAGCGACTCCATTTCCGCAGCACCGACAAGGGCTTTCTTAACAACGTCACCTCCACCCGCCAAAACGTCACTGTAAACTTCGACGGGATTTTTTATCTTCGCCCCGGCCTGATCACCGTCACCGACGGCACGACCGGCGCTCCCGTCGATCCGTACAACCTCAGCAACTACGTCCTCTCCACTGCCAACGCCACCTACCGCCGCACCACCGACGTCAAGCGCAGTGCCTACGCCAATCTCCGCCGTGACTTCGATCTCGCCGGAACCCCGCTCGTCCTTAAAGCCGGCCTCGATGTGCGCCAATCGATGCGCGACGATTTCCAGAGCACCCCGCCCTACACGTTCGTCGGCGCTGATGGCCGCGCCAGCACGAGCCCCACCGCCGCCGGGAGCGACGACCGCGCGAGCATCGTCCTCGACGACGTGTTCTCCCAGCGCATCGCCCCGTATGGTTTTCCGCAGATTCAATACGTCAGCACCGAAAAAGCGTTCGCACTTTACCAAGCCAACCCGGCCTATTTCACCCCTGATCCCAACAGCCTCTATCGCTCCGAGGTCACCAGTTCGAAACGGGCCGAAGAACTCGTCTCCTCCGCTTATCTCCGCGGCGATGTCGCGCTTTTCAATCGCCGATTGAAACTCGTCGGGGGCCTCCGGGCCGAGCAAACCAACGTCGATGCCGAGGGCCCGCTCAACGATCCCACGCGCAACTACCAGCGCAACGCCGCCGGCCAGGTCATCCGCAACGCCAATGGCACGCCCGTCCTGATTTTCCCCGTCACCAACGCCCTCGCCGTCTCGCAGCTCACTTTTCTCGCCCGCGCCGGCCAGGCCGAAAAAGAATACCTCCGTCTCTTCCCCAGTCTCAACGCGAGCTTCAACCTCCGCGAAAATCTCATCGCCCGCGCCGCCTATTACACCTCCGTCGGCCGCCCGAATTTCAACCAATACTCCGGCGGTGTCACCCTCCCCGACCCCGACGCCGCCCCGTCCAATACCAACCGCATCACCGTCAACAACGCCGCCATCAAGGCGTGGAGCGCGCAGACCGTAAAGGTGCGCCTCGAATATTATTTCGAGGGCGTGGGTCAGCTCTCGGTCGGCGCATTTCAGCGCGAATTCGAAAATTTCTTCGGCGCCTCCGTCTTCCCCGCCACCCCGGAATTCCTGTCCTTCTACGGTCTCGATGCCGCGACCTACGGCCGCTTCGACGTCTCCACCCAAAGCAACGTGCCTGGCGCCGTCCGCATGAGCGGCCTCGAGTTCGACTACAAACAAGCACTCACTTTTTTGCCCCCGTGGGCGCGTGGCCTGCAGGTCTTCGCCAACGCCAGCGCCCTCCGCGCCACCGGCGACGACTCCGCTGACTTCGCCGGCTTCGTCCCCCGCACCTACAACTGGGGCCTCAGCCTCACGCGCGCGAAATTCAATCTTCGCGCCAACTGGAACTACCGCGGCCTCAACCGCCAAGCCCCGCTCACCGGACGCAGTATCCAAGCCAGCACGTACACGTGGGGGGCCAAACAACTCTTCCTCGATCTCCAGGGTGAGCTTCTCCTCCGCCGGGGCTTCGCGCTCTTCGTCAATCTCCGCAACGTCGGCGATGCCACCAACGACACCGGCATCTACGGCCCGGGCACGCCCGAGCACGCCCAGTTCCGCCAGCGCACCACCTACGGCTCACTCTGGTCCTGCGGCATCAAGGGCTCGTTCTAAGTTCGGCCCTCACGGGCGCATCTCCCGGTAGCCGGTGGACCTGATCTGGCCGCAAAGAAAGCGGGAGAGACTGCAGTCGCTCCGCTTTCTTTGCAGGGTCGGATATTCCCGCCAAGTCCCGGCCTCTCTTTCTCTGGCGAACCGACAACCCGAGATGCGTCCAGCCCTCACCGATACAGCAAAAACTCTTCCCGCAACCGCGCAAACTCCGCCAGCCCCGTCTCCCATCGCGTCGCGATCACCGCGTAGCCTTCCCCCTGCTCAAACGCCTCCCGCACCGTCGACGTACCCATGACTTTGTCGAAGTAGTCCGCGTGCAACGCGAGCTTCGCACCGTAAATCCGCCGCACGACCTCCAGTATTGCGAGCACCACCGTTACCGATTGAAATTTTTCGCGGTCCGTCACGTGCAGCTGACATCCGCCGCAGCGTTCTCCAGCCCACTTCGAAAACGTCGGCGTGAACCAAGTCTCTCGAAACGTCGCGCCCGCCAGCCGCAACGCATTCAGCTCGCGCGTCAGCACGTATCCGTCGATCCACGGCGCCCCGAAAAACTCAAACGGCCTCGTCGTGCCGCGTCCCTCGGAGAGATTCGTACCTTCGAGCACAACCTGCCCCGGATAAACCGTCGCCGTATCCGGCGTCGGCATATTCGGCGACGGCACGACCCACGCCAGCCCCGTCGTGTTATACCATTCACTCCGCCGCCAACCGTCCATCGCCACCACCGTGAGCGCCACTGGTTTTTCTAAAAATCTCGCATTGAACAACCGCGCCAGTTCCCCCGCCGTCATCCCGTGCCGCAACGGCACCGGATAAAGCCCGATAAATGAACTGTGCGCCGGATACTCCAAAATCGGTCCCTCCATCACCACTCCGCCAATCGGATTCGGCCGGTCCAACACGACAAACGGAATCCCCGCTTCCGCCGCCGCCCGCATCGCATACGCCATCGTGGCGACATACGTGTAGACGCGCGTGCCGACGTCCTGCAGATCAAACACGAGCACATCCACGCCACGCAGCATCGTCGATTCGACGGTCTTCCCCGTGTGCTGCGTGTCGAACGCCCGCATCATCGCGTCGATGTTTTCGAGCGGCTGCGTCGGCAGCTTAAGCGCCTGCCCGTAGAGGGAAAACACCGGCAGCCCCAAGTGCGCATCCTGATAAAAATCTACAAACTCCCCTGCTTGGGCATTGCCCCGCACCCCGTGCTCCGGCCCGTAGAGTGCGACGAGCTTTACGTCCGGATGCGCGCGAAATCGTTCGATGATACTCACCAGCGCCCCGTCGACTCCCGTGGGATTCGTGATGAGCCCAACGTGTTTTCCACGCAAGAGCCCGATCTGCTTTTCGAAGAGGACGTCGACGCCGAGTTTCATGGGAAAATCCTCACAGGACTGACCCCCGAGGTAAATCCTTTGCTCCGTCGCGTCCGATGTAGCGGCGAGCGCCAGCGAGCCGAGGCCAGCGCCTACCTCGTCCGATGTAGCGGCGAGCGCCAGCAAGCCGACCACCCTGCAACAAAACCACCCACGCGGCACCGACCCCATCGTCCTAACCGCTCACAGGCCCGCCTCACGGGTGGCCGCCTGACAGCTTGCCGCCACCCCGCAAGCGGCGTTGTCTCGTGCCCATGACCGCACTTATTCCCGCGCCTGCGCGCACCACCATCCGCTGGGGCATCCTCGGTTGCGGCGATGTCACCGAGGTGAAGAGCGGCCCCGGTTTCCAAAAAGCCCGCGACTCCCAGCTCGTCGCCGTCATGCGCCGCAACGGTGCCCTCGCCGCTGACTACGCCCGACGCCACGGCGTCCCTCGCTCCTACGACGACGCCCGCGCACTCGTGAACGACCCCACCGTCGATGCCGTCTACGTTGCCACTCCGCCCGGTGCCCATCTCGAAGGTGCCCTGCTCGCCGCGGCCGCCGGCAAACCGTGCTACGTGGAAAAACCCATGGCCCGCCACACGGCCGAGTGCGCGGCCATGATCGCCGCCTTCGGCGCCGCGCACCAAAAACTCTTCGTCGCCTACTATCGCCGCGCCATGCCGCGCTTCGAAAAAGTCCGCGACCTCCTCGAGGGTCGCGCCATCGGCCAGCTCACTGGCGTCAACTACCGCTACGCCACGCCCACCCCCGCCAACGCCGATCCCGCACACCACGCGTGGCGCGTCTCCGCCGCCAGCGCCGGTGGCGGCCTGTTTCTCGATCTCGGTTCGCACCTACTCGACTTCCTTGACCACTGCCTCGGTCCCTTGCAAGACGTCCACGGCCGCGCCGCTCGGCTCACCACCGCCGCAGAAGTCGAAGACACCGTGGCGATGACGTTCCGCACCGCCACCGGCGCACTCGGCTCTGCGTCGTGGAATTTCTCCACGTCCGCAAAAGAAGACACCCTAGAATTTTTCGGCACCGCGGGTCGCATCGCTTGCAACATCTTCAACGCCGGACCCATTTCGCTCGAAACCGCCGCTAGCAGCGAGCAGTTCGCCATCCCCAATCCCGATCACGTCGCGCAGCCGCTGATCCAGCTCATCGTCGACGACCTCCTCGGTCGCGGCACCTGTCCGAGCACCGGCGAGTCCGCCCGCCGCACCAGCGCTGTAATGGACCGCGTCCTCGAAGGCTACTACGGCGGTCGCACCGACGCGTTTTGGCTGCGTCCCGCGACGTGGCCGGGACGTCACTCTCCTCATGACCAACCGTAAACTCGGCGCACTCGCCGCCTTCATCGCCGTCAGCTTCATCGCCGCCGGCCTCGGCAGCGCCGCCACGACCGGCGCGATCACCACCTGGTATCCGACGATTATTAAACCGTCGTGGAATCCGCCCAACGGGGTCTTCGCTCCCGTTTGGACCACGCTCTATCTGCTCATGTCCATCGCTGCGTGGCGCGCGTGGCGCGCGTGGCGCGCAGCCGCCACGCCCGCTGCGGCTACCAAAACGCTCTGGCTTTACGCCGCGCAGCTCATCCTCAACGCCCTCTGGTCCGTCCTTTTTTTCACCCTCCACCGCCCCGACCTTGCGCTGATTGAAATCATTTTATTCCTCGCCTTGCTCATCACGCTTCAGGTGCGCTTCGCCCGCACTGACCGCCTCGCCGCCCTCCTCTGGTCGCCCTATCTCGCGTGGGTCAGCTTCGCGACCTTTCTCAATGGCACAATCTGGTGGCTCAATCGCTAGTCGCGAGGATTCATCACTCAGTAAAGCCAAGGCCTGAGTCCCCAAGGACACCACGCCCAGACGCCGATATCTTGGATCACCCCTTAGCCTTCCCATGAGCAAACTCCTCGGCAAACGCGCCCTCGTCACCGCCGGTGCCCAAGGCATCGGCTTCGCCATCAGCTCGCACCTGCTCCGCGCCGGTTGCGATGTCTTCGTGCACTACCGCAGCAGCGCCGACGGTGCGCGCAATCTCGCCGCCGAGGCCACTCAGCTCGGCCGCCGCTTCGCCAGCGCTAGCGCCAATACTGTTCACTTATAAGAGGGCGCAGCGATGACGGGCGGATAGAACTGAACCTGAGTGGGGGCTCGGGCGTGACGCAGTGGATAGCCGGACATTTTTCGTTTGAGTCCGCGGGGAATCCGGCGGCCCCGGCTGCTGACGGATC
>CANIJN010000087.1 GCA_947467625.1 Opitutia bacterium | reverse complement strand
GCCGCCAGCGGCGCCCGCTATCTCGTCGACGCCTACTGCGGCAGCGGCCTTTTCGCCCTCACCGCCGCGCCGTCGTTCACCCGCGTCGCCGGCATCGAGCTGAGCGAATCCTCGATCCGCTTCGCCCGCGAAAATGCCACGGCGAATCATCTTCCGAACGTCACCTTCCAGGCTGGCGACGCCGCGCAAATCTTCGCTGGCCTCCCCGCGCTCGCGACGCCCGCCGACCCCGGCGCCTTCGCCGCTGCCGACACCGCCGTCATCATCGACCCGCCGCGCAAGGGCTGCGACGAAGCCTTTTTGTCACAACTCTTCGCCTACGCCCCCCGCGCCGTCGTCTACGTGAGCTGCGATCCTGCGACCCAGATGCGCGACTTGAAAGCGTTCCTCGCCGCCGGCTACACGTTGACCGCCGCCCAGCCTTTCGACCTCTTCCCGCAAACCCGCCACCTCGAGTGCGTGCTGACCTTGGTTAAGTGACCGCGCCGTCCGTTGCCCAACTGTAACGCCGGATCCCGGCAACGGTCGGCGGGGAGGCACGTCTTACCCACCATCACCTGATGAAATCCACTCTGCTCACCCGCCACGCGCTCTGGTCCGCCGCGCTCGTTTTCGCCGGCTTCACAGCGCTCTCCTCGTCTGGGTTCGCCGTCCCGCCCGCCGCTTCGCGCACTCCCGCCGACGACCTTAATTCCCCGGCGATCCGCGAGCGCGCCGGCCTCCTCCCGGGGGCGAACCTCCTGTTCAACGGCTGGGGCGTCACTCCCGCCGGCTCGCACACCCGCATCAGCGACATGGCTCTGAAAATGGTCATCTCGCCCGATAAAAAGAGGCTCGTCGCCGTCAGCGGCGGCTTCAGCGACACCGGCCTGACGCTCTACGATCTCGCCACGCAGAAGGTCACCCAGTTCCTCCCGCTCAAGGAATCCTTCAACGGGCTCGTCTTCTCGCGCGACGGCCGCCGCATTTTCGTCTCGGGGGGCGATACCGGCCTCGTCCATGTCTTCAACTACGCCGACGGCACGGCCACGCCCGCTTCGCCGGTCGCCCCCGCTGCCATCGCCGGCGCAGTTCCCTCCGCGGCCGAGACCGCGGGTGCCCCCGTCTTCCTAGCCGGTCTGGCGATCCATCCCTCCACGGGTCGCATCTACGTGTGCAACGAGGCCAATCACGAGATTTGGGTCCTTCATCCCGACACCCTCGCGCGCGAGGCCGTGATTCCCACCGGCCAACATCCGCACTCCTGCCTCGTCGGGGCCGACCGCAAACACCTCTACGTCACCAATTGGGGCAGCCGCTCCGTCACGATCATCGACCTCGCGAAAAACCGTCGCGTCCGCGATCTCACCGTCGGCCTCCGCCCTAACGACCTCGCCCTCGCGCCCGACGGGCGTCTCTTCGTCGCCTGCTCCGGCGACAACACCGTCCACGTCATTAACACTGGCAAAGTCGAGACCGAAGGCGAAGCCGCCAGCCCCGCCCGCCGCCTCTGGGAAGGCACGCGCGAGGTGATCTCCACTTCGCTCTACCCGCAGTCCCTCGAAGGCAGCACGCCCGCCGCCCTCGCTGTGTCGCCCGACGGCCATACCCTCTTCGTAGTCAACGCGGACAACAACAATGTCATGGTGGTCGATATCTCCAACCGCCTCACCGAGGAAGCCCGCGAGCGCGGCGACATCATCTCCCTCGTCAATGGCTTCATACCCGTCGGCTGGTATCCTACCGCCGTGGCCGTCAGTCCCGACAACCAGACGCTCTTCGTGGCCAATGGCAAAGGCCTCCAATCCCGCGCAAATTTCCCCGCGACGACGTCGGACCCCCGTTCCCCGAACCAGTCTCCACCTTTCGACTACATTGCGCGCACCTTTGAAGGCTCCATCTCCGCCATCCCGCGCCCCGACACCGCGCAGATGGTCGCCTACACTGCCCAGGTTCGGAGAAACTCCCCTTTCACTCCCGAGTGGCTCACGCGCGCACCGATCACCAGCCACAGCGTCATTCCGACCAAAGTCGGCGATCCGTGCCCGATTAAATACGTCCTCTACATCATCAAGGAAAACCGCACCTACGACCAAGTCCTCGGCGACTTGAGGGATGCCTCCGGCAAACCCATCGGCAACGGCGACCCGCGTCTCACGATCTTCGGCGAAAAGGTCACGCCGAACCACCACCAACTCGCCCGCGACTACGTCCTCTTCGATAATCTCTACTCCAACAGTGAAGTCAGCGTCGACGGCCACAGTTGGTGCGATGCCGCGATGGCCACCGATTTCAACCAGCGCTCTTGGATCATCAGCTACTCGAAACACGGCAAACTCCCCGGCAACGAGGAGATGGAAACGCCCGCTAACGGTTACCTCTGGGACCTCTGCCGCCGACACGGCGTTTCTTACAAAAACTACGGCGAAGGCGCCCAGCGCGTCCCCTCCGCCAACCGCGGCCAATGGGGCAATCGACGCCAGATGCGCGACATGGACAAAGTCGATTTCTGGATCGCCGATCTCCACGCCGCCGAAAAAACCGGCGTCCTCCCGCGCTTCACCATCATGTCGCTCGGCGAAAACCACACCAGCGGCACCACGCCCGGCGCGTTTACCCCCAACGCCTCGGTCGCCAGCAACGACCAAGGCTTCGCCAAGATCGTCGCCGCCGCCTCGCGCAGCAAATTCTGGTCTGAAATGGCGATCTTCGTCATCGAAGACGATACGCAGAACGGCCCCGACCACGTCGACGCCCACCGCACCACGGGTTTTGTGATCAGCCCGTACGCAAAACGCGGCTACGTCGATTCCACACTCTACACCACCGCCAGCATGCTCCGCACCATGGAGCTCATCCTCGGCCTTCCGCCGCTCACGCAATACGACGCCGCCGCCACGCCCATGTTCAACGCCTTTCAACGAGAAGCCGTGCTGACGCCTTACATGGTCCTCCCGGCGCAAGTCGATCTGATGGAGAAAAACACCAAGCGTTCGGTTTTCTGGCAGGAGTCCTCGAAGATGGATTTCACGGAATTCGACCGCGCTCCCGAGGACGCGCTCAACCGCATCCTCTGGACCGTCGCCAAAGGCGACGAGCCTTACCCGACCCCGATCCATCGCGCGCTCTTTACGAAGTAGCCGTCGGTCGTCTAGCTGTCCTGTGATGCATCTCCACCTCACCGGGCAACCCATCGCCGTCATCGGCTCTTCCAACGGCATCGGCCGCGCCATCGCCGAGGGTTTTCTCGCCGAGGGCTGCCACGTCCGCGGTTTCGATCGCGCCCTTCCGGGCACGGCCGCTGCTTTCGAGACGACCCTCGGCGACGTCACGTCGTTCGAAGAGCTCAAGGCCTTTGCCGCGACCTTCCCTGCCATCAGCCATGTGGTCTTCACCGTCGGTGTCGGCTCCGGTAAATTTGGCTTTCCGTTTTGGAATCTCGCCCCGTCCGACTGGGCGCGCGTGCTCGACATCAATCTCATCGGTGCCGTCAACGTCGCCCATGCTTTCGCCCCGGGCCTGATCGCGCGCGGAGCGGGTTCCTATCTCGTGCTCACATCCGTCGCCGGTCAGATGGGTTCACAGACGGATCCGCCCTACAGCGCCGCGAAGGCTGGCCTCATCAACTTCATGCAGTGCGCCGCCAAGGATTTCGCCCCGCACAATGTCCGCGTCAACGCCCTCGCGCCCGGCATGGTGCAGACCGCCCTCAACGAGTCCGTCTGGGCCGCCGGTCAGGCCAATCTCCCCGCGTCCTCCCGCCAGCCCTACACCGATTGGGCTGCGGAAAAAATCCGCAAGATTTCTCCGCTCGGCCGCTGGCAAACGCCTCCCGAATTTGCCGCCATGGCCGTCTTCCTCGCCTCCGATCATGCGAAAAACATCACGGGCCAAACCCTCAACATCGACGGCGGCCAGATCATGCACTCCTGAAGCCCCGTCCCGCTTGCCCGTCTCCCTTTCACTCTCACTTTCCCTTTCACTCTCACTTTTACCCCCACCCCCATGCGTATCCTGATCACCGGCGGCGGCGGCTTCCTCGGCTCCCAACTCTGCTCCGCCCTCCTCGCCCGCGGCACCCTCACCGGTCCTTCCGGCGCCCCCGCGCCCCTCACGGAAATCGTCCTCCTCGACGCCGCGTTTCACCGTCCCGCGACCGCGCATCCCGCGATCCGTGTCACCCCAATCACCGGCGACATCTCCGACCGGGCCACCGTCTTCGCCGCCGCCGGCCTCGCTGCTCCCGCCACGCCCGTCACCTCGATTTTTCATCTCGCCTCGATGGTCAGCGGCGAATGTGAACAGCGCTTCGACGATGCCCTCCGCGTCAATCTCGACGGCGGGCGTAACGTCTTCGAGGCCGCTCGCGCCATCACGAGCGCAGCGGGTTCCCGCCCCCGCGTCGTCTTCGCCAGTAGCATCGCGTGCTACAGCGGTGAGACCGTTTCGCCCATCAACACCGACGCCACCAAACTCACGCCGCGCACTACGTACGGCATGACCAAGGCGATCTGCGAACTCCTCATCAACGATCACTCGCGCAAGGGTCACTTCGATGGCCGCACCGCCCGGCTCCCGACGGTCATCATTCGCCCCGGCCAACCCAATGCCGCCGCGTCGAGTTGGGCCAGCGGCATGTTCCGCGAACCCCTCAACGGCCAGACGTGTGCGCTTCCCGTCCGCCGCGATCAGGGCCATCCCATGACCGGTTATCGCACCGTCATCGCATCGCTCATCGCGCTCCACGAGGTCCCCGAGTCCGCCCTCGCCGACGATCGCGCGTACGTCTTGCCGGCCCATACCGTCACACCGGCCCTCGCCGAATCGGCCCTCCGGCAGGTCGCCGCCGAGCGCGGTCTGATGCTCGGCCCGATCGTCGACGCGCCCGATGCCCGTATCCAAGGCATCGTGACCAATTGGCCTGTCGCCATCGACGGCTCCCGCGCCGTCGCCCTGGGCCTCCCGTCGCCACCACCCCTCGCGACCCTCATCGCCCACTACCTCGAAGACTTCGGTCGTTAGGCACGTCGAGTTCCCGCTCTGCTCCACCTCCGTCGCTCCTCGGGTTTTCCCCCACGCCCGCGGTTGCCCGCCCTCCGCTCCGCCGCTGACCCCTTTCCCATGTCCACCCCAGCTCACACTTGGAATTTCTTCCGCACCGGCGGTCTCGATCAAGTCGCCCTCACCACCGGCGCTGACCTCCTCGCCCTCGAGCACCTCGATCAAAAACTGTGGGTCGCGCTCGCCTGTCCGATCAAGGGCCTCGAGCTCGATGAAAAAACACTCGCCCTCATCGACACCGATGGCGACGGGCGTATCCGGGTCCCCGAGTTGCTCGCCGCGATCACGTGGTCTGCGGCTCGTCTCAACGATGTGGGCACCTTGCTCGCCGGCACCGATGGATTGCCGCTCGCCGCGCTCAACCTGAATACTTCGGAAGGCCGCGCGGTCCACGCCTCCGCGAAACAAATCCTCGCCAATCTAGGCAAGAAAAACGCCACCACGATCACGATTGCCGAGAGTGCCGACACCGCGAAAATCTTCGCCGCGTCTCCCCTCAACGGCGACGGCGTGATCCCACCCGAGGCCGCCGCCGAGGCCGCGACGAAACAGCTCATCGCCGACATGATTGCCAGCACCGGTGGCACCGCCGACCGCAGCGGCTCCCTCGGCGTCACCGCTGCCGACATCGAGAAATTCTTCGTCGCCCTCGCCGACTATGCCGCTTGGGCCACCTCCGGGGCCTCCGCCGCAGTGCTCCCGCTGGGCGAGCAGACCTCCGCCGCGTCCGCCGCCATCGGTGCCGTGCGGGCCAAGATCGACGATTTCTTCGCCCGTTGCCGCCTCGCCGCCTTTGATGCCCGCGCGCTCGCCGCCCTCAATCGCAGCGAGACCGAGTTCCTCGCGATCGCCGCAAAGGAGCTCACTCTTTCGGCGGCTGAAGTGGCAGGTTTTCCGCTCGCCCGGATCGAAGCCGGCCGCACGTTACCGCTCCTCGACGGCGTCAACCCCGCTTGGTCAGCCGCCCTCGCCACGCTGCACGCCGCCGCCGTCACGCCGATTTTTGGCGCGGCCAAGACCACCCTCACCGTCGCCGAATGGGCCGACTTGCAGACGCGTTTCACGGCGCACGACGTGTGGGCCGCCGCCAAAGCCGGCGCCGCGTGTGAAAAACTCGGTCTTGCTCGCGCCCAAGAAATTCTCGCCAGCAAAGGCCGAGACGCCCTCGCCGCGCTCCTCGCCGAAGATCTCAGCTTAGCCCCGCAATTTGCCGCCATCGCCGGCGTCGAGCGTCTCGCCCGCTACCATCGCGACCTGCGTTCGCTCCTCCATAATTTCGTCAACTTCGCCGATTTCTACTCGCGCGACCGTTGGGCTGTTTTCCAGGCCGGCACCTTGTTCCTCGACAGCCGCAGTACCGAATTCTGCGTGCGCATCGACGCCCCGAATCCCTTGGCCGTGATGAGTAAGGCCTACATCGCTTATTGCTCCTGCACGCGCGCTGGCTGCCCCCCGCTGAACCTCGCCGCCTGCTTCACGCAGGGCGACAGCGACTACCTTTTCGTCGGCCGCCACGGTGTTTTCTACGATCGCGCCGGTCGTGATTGGGATGCCGTGATCACGGGCATCGTCGATAACCCCATCAGCATTCGCCAAGCCTTCTGGTCACCCTACAAAAAATTCCTCCGCATGATTGAGGAACAGGTCGCGAAGCGCGCCGCCGCCGCCGAAGCCGCCAGCAACGCTCGCCTCGCCACCGCCGCCGAAAAAACGGCCAACGCCGATGCGATCAAAGTGGCACCACCGAACAAGGTGGACGTCGGTGCCGTTGCGGCCATCGGTGTGGCGATTTCCGGCGCGGTCACTGCGATTACGCTCATTCTTGGCTACGTCTTCGCGCTCAAATTTTGGCAATATCCGCTCGTGCTCGTGGGCCTGGTACTCGTGATTTCAGCGCCGTCGATGCTCATCGCGTGGCTCAAACTCCGCCAGCGCACCCTCGGCCCCCTCCTCGAAGGTAACGGCTGGGCCGTCAACGGTCGCGTGAAAATCAATATCCCCTTCGGCACCGCGCTCACCGATGTCGCCGTGCTGCCGGCCGGCTCGCACCGGTCGCTCGAAGATCCCTACGAGGACAAAGCAGCCGCGAAGCAAAAGCGCCGCGCCACCTTCTTCGTCGTCGTAGTGCTGCTCGCCGTCGCCGCCCTTTGGATCCGCTGGAACGAACGCCAAACGGGACGTTACTTCTGGAGGCCCGCTCTGGTGACGATGCCGGCACCCGCGGCTCCTGCAGCGATCGAAGTGAAAAAGTGAGGTCGTATTCTCCCTGTCCCGTCTGTTGCGGTCTTTCCCGTTGTCGGCCCGCCCCGCTGAAAACCAAGTGAAGTGGGTTTGAGCCGGAGTCGTCTGGTTCCCCCGCCACCCTGGGAGGCCATGCAGGGTGCAGGTCAGTGGAGCGGCAGGCGTCCTGCCTGCTCGGTCTGCCGGGCGTCTCGGCGAGCCCCCCCCCAGGCACGGAGGCCTGTGGCGACCTCTGGCCAAATCGCCCACCCACCGGAGTCAGCGCCGAATGAGTCGTCGTTCACCGCGACTCCGTCCACTCCGTTGCAGCATACTGCTCCACCAGACCCGCCAGTTCGTCCTCGTGGAAATCCGGCCACGGCGTTGCTTGGGCCTCCCCGCCGAGCGTCACGGCAAGGCGTGCGACGAAGTCTTCCTCGAATTTCTCCCAATCGACCGCCGCGCCAGCCACGTGTGCGGCGGGCCGCCAGAGTGAACCTTGGAAGAGGAGCCCGTGCTTATTCCGCTTCTGCGCCGCTCCCGCGATTTTTTCGCCCGTGTCCCCGTGCACGACATCGTAAATTTCCGCGCGCTGAAAACACACGCCCGCCGGTCCCGTCGGCGCGCCCTCGCTCCCCAGTTCGTTCCCGCAAGGTTTCGTCACCGCCGCCACGCCTTGTGCGCGCAGCGCCGCCGCGAGCGCTTCGTGCACCTCCCGATAGCTCTGCGTCGCCCGCAATTCTTCCAACGGGTGCCCTCGCGGAATGACCAATGCAAACGTCCAGTCGTCGCGATGATCGACCACACCGCCGCCCGTCGCCCGCCGACACAGCTCAAAGGGTGCCTCCACCGCCGCGAGCGATTCGCGCACGAAGGCGATTTTCTGCGAGTAGCCAAACGTAAATGCCGGACCGCGCCACCCGTAGTGCCGAAACCGCGGCGTCGCGCGCGGATAGCGCTGCAACAGCAAAAAATCGTTGGCCATGTTTTCGGCGGCACCGCTCGTGCGGGTGGGGAGAATCTCCAGAGTCATTGGTGGCCAAAGAGGCCCAGAACCTGGAAAAACACCAAACTCAATTTACGCCTTCAGTATTTTTCCGGCCGATGCTGCGACCCGGCGCAATGCGCGACTCGCCGCCTCACGTAGCCCGCCTCGTGAGAGGCGGGACGGACCGCCTGCCAGCTCCCGCTATCCCTGCTCTCACGAGAAGGCGACCCCGAGCAAGCCGCCGCCACAGCGTCGTAAATTTTCGCGTCCCCAGCGCTAATCCGCGAGGTTCAAATACCACTCCCGCACCGGTACCGGCACTTTGAGTCCTTCGACTTGCTCCGCCACCGCTTGCGGGCGGGTCTTTAGTTTGCCCGCCAACGGGGAAATATCCAACGCGAGACATGCCTGCCGCTGCTTGGCCGCGTCGGGTGTTTCTGCCCGCGTCACAGCGGTGATCGGCGCTTGCTCTGCCGTCAGTTTGAAGCGTTCGCGAATGCGCACCCCGAGGGCATACCGCGAGAGGAGTTCCGTGCCGGCCCAATGCATCACGCCACACACCTCCCGCCGCTCACAGAGCTCCACCAGCACCTCGGCGAGATTGTCGGCCGCGCAGGGTTGACGAAACTCATCGGTATACAGGCGCGGCGTTTTCCCGGCCGCCCAGTCGGCCAGCATGCGTTCGTGCAGACTGCGTTTTCCGCCGGGGCTGTCACCCATCAACAACGGCACGCGCAGGGTCACCGCAAAGTCTGCGGCCGCCTCCTGCACGGCGCGTTCGCTCTCCAATTTTTGCTGCGCGTAGAGATTGATCGGCGTCGCGCGGTCGTTCGCGGTGTAGGGTACCGTCCGCGTGCCGTCGAAGACTTGCTCGGATGAAATATGGACGAATCGTGCGCTCACGTGATGCGCCAAGCGGGCGAGGAGGGCCGGCAATGCGACATTCATCGCTTGGGCCCGCGCGGGGTCCGCCTCGCATTGCGCAGGCACCGACACCGCCGCGCAGTTGACGATCGCATCCGGAAACGCGTCCAACACCGCCGCGCTCGTGGTGGTCTCATCGGTCAAATCCACCGTGCGCTTGGACGCGAGCCCTTCGATTTCGCCGACGTAATTCCCCACGACCCCGATAACGCGATGCCCGCGTCGCGTTGCCGCCTGCGCAAAAACGGACCCGACCAAGCCCGACGCTCCGGTAAGAAAAATAGTCATCGTCTCGAAGTTGAAAGGTGAAACCAGCCCGACCGCCAGCGCTTCTTGTAAGCAGCGCTGCTCTGTTTGGTCGCGGTCGGTCGCGATCACGGGTGCCATCCGGCCACGTGCGTCGCCCAATGGACCAAAGCTCCCCGGCGCCCGGTTCGAGCGCCCTGCGACTGTCGTAAGAACATTTCACCTACCATCGGCTGCTCCGGCCTGGCCTTGGGTAGCCCGCACCGCCGCCAGCAGCGTCACCGGAGCTGCCCCTGTCCCGCGGCCGTCAGCTTCGGACTGCCTCCTGTGGCCTTTTTTATGGGGCGAGCCGTTCCACCGACCATCCCCCGTCCTTCTCCCGTCGAAAACGCAACCGGTCATGCAGCCGGCTCCGCCGGCCTTGCCAGAATTCCACGGTTTCCGGCGCCACGCGCCAGCCGCCCCAGTTCGCCGGCAAGGGCACTTCCAAGCCCGCGTATTTTTTCTCCAACGCCTTCAGCGTGTCTTCCAACACCGCACGCCCGGCGATGACTGCACTTTGTTGTGCCACCCACGCTCCGAGCTGGCTCGCCCGCGGCCGGCTATGAAAATACGCCTCGCTCTCCTCGCGCGCGACCTTGGTCGCCATGCCTTCGATCAGCACTTGTCGCTCGATCGCGATCCACGGAAATACCAACGTGACGTGCGGGTTGGCCTCCAGCTCCCTCCCTTTGCGGCTCTCGTAGTTGGAATAAAATACAAAACCGCGACCATCGAGGCCTTTCAGCAAAACGGTGCGGGCCGAGGGGCGCCCTTCCCGGGTCGCGGTGGCGAGGGTCATCGCATTCGGCTCGGGAATCTTCGCCGCTTCGGCTTCCTGAAACCATTTCTCGAACTGCCGAAAGGGATCCCGCGCGAGATCCTTCTCAGCGAGACCAGCAAGGGAGTAATCTTTGCGAAGATCGGCCAGCGACATTTGCCGTCACGCTGCCCCGCCGATTCCCCTCTGTCAAAAAATCATCTCGTCAATCTGTCGATCTGGTCGCACGCCGCTGGAAATACTTTTTTCAGCTCGCCGCGTTGGCCCAATTCGAAGTCCGTGTCCTCCCACGCGGGCGACGTCGTGCAGCTGAGCAGGGTCCAGCCTACCGTTGACCCCGCAGCCAAGCGTGCGCCTTGCCAAACCCCGCGGGCCACGGCCAGCTGCGGCACCTCGCCGGCGCAGACTGCCGGTCCCAGCCGGGTGACTCGCATGCTGCCGTCGCGGGGATCAAGAATCACATGCTCCAACGCGTCGCCGGCGTGGAAATACCACACCTCGTCGATCTTGAGGCGGTGGAAAGCGGAAAACTCAGCAGCCGTCACCAGAAAATAGATCGCCGATTCCGCGCACCGGCCGTTGTCCAATGTCACCGCGCTCACTCGGGTCCGCCGAAACCAGCCTCCCTCGAGCGGCAGCGGCTCCAGCCCCAGCTGTGCGATGATCTTCCGAGCCTCTTCATTCATGCGTTGATGTCCTGCCTACGGAAACCACGGAACACACGGAAAAATGTCCGCACCGCCTAAATTTTCGTGTATTCTGGGGGTTGGTGGGCACGCTCCGCGCGGTGACCACCTCGGCCTACATCGACCTCCACTCCGCCGATCTCCTCTCCCGCCTCCAACGGCTCGTGGGTATCTCCACCGTCAATCCGCCGGGTGAAAACTACGACGCCATCACCGCTGAGCTGACGCGTGATCTCACCGCTGTCGGCCTCCGCGCCCGCCGCTTCACGATCCCGCGCGCGCTCCTCCGCCAAACTCTGCCGCCTGCCCAGCACGCCTTCCCGCGCTACAACGTTCTCGGCAAACTCGCCACCCCGGGTGCGAAAAAAACCCTCCACTTCAACGCCCACTACGATGTCGTGCCCGTCTCCGGTAATTGGCGACACGGCAGCCCGTTCAGCGGCACCGTCGAAGCCGGGTGGATCTACGGCCGCGGCACCTCCGACATGAAGGGCTCCATCGCGAGTCTCCTCTTCGCGCTTCAGGCCGTCCGCGCCACGGGCACCGCACCGCGCCTCAACGTCGAGGTCTCGTTCACCGCCGACGAGGAAACGGATTCCGTGCTCGGCACCGGCTGGCTTGTCGCTCACGCACCCATCAAGCCCGACTACGCCGTCGTCATGGAAGGTGGCGAACTCAACCGGGTCTGCTGCGGCCACAACGGCACACTCTGGTTCGAAGTCACCGTCCACGGTCGCGCCGCCCACGGCTCCATGCCCGAGCGCGGTATCAACGCCTTGGAAAAAATGTCCGCGCTGGTCCTCGCCCTCGGCGACTACCAGCGCCGCCTCGCCCGGCGCACGTTTGTCACTCCCGAGGGCACGACCATGCGCCCGACGATCAATCTCGGGGGCGAGTTCTCCGCCGGCCCCGGCGGCAAGATCAACACCGTGCCCGCCCTCGCACGCTTCACCATCGACCGCCGCATCCTCGCGGTCGAAGACCAAGCCGCTGCCGAGCGTGATCTGCGGGCGTTCCTCGCCGCCGCCGCGCGCAAGATCCCGCAGTGCACACTATCCGTCGCCAAAATCTCCGAGAATTTTTCCTGCTTCTCGCAGCCGACGCATCCGTTCTTCACCGCCATGGCCGGTTGCGTGACCCGCGTGCGCAAACAGCCGACCGTCTTCAACGTCTCGTCGGGCTTCAACGACATGCATTTCTTCTCGCACCACTTGAAAATCCCCACGCTCGGCTACGGCCCCGGTGGCGAAGATTTCCACGCCGTCAATGAGCGCGCCAAAGTGAAGGAGCTCCTCGCGAGCGCGAAGATCTACGCTGACTTACTCACGAGCTTCGCCGGTTGATCCGCCTCGTCGCGCCCTCGCTACTTCAGTCCTTGCCGGATCATATTAACCGCGATCGCGGCGAGCAGCAGTGACACAATTTTCGAAATCGCGCGCATTCCGGTCGGCCGGATGATGCGCCCGATCCGCTCGCTAAACGCAAACGCGAGCACGACCAGCATGAGGTTCGCCGCGAGCGCCGCAAACGTCACCCCCACGCCCAGCGTCTGCGCCAGCAAGATCAGTGTCGTGATCGACGCCGGTCCCGCAATCAGCGGCATCCCGAGCGGCACCACTCCAAAATCATCCGCCAGCTTCGCCGGCTCTTCCGTTGCCGAATGGATCAGGTCGCGCGCGGCGAGGATAAACAAAATTAACCCACCCGCGATTTGGAAGTCGCTCGGCGTAATCCCCAGCGCCGCGAAAAGCGTTTGGCCCAAAAACAAAAACAACAGCGCCACCGCGCCTCCGGTCCAGGTCGCCTGCGTGGCGATCTTTCGCTTGGTCGCCGCGGGGACGCCAGCGCCCATCGCGAGGAAAATTGCCGCCAGCCCGATCGGGTCGATGGCCACAAAGAGCGGGATGAAGGCCTTCAGGAAATTTTCCAAGATCGGCGGCATAGGTTGACTCTCCTTCTCGATCGCGTCGTCGGCAAGCCTCCCCCGGCTCCGCGAAAAATTCTTTCGTGTGTTTCGTCCATTTCGTGGTTCGCTCCCCGTTCACTTTATGAAAATCAACGCCACGCTCACGCCGCAGCGCCTCACCAAGAAAACCGCGCGCGTTTTCGAACTCGCCGGCCAAAAAATCCGCGCCATCGACGCCGCGTGGGATTCCGCCAAGGGTACGCCCGTCTTCACCGTCGCCGGTAAATATACTTCCCGCGGCTGGACCGAGTGGACCCAGGGCTTCCAGTTCGGCATGGGCTTCCTCCATTTCGACGCCACCGGCGACGCCTCTTCCCTCCAACTCGCCCGCGAGAAGACCGTGAAATTCATGGCCTCGCACGTCTCGCACGTCGGTGTCCACGACCACGGCTTCAACAACGTCTCCACTTACGGCAACCTCCGCCGCCTCATGCTCGAGGGCAAGGTCCCTCACAATGCCGACGAACTGAACTTCCTCGAGCTCGCCCTCAAAGTCTCCGGCGCGGTCCAGGCCGCCCGCTACGCCACCACCAACGCGAAGGCCCCGTGGTCCCCCGTCGCCGGCGGCCCCGGCGTCGCGCCGAGCGGCTACGTCTACTCTTTCAACGGCCCGCAGTCCCTCTTCGCCGACACGATCCGCTCCATGCGTTCCCTCGTCGTCGCACACCAGCTCGGCCACGCGCTAATGGGCGAGGGCGATAAGCCCACGAATCTCCTCCACCGGGCCATCGAACACGCCGCCACCACCGCACGGTTCAACGTCTTCTTCGGCCAGGGCCGCGATCGCTACGATGTCCGCGGGCGCGTCGCCCACGAATCCGTCTTCAATCGCAACGACGGTCAGTTCCGCTGCCCGTCCTCCCAGCAGGGCTACTCGCCGTTCACCACGTGGACGCGCGGTGCCGCCTGGATTATCGCCGGCTACGCCGAGCAGCTCGAGTTTTTGGATACAGCCAAAGGCACCGATCTCGACGCCGTCGGCGGTCGTCGCGCCGTCACCGATCTCTTCCTCGAGACCGCCCGCGCCACGAGTGACTACTACATCGACGGCTACTCCGCGAAAGACGGGGTGCCCTACTGGGATTCCATGGCGCTCAACAGCCACCAGCTCGGTGACATCACGAAGAAAAACGCCGATCCCTACAACGCCCACGAGCCCGTCGATAGCTCCGCCGCCGCCATCGCCGCGCAAGGGTTTATTCGTCTCGGCACCTACCTCGCCGCGAAGGGCGAAAAGTCCGCCGGAAAAAAATACTTCCAAGCCGGCCTGACCATCGCCGACACGCTCTTCGACGAGCCCTATCTCTCCACCGATAGTAAACACCAAGGCCTGCTCCTCCACAGCGTCTACCATCGCCCCAACGGCTGGGACCACGTCGCGAAGGGGCAAAAAGTCCCCAATGGCGAATCGTCGATGTGGGGCGACTATCACGCGATGGAACTTGCACTCCTCATCCAGCGCCTCGCCGAGGGCAAATACACCACCTTCTTCTGACCAATCGTTCTCGTTCCTCGTTCTCGTAATCGTGCTCTCTTCCGTCCTTCGGATCGAGAGAACGAGGAACGGTTACGAGAACGAGGAACGATTTTCCGGAATTCCCGCCACCCGTGCCCATACCACTTCTCTACGAATCTCACTGTCACACCCCGCTGTGCAAACACGCCCATGGCACGCCCATGGACTACGCCGCCGAGGCCCTCGCGCGCGGGCTGAAGGGCATCATCTTCACGTGCCACTGCCCGTTGCCTGACGGCATCTCCCACGCCGTCCGCATGGTGCCTGAGGAATATGACCGCTACGTCGAGTGGGTCGGCGAGGCTCATGATCAATTCGCCGGCCGCCTCGATGTGCGCCTCGGCTTGGAGAGCGACTTTTATCCGGGCGTCGAACCGTGGTTGGAAAAACTCCACGCCCGCGTTCCCCTCCATCACGTCCTCGGTAGCGTCCACCCCCAAGTGCCCGACTACCGCCTCCAGTATTATCGCGGTAACTGGTTTGAGTACCAACAAACCTACTTCGATCACCTCGCCTGCTCGGCCGAGACCGGTCTCTACGACACCCTCGCGCATCCCGACCTCATTAAGAACGAGTCGCCGTCCGACTGGCACTTCGAGCGCATCTTGCCGTTTATCGAACGCGCCCTCGACCGCATCGCAAAGACGGGCGTCGCCATGGAGCTCAACACCAGCGGCGTGAACAAAGCCATCCGCGAGATCAACCCGAGTCCCACGATGCTCGGCCTCATGCACGCCCGCGGCATTCCCGTCGTGCTCGGTGCCGACGCCCACCGCCCGACGCGCGTCGCCGACGGCTACGCCGACGCCCTCCGCACGCTCCAGACTGTCGGCTACACGGAGATCAGTTTCTTCCTCGATCGTCGTCGCCAGACCGTCCCCATCTCCGCTGCGCTCGGCTCGTTGGTTTGAGTCGGTCGCCTCGCGTCTGAACATGCCCGTCGCGCCGCTCAACCTCTACGACCTCACGCGCGAACAGCTCCGCGTGCAGCTCGTCCGCTGGGATCTCAACTCCGTGCACACCGCCCGGCTGTGGAACTACCTCTACATCGAACTCGCCGCCTCGCTCGACGCGATGCCGGAGTTGCCGCCGAAACTTCGCGCGCGCCTCGCCACCGACACCCACCTCGGCGTCTTACCCACCGCCCTCGAAACCGCCTCCAGCGACGGCTTCACTCACAAATATCTCCTCTCTCTCGCCGACGCCGAGCGCATCGAGACAGTTCTGATGCGTTACACCGGCCGCGTCACGGCCTGTATCAGCAGCCAGGTGGGTTGTGCGATGGGCTGCGTGTTTTGTGCGACGGGCCAGATGGGCTACACGCGCCATCTCACCGCCGGCGAAATCGTCGCCCAAGCCGTCCACGTCGCCCGCGCCCTCCGCGCGCCCGCCCCGTCATCCGCCCCGCCGCCCGCCCCGAAAAAGTGTCACGTATTACGTGACACTGGCGCGGAGGTTCCGCCTGGAATTTGTCACGTAATACGTGACAAACCCGTAGCCGAGCGTCTGCGCAACCTCGTCCTCATGGGCATGGGCGAGCCGCTCCATAACTACGATGCGGTCATGCACGCGGTCGATATTCTCCGCGATCCCAACGGCCTCGCGCTCGGGGCCGAGCGCATCACCCTCAGCACCGTGGGCGTCGTGCCAGGCATCCTCCGCCTCGCCGCTGAAAACCGTCCGGTCCATCTCGCCGTTTCCCTCCACGCCGCCAATCAGGCCGAACGCGCTGCGCTCGTCCCCGCCGCGAAAAAATGGCCGCTCGACCAGCTGATGGCCGCGTGCCGCACCTACAGCGAAACCACGGGCCGCCGGATCTTCTACGAGTGGACGCTCATCGAGGGGAAAAACGACTCTCCGGCCCACGCCCGGACCGTCGGCGAACTCCTCGGCAATTTACCCGCGCAGGTGAATTTGATCCCGCTCAATCCGACTAATGGATACGCGGGCGCACCCACGGCCACGGAAGCCGCGCGGGTGTTTCAGCACATCCTTTCGTCGGAGTTCAAAATCCGGAGCACCGTGCGCCAACGTCGCGGCATCGACATCGCCGCCGGCTGCGGCCAACTCGCCGTCGCGGAGGCGGCTTCCCAGTAATCCCGCCTCGCTCGGCCCAGCGAATGAGCGCGCGTTGCAACTCGTGGGTCAGCGCTGATCGCGCCGCCCGCTTCATCGCCGCGCAGGGCTGGACCCAAACGCGCGCTCGCGCTCGGGCCGAAACAGATCTCCTCTTTTGACCGTCCTTCTTTCAATGCTCCGCAGTCTAAATGTCTCCCGTTGGATTCTTGGCGGATTGATCGTCGTTGGCGGGCTCCATGCCGCCGAACTTGAACCGGGCCGACCGACCGAATCGGAACGCTCCGCCATCCGCGCCGAAGTGGCCGCCTATCGAAAAAAGCAGGGCGACAAAGCCGGCGTGCCCGAAATCGCCGACAAATTTTTGCCCATCCCTAAGCACGGCCGCTGGCTCACGCCGGCCGAGGCACAGGGTGCGTTTGCCAAGATGCACGGTAAGTTGGAGGAAGTCCGTTGGTGGAAAATCGGCCTCGATCCCACGAAACTCGCCCACGCTTTGCGCGAGCCTGCGGCCATCGTCTCGGGCTGTGTGCGCGCGGTGCGGGCCGGGCTTGAGGGAGCGCCTCGCTCGCTGGCGTATGCGCGCGAGGCCGGCGATTTTCTGGTGTGGGCGCAGGCCCAAGGGGGCACTGGCGTGTTTCCTTTTCCGGCAGCGCGCGGCGTGACTCGCGATAAGGCGTTCGAGGCGGGCGAGAAATTTCTGGCCCGGGCGGAAGGCGAGGGTCGCCTCGGCGAGGTCGTGCGCAACAGTTGGGCGGTCGACGATTTGTCCGACGGCGGACTGCAATTCGACAACGGCGAGGCGGGCACCGCGCTGTTCGAACTTTACGAGGCGACGCAGGACGAAACCTATCTCACGTCCGCCCGGCAGTCCGCCGACTGGGCCGCGGCCCGGCCCATCGCGCGCAATTGGAATTACAATAGCTTCAGCGTGTATCTGCTGGCCGAGGCTTATCGCCTCACGGGCGAGCGTCGTTACCTCGAAGCGGCGATCCGTAAAACGCTCCTAGGCGTTACACCCGGCCAACTCACCGATGGTCCGAACGCCGGCCGCTGGGTCGACGCGCACAACGCCCGGCCTGCCTATCACTACATTATGATGCGTGCGCTCGCGTCACTCGCCTCCGTGATGCCGAAAGACGACGCCGCGCGGCCCGAAATCTTGCGCGTGCTCACGCTCGGCCTGAAAGCGCGGAACGAAGAGATCCTCGGCCGGGGCGCGGCGAACAAAGACAAAGCGATGGAAGCGCTGCTGATCGTGAATCGGGTGTTCGTGGGTGACGTCGAATTCTTGTGGGCGTCGCGATCCGCCGAAGCCCTCGAGGCGCTCGGCCGACTCGCCTCCGAGCAATACCGTCGCGGCGCCGCACCCCTCGGCCCGCGCGAGTGGGGTATGTTTCTGGACCACATCGTGTGGCGGGAAAAAATCTCCGTTAAAAAATAGCCGCCTTTCTCAGAACCCCTATCCCCTTATGAAAAACCTCCTCTGTCTTTCGTTTCTGTTCAGCGTCATCGCCCGCGCTGCCGAGCCCGCCGCCCCGGCTTATGCTGATCCAAAACCCCAACGCTACCACCTCACTGCGCGGGCGAGTGAGCTCGACGCACGGGCGCGCCCGCACCCAGAGATTGATTTCGTTTTTCAAGACAAGACGGGCAAACCGCAGGATGTCGAAAACGCCGTGGTCGATACGCGCGCCGCACCGCGTGGCCGCCTCGTCATTTGGCTCATGAACTACAACGCCCCGCTCTTCGACCGTCTCGGCGATTACGGACTGCACGCGATCCAAGTCAGCTACGCCAACAAATGGTTTGGGATCATTCCGACCAAGGCCCGCGACGACGGCACGAGCCTCGGCAAACTGCGGCTCGAGGCCACCACCGGCGAAGATTTTTCCCCCCTCTGCGTCATTCCAAAACCGGACGGCATGAGGGAGCGGGCGTTTCAGTTCGTGAAGCATCTCGCGAAAACGCATCCGCAAGGAAAGTGGGAGCAATTTATCGCCGCGGACGGTGCGGGCTTGGACTGGGCTAAAGTGATCATCTCCGGCGCCTCGCACGGAGCGACGTCGGCTGCACGTTTTGCGGTGCACCAGCGCGTTGACCGCGTCGTCATGTTCTGCGGTCCCCGCGATCAGCTGGAAACCTGGCAGGGATTTCCGTCCGCGACTCCGGCCAATCGCTTCTTCGGCTTCAGCCACGTCCTCGATACCGGCTGGACGGGCGACCACTACTGCCGCTCGTGGCAAATGCTCGGCCTGCACGCGTTCGGACCGATTACGGACGTCGATGCCACCCCCGCGCCGTTTGGAAACTCACGTCGGCTCATCACAACGTTCGACGTGAAGGGTGACGCCAAACGCGCGCACAGTTCGGTGCAGCCAGGGAGTGCGGCGGGGAAGAACGCGCAGGGCGAATTCCTCCACGAGGCCGTGTGGAAATATCTGTTTACTCATCCCGTCGATCACGTGGGCGCGGCGACGCCACTCGACCCGGAGTGCGGCAAAAAACTGCCCAAGCCGTAGATGCCATGAGGCGCTCGTCGCCGACCCGTCACGGAACCAAGGGGAAATCATTCCCATCAGTTGAACCGCTCATCGGCGCTAATTGAAACCGCCGGCTGAACGTTCGCGCTTCGCCGATGAGGCGAGGCCCGCACGGACTCAAACCGCCCTTCATGCCGAAAAACTAGCGCAGATTAGCGGTTCAACCCTTCCGGCGTTTTTCGGCGTCTGATCTGTCCGTCCCTTTTCGGCTCCCCCAGCGCCGGGATACGCATGGAGATTTGTCTCACCCGTTCCACGACATCGTCCACCGGACTCGCGCCTTGCCTCACTCCACATTCCCCGCACGATCCGCCTCGTTATGGAATCAACCATCAAGATCTGGACTGACCAAGAGCTGATGGCTCTGCCGAAAGATGGTTATAAACGCGAACTGCTCCAAGGAGAAATCATCATGAGTCCTGCCGGATCGGAACACGGAATCATCGCGGTCGCCTTGGGTGCCGAGCTGCGAGCTCATGCACGCCGCCACAAACTCGGTGCGGTCTTCGACTCCAGCACCGGCTTCCGCCTCACTCCCGACGATCTCCTTTCCCCGGATGCTGCGTTTGTGAGCCGCCATCGGCTGTTGCCGCTGCAGCGCATCCCGCGCGGCTTCTTTCCGGGCGCGCCCGATCTGGCGGTGGAGGTGCTTTCGCCGTCTGATACGCTCGGTTACGTCCACGAAAAAATGGCCCGTTATTTCGCCCACGGCACCCGGCTCGCGTGGATCATCAATCCCGCCGAGCGCGACGCCCTCGTTTACCGCACCCCCGAAGCCGACCGCTTCCTCCGTGTGACCGACACCCTCGACGGCGAAGACGTCCTCCCCGGCTTCCGCCTCCCGCTCGCGGAACTGTTCGCGGAGCTGTCGTTCGAGTGACTCACAATTGATAGGTTGTCGGGCATTCGTCCGATATTCAAAGCGTTCAGTATTCTTCTAAATTCAGGTGCGCCAACGATCCCAAAAGTGTCTTGTAGTTTTCGTATTGGCGGCGTTCTTCTCTGCATGCTTGAGCGCCGCTGACGGTTTCACCGCCGACGAGGTATTGATACGGTTCCGAGAAACGATTTCTGCTCCTGATAGAAATGCGTTCGAGCAGACAGCGAAGCTGACGCTCCTTTGCGAGATCCAGTCGATCCGTGTTTTTCTCACCGTTTACCCGCGGAGATAAGCGTCAAGGAAGCGGTTGCACGCTACGGAACGGATATTCGAGTCGAGTTTATTGAGCCCAACTATCATCGTGAGCTGAACGCCGTAAACGATCCGAGCTACCCCTTACAGTGGTCGCTAAACAACACAGGGCAAATTGTGAATGGGGTGAGGGGACCTGCAGGGGTCGACATCAGATGGCCCGCGGCAATGGATTTGTTTCGTGGAACGGTCCCCGTAATCGTTGCGGTCGTCGACAGTGGGGTTGCGCTCGATCACCCTGATTTGACCTTGAGCCTCAATATTAACACCCGCGAACTGAATGATCCATTGGGAGTGGACGATGATGGCAACGGTTACGTGGATGATTTTGCCGGCTACGATTTCTACTCGGTCGACAGTTTGGCATCTGACGAAAACGGACATGGGACGCTAGTTGCCAGCTTGATTGCGGCTGGTCAGAACAATCGTATTGGTGGAGTGGGAATTTGTCCTACGGCGCGGATCATGCCCCTTCGGGCATTTGATCAATTTGGCCAGGCTGGAGTGCCGAAGTTCGCCCGGGTGTCCGATGTCGTCCAAGCTTACGAGTATGCGAGGCAAAACGGCGCGAGGATCGTCAACTGCAGTTTTGGCGGTTCGTCCTTCAGCTCCACCGAACTTCTGACGCTGCGCGGGCTGAGTTCTGCTGGCGTTCTAGTCGTCGCCGCTGCAGGGAACGGCGGTATTGACGGTCGTGGCGACAACAACGATCTGACGCCTCAATATCCGGCTTCCTACGATGTCGAAAATCTGATCGCTGTTGCCGCCCAGGATCGCTCTGGAAGTTTGGCTGGTTTCTCGAACTACGGCCCGACGCGCGTTCACCTTGCAGCCCCTGGGACGCAGATTTTCGGAGCCGATGTCAATCGAAGGGTAATTTACTCCGAATCTTTTAATAGCGGTGCCTCCGGGTGGACGGTGAATAGCGCACCTGGTAATCTCTCCCCGTTTCCCTGGAGGCTTGCGTCGGTTTCGGGAAACGGATTCCTCGCCGACCGATTGGGCGGTTCTCTTCTCTACGAGCCATTTACCAATACCTATGCGCAGTCCCCGTTGCTAAATTTTAGCGGAGTTGTAGGCGCAAGACTAACGTTTGATGCGGGTTACGCTTTAGCGGATGATTTTTTGCTGATCGAGATTTCGTTCAACGGGGTGGATTGGTTTTTCTGCGATTATCGATATGGCTCCTCGGTGAACGATGAAACCGTGCAGGTCGACATCGCTGAACTTGACGGGCTAAGTGGCTACTTTCGTTTTCGGCTACTGACCAATGGCTCCAATCACGGTGGTGGTGTGGTCATCGACAACGTCTCAGTGAGCGCCGTGACGATCTTCGATCCGGCTAATCCGAAATACAAGTATAGCGACGGCACTTCATTCGCAGCTCCCTTGGTTGCGGGAGTGGCGGCGTTGGTGATGTCTCAACGTCCCGATCTGACCACCAGCGTGTAGCTTCGGCAAGCGTGCGGACCGATAATTAATTCACTGGGGAACCCCTTCACCGACCGTCGGTGGCGAGATCTAGTTGTCCGCTTAGGCGGTTGCGAGAGAGGGCGGCAAGGCCGCGCGATTGCGCTATGCGCT
>CANIJN010000086.1 GCA_947467625.1 Opitutia bacterium | reverse complement strand
TTAAGTCGGGGTATGTTTTTAACGAAATTCCGTAAGTTTTTAACGACTCAACTTGGATCCCTGACGATTATCCCCGGTTCTGTTATGTCAGGTGGTTTTTAACGATTTTCGTCCCGCGCTGAGTCACATTAGGCGTAGCGCCTTATGGCCCGACCGAGGGCGCGCGAGGCGCTTTTCCCATGAGCGACCATCCAGGGAATGTCGCCCCTATTTCCGCGAAGCGTAATGCACGAGCAGCAACCATGCTCACTGCCCCACTCGTCCCACCCCAGATGTGCACAGATCTTTCTGACCGAGGGGTGGAGGGTGCCCCACAGATACACCGTGAAATACAGGCCATCGTAATCCGGTTCTAAGGAAAGGCCCACGGCCTTGACGGCGCCCTTCTCAAAACCCTGCAGGTATTGGAACGGGCCCCTGACACACCGCGCCTCGACTTCTTTCGGTCTCTTGCGGAGACTTGAAGCGGCACGTCAGGACATTTGACAGGGGCCGATTTGCATAAAGCCGCGCCCGCCACACTTCGGCTTTTTCCATCGCTCCAAAACGTTTCTGGATTCGCCCCCATCCCGGGGCCCTATCGGTCGGGGCATGAGCGATCAGATACCTCGCCTGTCAAACTCTTCGACCGCTGCAAGGCATCCTCCGACTCCTTTTCTCCGTTTTCCGTGCGCCCCACCTCCGTTGCAGGGGGCCCGGCGATTATCTCCGATGCCGAGTTTATGAAATTCATTCCCATGGGGCGTGGGATCCATCGGTAGGCAGTCGTAGCCGCTCGGATCGGAGGCACTGGAATACCATTTTCCACGTTCATTCCTAATTTGCTGCGCCGAATGTTTGAGGCCACAGCAACCTCACAACCGAATCGCTGACGGTGGGGAAGCGTAAATGGGGATGCCCCTGAGTCGAAGTTTCCACTGGTGTGTAATCACGGCCGCTTGACGGATCACCCGGCAGAGAGTTGCACCGTCGACGGAAAGACTGTCGGAAACCTTCGCCACGTCCTTGCGTCACCCTGCTTGGCGCCGCCCGCAACCGGGTCGCGAATCCATGATTTCGCACTCCCATCGCTGTATTTCCATTCACATCCCCAAATCCGCGGGAAATAGTGTAAACCGAGCCTTTGGCGTCGACTGGCAGGACCACAAGGATATCGCGCGGCACCGAGCGGAACTCCCAGCAGACGTCTTCAATTCTTACTTCAAGTTTGCCGTGGTCAGGAACCCGTGGGACCGACTCCTTTCTGACTACAACTATCAGTTGCGAAAAAGTCGTCCTGCTGAATCCAAACTCCATCTCTATGACGAACGAGGGACGCGCCGGAGTTTCGCCCAATGGGTGGAGGCTGTGCTGGCGCAATCGCATCCCTACCCGGCGAGTAGCTGGGGTGGCGATGTATCTCCTGGAATCCACCGGTTCAGTCCCCAACTCGACTGGATCACGATAGACGGAATTCAAGCGGTGGACTACGTCGCACGCTTTGAAAGCCTCGACGACGATTTCCGTGTCGTCGCCCAGGCGGCGGGGCTGGAATGCTCGCGCTTACCCCGCCGCAACCGACGGTTTCATTTTCACTACTCGCGGTATTACGACTCGTCGACCCGCGATGCAGTCGGGCAATTTTACGCCCGCGATATCGCGGCATTCAATTACGAGTTCGAGGACCGAAGGATTCGGTTCCCCTGGTTCGGCTGTAAGCCGGCCCAACGCGCACTGATCCCCACGCAGGTTTTCCCTGCCGAACACCCCAGGCTGGCTGCCGTGGTAACAGGAGGCGGCACGAGCCCAAAATCATGACCTCAAAACTTGAGAGCGAGCGCACGAATTTGACCGCGCGCATGACGCGAGAATTGCTCCTTGGTCATCGCGGCGCCGTTCTCTGGATGACGGGATTACCAGGGGCCGGTAAGTCAACTCTCGCCCGTGCACTTGAGCAGGAGCTTCTACTCAGAGGAGTGCTATGTGCGGTGGTCGACGGTGACGAATTACGTTCAGGGCTTAGTCAGGACCTTGGCTATGATCCGGCAGATCGGAGGGAAAATATCCGCCGAGCGACGGAGGTTTCGCTCTATCTCGCCGAGGCAGGTCTGGTCGCGATAGTGGCACTTATCTCACCGCTGCGGGTTGACCGAGCCATGGCAGCGGAGCGGATTCGGAAAAGAAATGTTCCCTTCGCCAAGATCTTCGTGAATGCACCGATGAGTGTGTGCGAACGACGCGATCCGAAAGGGCTATACCGGAAAGCGCGTGCCGGAAATATCACGTCCTTCACCGGGATCGACGCACCCTACGACACACCTGTGGTCCCAGACTGCGAGATTCGCACTGACGTCGAATCTTTCCCTCAATGCCTCGAGCGGCTGACGTCATTTTCCCTGTCCCTCGCGGGAAAACCCGTCGCCACGGCCGACCACGCGGCCAAGTCATAACCACCGCCTGCTGCTCAACTCTTACGTTCATCTTCTCGCGCGGACTCACGGCCCTCAACAAAAGAAACGGCCTACCACGCCAACGCACTCCGTCGAGAATCCGTTTGAAGCATAATAAAAATTCCAACGGGGTGCGGACGCCGAACCTCATTAAGCTCCTTTGAAACATTTCGGCCCACGGAGCGTCTGGAAACTCGACCTTCTTTGAAGGTAAACCCGCAGGCTTCCGCAGCAGAAACGGTTCCTCCTCTTTCCCCCTCGAAGCCCCGATGCCCCTTCTCGCCCTCCACTACACGCAGATTGGTCTTGGCACCGCGCTACTAATGATGGCGCTCGCGGCGCTCGTCGTGGTTATCCAGGGCATTTTCCTTCAGCGCTGGTTCATTCCCGCGATTTTGCGCAAATCAGACCAACCCGCGCAAATCTTGTCGGGCCAGTCGAACGCATCCGCGCTCGACCCCGGGGCCAAGGATTGATCTGGGAAACTAGGAATAATTCGCGGAGCAGGCTCAGTGAACGAGGTGTTCCTCAAAGGAAACCGGACGGTGTCTAGGAGGACTGTTGCCGGGAGTCGCCCTTGTAACGGGGGGTGTTGCCTTAATCGCCTTTGGTGTGAACGGGGTGCGTTTCTCGAAAGTGGAGGCGTTGGGGGTGAAAGCTGACCTCGGACAGACCCTCGACGCAAACGCGTCTCTGGCTACCGTCGAAGTCAATGCCACACCCGCTACCGACCACGTTCACACATTTCTCCTGCGATCATCTTGGTATGGGCTAAAGGTATTGAAGGCGTGCCAGTGGGCATCAAAGGGGAAACGTATCCTCAATTTGCGCAAGATGTGCACGGTTGGCGAGCAGATGGCCTTCGATTACGCGTTTGGCTATTTTATCGCGAGCATCTCGGCCGACGCGCTCAGTGCCACGGCCAATGTGGCGACAGGCGACGTTGTCGTCTCGGCCGTTCATGCGACCCTCGACCAGCGGATCACCCCGAAGGAAAGCTACAAGAAGAACACGGATGAAAGCCGTGCCGCCCGCCGCGACATTCTGCGAGCACTACGCCGCCAGTTGCCATGGCTCGAAGTGCCCGACAGCTACGCCGACGAAGCCGACGGCCTCGACTCACTCATCGCCTCACTGACCGCCCGCGCCGCCGCCCAAGGTCTCACCCGTCGACCCGAAGCCGGCGCGCAAGCCGACCTCACCCACCAAGAAGGGTGGATTCACCTGCCGACTTCGCTACCGACAGCGTGAGGGAAGCTGTCGCTCATCAACATGCGGTGCGTGCCGGCATGTTGCCTGTGCCTTCCCGGAAACTCGACCACGTCGTCCTTTTCGCCCGTGTAAGCCCCTAGTAGGCAAAATGCGGAGTAAGCCCCAAGATGGCAATTTCTGCCATCTTGGGGCAACCCGGAGAAATTGTCGCTGCGCTGCCGGCGAAAGCACGTTGGAAGCTTGCGGACTCGAACCCAGCCAGAAGCGTTGCTCCAGGAAAGCAGACCGTAGTTCCAGGGGTTACGAATTGGTAAGCATGAAATGTCCTACACCCGAAGTTATGTATAAGCTGTCCGACTCGGATATCTCATGGTCGAATCGACAGGGTTAGCTGAGCCCGCACCCGCCACTTGGATGGGCCCTCTGGGACTCGAACCGGTTGCCGGCTACCTAGTGTGATCCAGATTCACTTACTCGAAAATCGAAAAGCCCGAGCTTTGGCTTATGCGGCACGATCTCGCGCTGCGGGTATCAGGGGCACCCCCTTTTAAGGAACCACTTAAAAACATAGGTGAGGCGAAACGGCACCTCCGTTTTTAAGAACATAGGTAAAAAATTAAAAACATAGGTGAAAAGTTAAAAACATACCTTAACTTAACCACTCGCTGGCGCTCGCAGTTACTTTACGACGTCTAGCACGCTGCTAGGCGTGAGTAATTCGGGGAGAATGACGGGCGCATCTTTACCCGGGAGCCAGATGACATTGAAGGGGACGGCGCTGCGGTTGTAGGCGGCGAGTTCGGAGGTGATCCGCGGGTCTTTGTTCGTCCAATCGGCGCGCAGCGTGGCGATCTTTTTGTCGGCAAAAACTTTCAGGACTTCAGCGGAGCCAAAGACGAGTTTCTTGTTGGTCTGGCACGTCGCGCACCAACGGGCGGTGAAGTCGACGTAGACGATGCGTTTCTCCGCGCGGAGTGTGGCGACGGCTTCGGGACTCCACGGCTCCCAGATGACTTTCGACTGCGCGGGCCAGCCGAGCCAAGCGCCCACGAGGAGCAGTGCGAGCAGGCCACCATAACCGAAGCGCACGCGGCCGGCCGACGCACCCGGGGCGGTCCAGCGGCCGTAGACCCAAATGCCGAGGGCGATTGTGACGAGACCCAAGATGGCCATGAGACTATCGTCGCCGAGTTGGCCCGTGAGTACCCACACGAGCGCGCCGACGGTGCCGTAGAGTGGGAAAGCCATGAACTGTTTGAACGTCTCCATCCACGCGCCCGGGCGGGGGAGGATTTTCACGGCTTGGGGGAAGAGCGAGAGCAGCAGATACGGGGCGGAAAGACCGACGGCGATGGCGGTGAAGATCACGAAGGATTCGCCGGTGGGCACGGCGAGTGCGGCCCCGAGGGCGGGGGCGAGAAACGGAGCGCTGCACGGCGTGGCGACGGCGGTGGCGAGGACGCCGGTGAAAAAGGAACCGGCGAAACCTGATTTCATCTGCAGATCCGCACCGACGGCGGTGGCGCTGAGGCCAAACTCGAAGACGCCGCTCATGTTCATCGCGAAGACCAACATCACGGCGGCGAGGATGAAGACGAAGCCGGGCTCTTGGAGTTGGAAGCCCCAGCCGAGCTCCTGTCCGCCGGCACGCAGAATCGCGAGCACGGCGGCGAGCGACCAAAACGACAGCAGGACGCCGAGCGCGAAGACGAGGCCGTGCAGCACGACCTTTTGCTTGGCTTGACCGGATTGATTGACGAAGCCGAGTATCTTAATTCCCAGTACGGGGAAGACGCAAGGCATCAGGTTGAGCACGAGGCCACCGAGGAAGGCGAGGACGAGCGTGCCGAGCAGTTGGGCGATTGGCGTGGAAGGGGGCGCTGCGGCGACGAAGGCCGTATCGACGCGGAGGCCGCGCAGGGTGGCGCCGGGGACCCAACTCGTGGAGGTCGTGAGGACGCCGAGGAGGTTTTTCGCATCCTTGGGCCCGTCGGAAGAAATCGGCGCGACGAGGGTGAAACCGCCTTGGCCGTTGGGTTTCACGGTTTGGGGGAGATCGAAAGCGACGAGGCCGTCGTCGGAAAACACGTGGAGGTTGGCGGGCGCGGCGGTGGAGTTGGCGGTGGGGGTAATCGTCAGGGTGAGGTTTTTGGCGTCGCGTGAGGCGGTGACTTTCCAGGCGGCATCGGCGCGGGGCAGGCCGGCGACCGTGGTGCGGATTTTCGCGCCGTAGGTGGCGTCGGGATTCGGGGTGCCGGTCGAGACGGGGAGGGTGAGGGAGACGTCGGCGCTACCGGGCACGCAGATTTCCGCGCACATGAGCCAATCGGCCGAGGCTTTCAGTTCGACGGACGAACCGGCCGTGACGTGGGCGGGTGGCGTGAGCGTGACGGGGAGAAACAGTTCACCCTCGTAGCCGTTGCCAATCGTGTTGCCGGCTTTGTCTTTGAGGGCCAGCGGGGCGGGCCACTGGATCTCACCGGCGGTCCAGCCGGCAGGGAGATTCCATTTGAGCGAGGTGGCGAGACCGGTGCCGGGGTTGAGCCAATAGGTGTGCCAGTGGGCGTCGTGGACGAGCCGGAGGGCGACGGTAAGCGGCTGGCCGGGTTTGACGGAGGCGTCGGCGGCGACGAGCGAAGCTTTGACGGGGGCGGGCTTCGCTGCGGCGTGGGCGGACGATGCGCACAGAAGTGCGAGGAGCGTGGATACAATGAGCGGTAGCGCGAACAGTGGAAGGCGAAGCGACGACATAAAATGAGAAGGTGGAGAGATGAGTCGGGGGCGCAAACAAGGAGAATTGTTCCCGCAGAGGCTGCGGCGATGAGAAAAGGGTAACGGCGTTGTGAGGGCTGCGGGCTGGCGGTGGGCCGCTTGGCGCGGACGGCGATGGGTTGCCACGCTGTGCTCGACGGGGGCAGCGGATGGAGCTAGCTGTGCCCACCGTCGCCCTCCTCTCTCCCATGTTCAACTGTCGATTTGCCCTCGTTTTTTCAGCCCTGTTTTTGCTAGTTCATTCGCCCAGCGGGGCGGCGGAAGGCGCGGCCTCGAATGGGACATTGGGAGTAGGCGTGGTGGCGCCGGATTTTGTGACGCTCGATTTGGCGGGTAAGGAAGTCCGTCTGGCCGACTACCGGGGCAAGGTGTTGATCCTCGATTTTTGGGCGACGTGGTGCTCGCCCTGCATCGCTTCGATGCCGCACACGCAGGAGATCGCCGCGAAATACGCCGCCCAAGGGGTGGTGGTGCTCGCGGTGTGTACAGGGGACAAGCGGCAGAAATTTGTAGACTGGGTGAAACTCAAGGGCGGGAGTTACCCGGCGATGCGCTTCACGTTTGATCCGCATGAGCAAGGCACGCCGGAGCACGAGCAACGGGCGTCCTTCGCGTTGTATGGCGTGCCCGCCATTCCGGCGCAGGTCATCATCGACCGCAACGGCAAGATCGTGGCGACGACTGACGGCTACCGGCCGGGCGATCCGCGGCTCGAAGCGGCCCTCGCTGCGGCCGGCATCGAGGTCGATGCGACCGTCGTGGCTCGCGCCGGCGCGACGAAGGCGAAAATCACGGGGGTCCGCGCGACCGCAACCACGGCCGGTCTGACGACCGCCCGAGCGACACCGCCGCCGTTCACCGAGGATGCCATACGGCTCAAGGCGGGCACGGTGTTGGCTGATCTGGCTGTGCGCGATGCGGCCGGCGCGGAAAAAAAGATTTCGGAATATCGCGGCAAACCCGTGGTGCTGAGTTTCTCGCAGGCGGAGTCGATTCCGAGTGACTGGCTGAATCAGGCAGTCGAAAAATACGGCGCCCTGGGCGTCGAGGTCGTCGCACTCGTGACGCGCGATACGCCGCAGAATTATCAGGCGTGGCGGGAACTGCATCGCGACCGGTATCGCTTTGCGACGGTGCTTGATCTCAGCGGGCCGGACGCGGTGAAGGAGTCGGCGGTGTTTCTAGCGGTCGGCATGGTCGTGCCGATGCCGATGGTGCTCGTGCTGGATCGCGAGGGGAAACTGGTCGGCAAAGTCGCGCCCAAAGTTGCGACCTCCTTGCAAGGTCTCGCGGAATTGCTGCGCCGCTCCGGTGTGCCGGTAAAGGCTGAGGACCTGCCGACGCCGGAGACGATGGCGCTCGTCGCGAAGTTTGCCACCGCCGCGGCGGCTTCCGCATCGGCACCGGCGGGCGGGGCCCACGCGACGCTCGTCGCGCCTGCTGTCGTCACGGAATCGCCGGCGGATCGCGCCTACGCGGCGTTCGTGGCGCTGCGGAGCGAAAACCCGCCCGGCAAACCGAAGGAAATGGGTGGCATGGAAAGCTATTTCGCCTGGGTGGATGCGCGGAACAAGCAGCTCACGGCCGATGCGCTCGCGTTTTACGCCGCTTACCCGCAGGACGCGCGGCGCTGGGAGGTCGTGATGACCTTGATCGGTCGTGCGCCGATTTTCATGAAGGGATTTGCGCCCAAGCCCGGTGCGCCGAGCCAAAGCATCGCGGATGTGATTTTCGACGAGCCGGCGAAACAGGCCTGGCAGACGCAGGTGGATGCGCTCAAGCGGTCGCTGCTGGCGGCGGCGGACAGCAAACCGGAGCAGCGCGAGGTGCTCGAGTTTCAAGATTTCGCCGCGGAGTCGCGGCGGCAGCGTGCGCGGATCAAATCTGGCGAAGAAAAAGATGGCCGCGGAGCGTGGCTCGCGTTGGTTGCACAATTCGACCGGCACATCGCGCGTTACGCGGGCAACTCCCGGCTCGCGGGCGAGGCGGAGAATTTCCTGACGGCCTGGAAGGATGCGGTCCCCGGCTCGCTGGAGGAAGGGTGCCGGCACTTGCTCACCGCGCCCGACGACGGCGTGAAGAAATTTGCCGCCGAAAAGCTTCAGGCGCTCGCCAGCCTCGAGCAGCCATTGGAGTTGGCCTTTACGGCGGTGGACGGGCGCAAAGTGGATCTCAAGGACTTGCGAGGAAAGGTGGTGCTCGTGGACTTCTGGGCCACGTGGTGCGGGCCGTGCATCGCGGAATTGCCGAACATCAAGAAGGTCTACGCCGAGCTGCACGCCCAGGGCTTTGAGATCATCGGAGTGACGCTGGAGAATGCTCACCTCTCGGCCAACGATTCGCCGGGGCAGACGGAGGAGAAGCTCGCGAAAGCGAAGAAGATACTCGTCGATTTCACGGCGAAGGAGCAGATGCCCTGGCCGCAGCATTTCGACGGCAAATATTGGAAGAACGCGTTCTCCACCCAGTTGGGCATCAGTGCGATCCCGTCGATGATGTTGCTCGATCAGGCGGGCCGGGTCGTGAGCACCCAAGCCCGCGGCGAGGCGCTGGAACGAGAAGTGAAACGCCTGTTGAATCCCTAGTTTTCCCGGTCAATTTAAGGGATAATATTTGGCGGTTCTCAGAGCGGATGGGTTCGATCCGGGGATCGGTGACACTGAGTGGGTGACAAATTTTTTTGAGCGTTTTTTCAGCGGGGGCTGATCTTGAAACGCGGGGCAGACGGTGGAGTGTGCGGGAGGCCGGCCGGGGGATTTGCGGTGCAGGGGCGCGTGTTTTATCGCTCGGCCGCACTGTCCGCTTGCGGGTGTTTCTCCGGTAGTGCTGGCTGGTGACTTCAACGTGAGTAAGTCCGAAGCCGATCAATCGTGTTGGTTTGTGACGGAGGTGCAGCCGCACCGGCCGTCGCTGCGGGCGTGGCTGCTCGCGCGGTTTCCCTCGCTGCCGGATGTGGACGATATCGTGCAGGAAACGTTTGCGCGTGTGCTGCGAGCCCGCGAGGTGGGGCCCATTCGCTCGACCCGCGCTCTGCTGTTCACCACGGCCCGCAACCTGGCCCTCGATGCCGTGCGGCGCCAGCAGGTGGTGCGGTTCGAACCGATTACGGACTCGACCGATTCGTCCGTCTTAACCGATGGCGCCGATGTGGTCGCCACCGTCAGCAAGCAACAGGAACTCGAACTCTTGACCAAAGCCATCCAGTCGCTGCCCACGCGCTGTCGTGAGATTCTCACGCTGAGGACGGCGTATGGCTGCACGCAAAAGGAGATCGCTCGCAAGCTGGGCGTCTCGGATAGCACGGTGGAAAAACAAACCGCCCTCGGCATCCGGCTGTGCGCAGATTTTTTCGCGAATGGCGGCCTGCGCTAAGCGAGGAACCCGAGCATGCGATCTGATTCACCGCAGTCCCACCGCCCGTCGTCCCAAGCTCTGGCCGAGCAGGCCTCGCTCTGGTTGGCGCGTCGCGATCGCGGACTGACTCCGGCGGAACAGGACGACTACATGCAGTGGATCGTCGCCGATCCCCGCCATGCGGAAGCGATGATGCAGCACGCGGCTGCGTTTGAGCGGATGATGCACCTCTACGAGTGGCAGCCTTGGCATACGACCGAGGGCAATCCGGATTTGTTCGCGCCGCGCCGTCGAGTGCGCTGGTGGCCGTGGGCGGCGAGCGTGGTGCTGGCGGCGGCTGCGGCCGTGGGGTTGAGTTTCATTTATTCTTGGCACGCGCCGGCAGCGCCCGCCGTAACCTCCTACCTCCAAGTCAACGAGCGGCTCGCGTTGCCGGATGGATCGAGGGTCGAGTTAAAGGATGGAAGTCGTATCGTCGTCCAGTATTCCGACCGGGAGCGGCGGGTGAAACTGACGGGCGGCGAGGCGCAATTCAGCGTGTGGAAGGATGCGCAGCGGCCCTTTATCGTCGAGGCCGGAGGGATCGAAGTGCGTGCGGTCGGCACGGTGTTCAACGTCCGGTTGGAGGATCGCACGGTGGCGGTGCTGGTCACCGAAGGACGCGTGAAGGTGAACCGCGAGCCTCCGGCGGCCACCTCGGGCGGGAGCGTCGCGGAGGCGATGTTGGCTGCGGGTGAGCAGACCGCCGTGCCGCTCGCCTTGGATGCCGTGCGAGCCGCACCGGTGGTCGTCCCGGCGACGTCCGAACAGATCAGTCAGTCGCTGGCGTGGCAGACCCCCCGGCTGCAATTTTGGGAAACTCCGCTCGCCGAAGCCGTCGCCGAGTTTAACCGGCTCAATCGTTTTCAAATCGTGATCGGCGATGCCGAATTGGGCCGCCGCCTGATCGGTGGGACGTTCCGGCCGGACAATGTGGAGGGCTTCGTGCGGTTGTTGGAGACGACGCTTGATGTGCGATCTGACCAGCGCGGCGACCACGAAACGGTGCTGCGGCGCCGGCGCTGACGGACCCGGCGGCTGGAATCTTTGCGAATTGTTACGGCTTTGCGCGGCCGGTTCGTCTTCTTCAACAGCCACAGTCTCCGACCGCCTCCCAATATCAATCTATGCGAACCTTTCGCCTCCTCTTCAGCACACTCGCACTCGGTGTGGTGCTGGTTTCATCCGGCCGCGCCGCCAACGATACCAAGAAGGTCTACGACTTGCCCGCGGGCGAGGCCGCCTCGGCGCTGAAACGTTTCGCGGAGGTCTCCGGGCGCGAAACATTGTTCGCTGCCGACGCGATCCGGGGAGTGCGCACGGCGGCGATCCGCGGTGAGTTTTCTCCGCAGGAAGCGCTGAACAAGATGCTGGCTAACACCGGACTGAGTGCCGCGCCCGATGCGACGACGGGTGCTTTTGCGGTGACGAAGCAGGGAGCTCTGGAAAAAAACGTCGCGAGCCGCCCCGCCGATCCCAGCGCGGCGGCCGTCGCCAATCCGAAGGTCGCGCAGTTGGTGAAAATGGACCAGTATGATGTGCTCGGCTCGCGCATCCGTCGAACGGAAGTCGACGGACCGTCACCGGTTTCCACCTACAACATCGACGACATCCGGGCGACGGGCGCGATGAACCTCGCTGATTTCATGCGCACCGTGCCGCAGACCTACAACGGCGTGGGCGCGGGCCGCAACTCCACTCCGGATGACCTCAATATCTCCGCCGGACAGCGCACCGAGAACCTGATTCCGTTTCCGCCGGGCGCCGGGGTCAGCCCGGTGCTCGGCACCAATGCCCCCGTGCAAACCGGCTCGTCTGGCGTGAGTCTGCGCGGTCTCGGTGCCGGCTCGACCCTGGTGCTCGTCGATGGTCGGCGCGTCGCTCAATCGGGTGAACGCAACCGCGGTTCCAACTCTGGCCAAGGCTTCGTCGACTTGAACACGATCCCGCTCGGGCTCGTCGAACGCGTGGAAATCATCACCGACGGTGCTTCGGCCCTCTACGGCTCGGATGCGGTCGCGGGCGTGATCAATATCGTGCTGAAAAAATCCTGGGTTGGTACCGAGGTTAACGGCTCCGTTAAGATGACCGCGCACGGTGGCGCGCGGGAGCGGCAAACGACGGTCACGACCGGCGTCGCGGGTCTGGGCGGCCGATTCCGGGGCACGTTGGCGTTTAACTATTACGACCGCGACCCGCTCTTTGCCGCGCAGCGCTCGTTCTCCAAAAATCCTGATTTCCGCACCACCGTCCAAGGCTACAACGCCACCACCGGTGTGCCGGCGCTGGGCACCGACCAGCGCATCCAGTGGGGCTACCCCGCGGCGGTGCAGGCGACGGCGACCACGGGATTCGTTTCCATTCCCGGTGTGCGGGTGTTGCTGGCGCCGGCTGGGGCCGCCACGACTCCGCCGATTTCGGCGTTTGAGCGCCGCACGACCAATGACCCTGGCCAAACCGGCGCGGCGATTGTGGCCCAAGGCCAGCGCATCACCAATCCCGCTTCTTCCCTCGAACTCGTCGCCGCCGCCGAGCGCCGTGGCCTGACGGCCACCGGCTCCTTTGAAGTGACCAAACACATCGAAGCCTACGGCACCTACGGTTTCAGCGACTCGCGCGGTTTCGCGAAGACGTTGCCAGTCTACGTCGCCAACGTCCCGGTCGCGGCGGCCAACAATCCGTTCGGCGAAGCGATCCAGTTCGGCATGATGCTCCCGCAGTGGGGGCAGCTCTCGCAGCAGACGAAAACCCAGACGCACAGTCTGACCGCCGGCGTGCGCGGCAAGCTCGGCGAGACGTGGCGTTGGGATACGGGCTACCGCTGGCAGGATCAAAAATATCATTCGATTTCCCGCACGTTCAACGCGACGGCGTTCAACGCCCTCGCGAATAACAACGACGCGACCCAGCGCTTCAATCCCTTCATCGACGAGCGGGTAGTGGGCGCGGTGAATCAGGGCGCGTTGCTGGAGCAGACTGCGCTTTATCCGACGGTGGACGGTCGCTCGCTGCTCGACAGCGTCGATTTCACGGCCAACGGCGACGTCTACACAATCTGGGGCGGGCCGATTCGGGCGGCGTTGGGCGCGTCCTACGAAAAAGAGGACAGCAAGAACACCGCCGTGGCGTTTGCCGGCTTTCCGGTGGTGGCGACGCCGGCGAGCTATCGCGACGAGCGCACCAGCCGGGCGGCGTTTGGCGAGTTGCAGGTTCCTCTCGTGGGCAAACCGAACCGACTGCCGCTCGTGTATCGGCTCGAGGCTAATTTTGCTGGTCGCTACGAGAGCCGCAGCGATGCGGAAAGCCACGGCGTGCCGAAGTATGGCGCGACGTGGTCGGCGTTCCGGTGGCTGTTGATCCGCGGCAGCTACTCCGAAGGTTACCGTCCGCCGAGCCTCACCGAAGATCGCCGCGTGACGACGAGCACGACGTCGTCCGTGGCAGATCCGTCCCGGGGCAATCAGTCCTATCTGATGACGGTCGTGAATCGCTCCAATCCGAATTTGCAGGCTGAGACCTCAACCAACGAATTCTACGGCGCGGTGTTTGAGCCGCCGTTTGCGAAAGGCCTCTCGCTGCAGGTGAACTATTATCGCACCCAGCAAGAGAACGCGATCCAGTCGACGGCCACCTCCACGCTGCTGAACAATGAGGCGCTTTTTCCCGGAAACATTGTGCGCAACGCTCCGACTGCGGCTGACCTCGCGGCCGGTTTCAAGGGGCAGGTCAACACGCTCTACGTCCAATACATCAACTACGGCGTGATCCTGAACGAGAGTATCGACTTCGGCGCCGAGTATCGGCTCCCGTGGGAAAGGCTCGGTCGTTGGCGGCTCAGCACCAATGCTGCGAAGACCATTAGGCAATCGCGCCAGCTTACCATCGGACAGCCGCCGACCAACGATGTTGGCGATACCTACTCGAGCCCGCGGTGGAATATTGTTTCGACGCTTTACTGGAGCAACGGGCCGTGGACAGCTTCGTCGACGCTGAGCTACCTGAGTGGTTTCCGCTCTGATCGCGCGAGCATTTCGTCGAACCCGCTGTCGAATCTCCCCGCCATGCGCATGATCGATCTGCGCGCGGCGTATGAATTCAAGGACGGGGTGTGGCGGAAATACGGTCGCGGTCTGCGGGTCGGTGCCGGTATCGCCAACGTCACGGATCAAAATCCACCGTTCACGAATAACATCTATGGTTTCAATGGGGGCGTCTATGGCCGCTGGGCATTTGGCCGTACGTATGAGTGTTCTTTTTCGCAGCCATTTTAAGGCCTTCATGGCACCCAGCCTCCTCCGATTTTTATGAAGAAAATATCCTCTCATTTTTTCCGTCTCGCTGCGGTCGGCCTGCTGCTCTCAGCCGGTGGCCGGGCGCAGACCGCTGCTCCCTCCGTCGTGCCGGCTGACAAAGTCGCAGCGGCGGTGGCTACCCCCGCGGCCGCGCCAGCGAAGGTCGCCGTGCCGTTCCGCGAAGACTTCGCCAAGCTCAAGGCCGGTGAAGTGGTCCCGGATTTTTCCGTGCAAACGATCGCGGGGCAGCCGGCGAAGTTTAGCGATTACGCGGCGGGCAAGATCACGGTGTTTGGCCTCTGGGGCGCGAGCACCGGAGCCGCACCCCAGATCACGGCGCAATGGGAAAAACTCTCGAAAAAATATGCGGCGGCGGGTGTCGTTTTTCTCGGCATTGGCGGCTACGGCAGCCGCGAAGAATTTGACCAATGGCGTGCCAAGGCGGGCGAACCGATTTCCTTCCCACTGGCCTTCGATCCCCTTGGGAAATATCCGTTGGCGGACAAGACGCGGGCGGAGATGACGCCCGAAGAACTGAAAGCCGAAGTCGCGCGCAGCCGGGAGTTTTTCTCTCGGTCGATTTCGCAGCAGCTCGGCGGGGTGATCGCCCCGTATCCGACGACCTTCGTCGTCGATGCCCAACGCAAGCTCGTAGGTTGGTTCTCCGGCACGCAGCTCACCCACAATACCGCCCTCGGCAATTTGCTGCTGCGTGCCGGGGTGAAGCTCGCTCCGGAAGACATCCCAGAGCGCGTCTATACGCGTGAGGAAAGTAAGATCGCGGCCACGCCGGCCCCGGCGGTAGCGCCTACGGAAAAAATCGCGGTCGGGTCGGTCGCCCCGGATTTCACGACGATCGATCTGGCCGGTAAACCGGTGAAACTTTCCGATTTTCGCGGCAAAGTCGTGGTGCTCGATTTCTGGGCCACGTGGTGCGGACCGTGCATCGCCTCGATGCCGCACACCAGCGATGTGGCCAACCGTTACAAAGATCAGGGTGTCGTCGTCTGGGGCTCTTGCACCAGCGACACGCGGGCGGCCTTTGAGAAATGGGTGAAAGCGAATCAGGAAAAATACTCGGGCTTCATTTTCTCGCACGATCCGGCGGAACGTCTGCCGACCAGAGCCTCGCAAAAGCTCTACGGCGTCACCGGCATCCCGCAGCAATTTGTGATCGACCGCGAGGGCAAGATCGCCGCGCTCGTCAACGGCTACTTGCCGGGCGAAGTCCTCCTCGACGCCGCGCTCGCTCAAGCCGGCATCAAGGTCGATCCCGCGATTTTGGCCAAAGCAGTCGTCGATCAACAGAAGCGCGAGGCCCTCAAATAGGCCCGAGTATTCGCGGGCGAAGTGCGTGCGCGGTGTGGTTCAGGTGGCCTCGAGGTCATGGCCGATGACTGATTTCCCAGTGTAGGCCGCCGTGACCTCGTGCCGGACTGGTTCGGGTGCCCTGCCGGAGAGGCCCTGATGGGGGCGCACGCGGAGTGGGGGTTGCTCCGCGCGAGTGAGGGGATGCAACGTCGCCGACGAAGGGTGCCGCGCGGCGTGCGTTGACCGCGGGTCGGTCGAGTGTTGGTCTGCGCACACTTCACCCCTTCTGCATGATCTTAAGTCGCCTGGTGTCGCTCGGTCTCCCTCGTCCCGTCACGGTATGGGCGTGCGTGCTGGTCGCGCTCGCGGGTTGTGCGGGGCCAACGGTGGCGCCGCCGGCTTACGACGGGAGTTCGCCGGGATCGGTCGGTGTCGTCGTGCCGGACACGCGGCCGGTGGATCCGGCGCGGGCGCAGAATGTGTTTGTGATGTTGTCCGGCGGGGTAAACCCGAGCTCGAACAACTATTCGCAGTATTTGCAGGCGAAGGCCGTCACGACGTTTTGGGAACGTAACTATCCGCTCGATACGGTGTGGACGTTTTTCGGGGCGGGTAACGTTGATGGACAGCCTCCGCTGCTCGGCGATGTGCGCCGTAGCCAGGAGCGTGATGGCCGCACGGTGAACACCTGGCTCCCCGGCGCGATCAGCCGCAACCGGCCGGCGAAGCGCGAGGTGATCTTGCGCGCTTTCCGCGAAGAGATTCTTCCGCGCGTGCGCGACGGGGGCACGGTGTATCTGTTTGTCGGCGACCACGGCTCCCAGAGCGGCACGGGTGACCGAGAGAGTATCATCGATCTGTGGACGCTGGCGCGCGACGCCACCAGCGAGCGCGGCTGGAAGACGGAGCGCGGCGAAGTGCTCGGCGTGTCCGACCTGCGCAAGGTGCTCGCCGAGGGTTTGGGTCGCGGTCGGGTCGTCTTCTGCATGACGCAGTGTCACAGCGGAGGCTTTCATCACCTCGCGGTGCCGCGGGAGCTGACGGCGAATCCGCGCTGGTTCACGCGGGTGCCCGGTTGGTGGAAACCCGCAGCGGCCAAAGGCGCGCCCGCTGACGTGCGCGCGGCCGGATTTACGGCCACGGATGAACTCAACCTCGCCGCCGGTTGCGATCCGGACCCCGATCCGGAGAAATGGGCGGGCTACGAACGGTTCATGCCGGAAAGTTTGTTGGGGCTCGATCTGTTCACGCTCCAGCCGGCCGGGGAGCGCCGCGCGTCGTTTTACGAGGCGCATGTGGCGGCCACGCTCGTCGATCGCACGATCGACAAACCGTATGCGACTTCGGAGCACTACCTCGAACGTTGGGCTCAGCTGATCGAGACTCGGCTCGTGAAAGAGGCGAACGTCAGCGCATCCGTGAAACGACAGCTGGCGGTGTATCAGCGGGCGGTGGACGGTGGTGAGAAAACACCGGCGGTGGACGCAGCTTTACGCGAGCGGCAGGAGTTGTTCGGACGTTTCACGACGCGGATAGCCGACGAGAATCCTACGTTGAAAAACCTATTGTTCGCGGGCTCCCGCGCCCAGTTGGAGGCTGCGATCACCCCACCGAAGCGGGCGGGACGCGGTCAGGCGCAGTCGGGTCCCACGTCGCCGGCGCCGGTAGCGCAACCCGCACCCGCTCCGGCACCGACCGAGGGCGGCGGCCGTGGACGTGGCCGAAACGCGCCTTCGCCAGAAGTCTTGAAACTTTGGAACGAAGCGGTGCGCCCGGCGTGGAAAGCGGCGGTGCTGGCTGATCGCGTGACGGCGCTGCCGGTGGGGGCGCGGGAGTTTGAAAAATATCTGTTGGCCCAGGAGGCGAAGGGTAAAGAGTTTCTCTTCGCCAACGCGCGAGCACTCTCAGACGAAGTTTACTGGAAGTCGGGTTACGCGGATCCGGCGACGCTGGATCGGGCGAAGGCGGAGTCGGTGGTGCGATGGGGCTCGGAACGACGGAGCCAGATCCTGGCGTGGGCGAAGGCGTCGGACCAACCGAGTGTGCGCGCAGCGGCTGAGGAAATCACGAAACGGCAACCGGCGGGCCGAAGGGGTGGGGCGGGCCAAGACGGGGCGAGAACTTCCCCGGCGACGAGTGAAACGACGCGTTCATTGAGCAAGCAGACCGCCGCCGAGCGTGTGCTGTTTTACCGCCGCACGCTGGCGGCGTGGGCGTTCTTGCTCGCGCTGGACGAACGCCCGGCCCTCGCGCGCATCGCGGAATTGACCGCGCTCGAGCGCACGCCGCTGCCGCCGTCGATAAAGTAAGGCAACGCGGTGGCGGTCGGGTGCCCTGGCCCGATGGCGACGGGTGCATTTCCGATTTTCCGCCGAAAGTGGCGCCGCCGTGACACCCAAGAACGTGGGAGGGACTAAAGTCCCTGACACGTTCTCGATGGCGACAACACGGCTTTTGTAGCCGGCCAGAATCGAGCCTGATGAGAGAGCCCCAGCTGGGGCTGGCGTCCGACCCGCAGCGGTGGGGGAAGTCGTCGGGAGCTTCCGAGCTAGGAATCCTAATCGTCGCAGGTAGGCGAAAAAGTAATTAAGTAAAACAATTTAAATTGCTACAAACGCAATAAAACAAATACAAGAAAAGCTATGATTTCTGTTCTGGGAGATACCGAGGCGATAAAAATGTTGGGGTCGCGGATTCGCGATACCAGGCTGTCGCGTAATATTTCCCAAGCCCACGTCGCTTCTGTCGTGGGCGTGAGCCTGCCGACTTACCGGAAAATTGAGTTCGGCGCCGGCACGATCGAATTCCGGCACGTTGTCCGCACGCTCGCTTTCCTCGGCTACGCCGAGGCGATAGCTGGCCTCGTTCCACCCGTGGACCCCGCAATGACGATGAAGCAGCTCCTCGCGTTGCCAGAGCGCAAGCGCGCGTCCACAGCGAAGCACAAGTCCTGACATGTCGGCGAAACTCGAAATTCGCTGGTGGAACGGAAAGGTCGTCGGCCACCTCGTAAACCGCGGATCAAATTTCTTCGCCTACGACCCTGCGTGGCTGGAACTCGGCCACAATCTCTCCCCGCTCAAACTCCCGTTCACCGCGGCGGTCTACAACGCTGGCAAAGAGGAAGACGGGCTTCCCGGTCTCCTCGCCGATTGCCTGCCGGACGCTTGGGGTCGCAAGGTGGCGGCACTGCATTTCTCTGCACAAAAACTTGGCCCGCTCTCGGCGGTAAACCTGCTCGCTTGGCGCGACTCAAGAGGCCTCGGCGCGCTGCAGATCCATCCGGCACGAGGCGATGACGGCCTGCCGCCGGCGAAGGTGGCGGCGATCACGGCAGCGGCACTTGCCCGCGGTGCGGCCGCGATCCAACGCGGAGCGCTCGGAATCGTCATGCCGCAACTCTTGCCGGGCGCGTCAGCGGGCGGAGCATATCCCAAGACACTGGTGCTCGCTTATGACGACGGGACCATCGCAATCGGATCGCCCGACGGAATGGGCATGCCCGCTCTGCTCAAGTTCGATCTGTCAACGCGCGGAGGACTGGCAGCATGCGAACACGCCTACGCACTGATGTCTAAGGCCGCCGGCATTCGTACCGTTTCAACGCAAATGATTGCGGAGAGCCCGAAAAAAAAGCGGCTTCATTTGCTCGTGCAACGTTTCGACGTTCCGGCTGGCGACGTAACCCGCCGAATTCATTTTCACTCGCTTGCCCGCCTGATGCACTACGACTACTCGCGCACGGGACGCTTGCTCGATTACCTCGACTTGTTTCGCGCGGCCCTGCAACTCGCGGTGCCGTTGACCGAACTTCGGGAAATCGCGCGCCGAATGGTCTTCAACGTGCTCGCCGCCAATCCTGACGATCATGGTCGTAACCATGCGTTTCAATATGACGAGGAGCGGCGGACCTGGTCGTTGACGCCAGCTTTCGACGTCACTTTCCACTCTGGTATGCTCGACCGCGGTCTGCGCGTGAATGGAGAAGTGTGGCCCCGTATCGGCGTGCTCGAGGCGATGTGTCGCGAGGTGGGAATCACAAAAATCGAGTTCGCCGAGCTCGTGGACGCGGTGCAGGCGGCGATAGGCCGCTGGGGTCATTTCGCCAAGTTGGCCGGCGTGCCTAAAGAGATCTCCGCCGAGGCGCGATCGTGGCATCGCCGGATTCGCGAGAGCGTGGGTGGTCACTGACGGGCGAGTGATGATTCAGGCGGCAGTTCGTTGCTGCGCGATCTCGGCGGGATCAGCTTTCGCGTACGTGAGGACGCCGCGGAATTACGCGGGCGGCCACTGGAAATGCCGGGCCGTCTTCGCGATGGTTTTAGTTGGGTGCTTTGCGTCCACGACCTTCCAAACTGCGACCCGCTGACTGAGAACACAGGTCACACTCGACGGGAGGCTGACGGTGGTGCGCCGACGGCATTCGCCTGTTTCAGCGCCTTAGTGACGAGGTAGAAATTCGGCAGGTAGATCGCGGCGCACAGCGAATTTACGGCAGGAAAAATGCACGAAATCAGGTCGGGTGTGTAATATCCGGGTTCGCGACGACGTGGGGCGCGTGGACGCTGGAGCGGTGAGGTGGCGGCTTGCGTGGAGGCGTCGAGCCGAGCAACGCTAGCGCTATGTCCAAACCGCTCCGGCGCCTGACGCGCGCGCAGGTCGTTTGTGCTCTCACCCGGTTGGGCGATCTCTGCACGGCGGCGGCGAGCAAGGTGGAAATCGCGCTCTACCGCGGCATGGTGATGATGATCGCCTACGATTGTCGGCAGGCGACGAAGGACGTGGACGCGATTTTTCATCCGGTGGGGGTGATCGAGCCGTTGATCCGGCAGGTGGCGGTCGAACTGAAATTACCCGAGGATTGGATGAATTCCGGTGTGAAAACGTTTGTCGGCGCGCGCGAGGCACGGGAAAAATTTTCAGAACTAGAAATCCCGGGGCTCGTGCTTACCCGTCCGTCGGCGGAGTATCTGCTGGCGATGAAATGTTTGGCGGCACGGCTACCGACGTTGTTTCGCACCGGCGATGTCGAGGACATTAAGTTTCTCCTGCGGAGACTGCGGCTGCGTTCGATCAAGGAAGTCGATGCCATCGTGGGCGACTATTACGGCGACCGCCGGTTGGAGAATGGGAAACGTTGGCTCGTGGAGAAACTGATCGCGGAGGCGAACGCGAAAAAATGAAGACGAAGTTGGAAAATACCTGGCGGCGTCCGCAGTCGTTGGCGGAGGCCGTGGAGCGGGCCGAGACGAGGGCGGACATCGGCGACAACCTCGAAGATTTCCTCGACCACGTGAATCTCCTCGTGAAACAGCGGGCCACGCGTCGGAAACTGGCGGGGGCGATTCGCCGCGAGCCGGCCTGCACGGGTGTGGCGGCGCAGGACGCCTATCTCGCGGCGGTGGCCGCGCATCTGGCTAACACGTGGCGGCTGCCTGCGCCGCGGTGGACGGACCAGCCGGGGCGCAGGCTCAAGCGGCCGTGGTTTGCGCTGCCGGATGCGTGGGCGCGGGCCTGGCTGCTCCGCGATTCGCCGGCGGCTTTTCGCGAACGAAATCTCTTCACGGAAGCAAATCCGCTGCGGAGGGCGTGACCACCATGAGCGTTTGCGAGGCTACGGATTTGAGGAATCCGCGAAAAGCTTCGTCGAGTAATAGCGTTCGGCGCGGTCGCAGAGGATGGTGACCACCTTGGCCGTGGGCGGGAGGTCGCACGCGGTGCGGAGGGCGGCGGTGATGTTGGCTCCGCTGGATGTTCCCACGAGGAGGCCGAATTCGCGGCTCAGGCGGCGGGTTATCGCGAGGGCGTCGGCGCTGGAGACTTTGATGACACCGTCGAGTTTTGCGTCGCGGAGCAGCGGCGGAATGTAGCCACCGGCGACGCCTTCGATGTGGTGGCAGCAGGGCATTTCACCGGAGAGCATGGCGGCTTCGGCGGGTTCCATTGCGATAATGCGCGTCGCGGCGTTCGCCGTGCGGAGGGCGCGGCTGCAGCCGGTGAGCGTGCCGCCGGTGCCGTAGCCGGCGACGAAGGCATCGGCGGGGCCGCCGAGCTGCGCGAGGATTTCTGGGCCGGTGGCGAGTTCGTGATCGCGGGCGTTGAGGGGATTTTCGAACTGGCGCGGGAGAAAGATACGCGGGTCTTGCGCGGCGAGTTCGAGACTGAGCTCGATGCCGGTGGCGTAGCCGCGGTTGGCGGCGAAGAGTTGCACCTCGCCGCCGAGTTGGCGGATGAGGTGGCGGCGCTCGACGCTTGCGGATTCGCTCATGAGGATTTTGACGCGATAGCCTTTGGCGGCGCCAACCATGGCGAGAGAGATGCCGGTGTTGCCGCTCGTGCATTCGAGGATGATCGAGTCGGGTCGGAGAAGGCCGCGCTCCTCGGCGTCCTCGATGATGGCGAGGGCGAGGCGGTCTTTGATGGAGCCGCTGGGGTTGAGGAACTCGGCCTTGGCGTAGAGCGTGCGACCGGTCTCGGGAAAATGCAGGGGCAGGAGCGGCGTGTCGCCGATGAGCGTGAGGACGGGTGGGCGGGGGC
>CANIJN010000085.1 GCA_947467625.1 Opitutia bacterium | reverse complement strand
GGCCGCATCGACGTCTTGAGGGGAACCCACCGCCTCGCGCTGTCGGCGGATTAGAGGCGTCGCCGGTCTTCACGGGCGGCGATTCTTCTGATTCACTGCCGGCCTCAGGGCAGCAGGTGCTATCGCAATTGCCTGCCTATCCCTTCGTATGGTCTTAGGGCATGATTGCCTCCGGGAAACCACGCGCGGTATGGATCAATCAAACGAGGTTTGTAGGCGGCTATGACGGATACGGTGCGAGACGGTTGACAGGGAGGGCACGTTTAGTTGGCGGCACGGACAATCAGCATGGCCGACGGATCGAGGGCTGTGATGTATTACTCGATACCTCGAAAAGTCTCGCTGCATGCTGGTCGAACTGGGGCCTTTCGCTACTGCTTGTCGAGTATGCACCGAAGGCCGATCGGAGACTGGTCCCGGCAGACTATTGCACCAGTGGGCTCGAAAAGAACGTGCGCAAACACCCTGCGGGTGCGGTTGATTGGGTGCGCATCGTTCGCGTGCGATTGGAATCGGTCGGTTCGATTTACGTGCTCGGCCGTCCGATCTTCTTCGAAGCACCCACCCCGTCTGCGTCTTGGTGCAGATAGTTGCCAAAGACTCTGCCCACGTGTCCATCCGCGGTTTCCTTCCGCAGGGGCGCAGTTCAGGCCACGTCCAGCCCGGCGATCTTCCGGCCTTTGCTCGTGCCGAATTTCTCGGTTTCGACGCCGAGGTGTTGCAGGGTTTGGACCCAAAGGTTGCAGAGCGGCGGTGGGCTCTTTGGGTCGTGGGCGATGTGGCGGCCGTGCTTGAAACCGCCTCCGGCGAGGAGAATGGGCAGGTTCGTCGCGTCGTGGCTGGAGGCATTGCCCATACCCGCGCCCATAACGACCATGGTTTGATCGAGGAGCCGGCGTCCGTGCTCGGGGGTGGACTTGAGTTTGCCGATCAGGCCGCCCCATTCGCGGATGACGTCACGCTCGAGAATCGCCAGTCGCTCGATCTTTCCCTTGTCCTGTCCGTGATGGCTGAGATCGTGGTAGGCAAAACTGTCGGCGGGGCGCGAGGGGGTCTTGCTCGTGCCGACAAAGTAGAGGGTGACAATCCGGGTGAGATCGGTCTGCAGCGCGAGGCGAGCGACGTCCATCATGCAGCCGAAATGCGCGGTGTCCTCACCGAGTCCGGGGTCGCGTATTGGAGCGAGTCCGGGATTTGGCTTGGGCTGGCGGGCGTAGGACTCGGCCTTTTTCATGCGCACCTCCAACTCGCGCACGCTCGTGAAGTACTGGTCTAGTTTATCGCGATCGGCGGAGCCGACGTCGCGCTGAAGTTGCCGGGCCTGACCAGCGACGCGGTCGAGAATCGACTGGCCTTCGCTGATGCGGGCGACCTCTGCGGTGACCTCCGCGGGAGTGCCGTCGACGAAGAGGCGGGTAAACATGCGCGCAGCGCTCGTCTCGGGCGGTACGGCCACGCCGCTGGGGGTGTAGCTGCAGCTGTAGTTTGCGCTCGTGGAAAAATTCAACGAGGCGAAGCGGGTCGAACGGCCGACCCGGGAGGCGGCGAGTTGATCGAGTGAAACGGTGTTCCGGAACGAGGGTGACGCCGGGTGGGGCGCGCCGGTGAAGAACGATTTGTCGGAGGTATGGCCGTCGCGCACTTCGGGGTGGTTGAGTCCGGAGATGAGGCTGAAGTCGCGGCGATGCTCACCGAGCAGTTCAAGGTAAGGAGTCGGGGTGTAATCCGTGCCCTGCTCGGCGGGAAAAAGGTACGGCGCGTGGAAGCTGAAATAGTTCAGGATGCCGATGAATCGCCGTGGCGCCACCGGCTCGGCGGCGAACGCGGCGTGCATCGCGTCGAGCCAGGGCAGGGCAAGCGCGACGCCGGTGCCTCTAAGGAACGTGCGGCGGGAGAGCGTGCGGCGTGTCGTGAAGGTGACGTGTTTCATGGGGGGAATCACTTGTGGAGGAAGAGGCGGCTTTGAATCACTGCGTGCACGAGATCGCGCAGGCCAAAGTCTCCCGTGCGGGTGCGGGCGACGATTTCCGTGACGACCTCGCGGTCGGCGAACTGCGGGGTTGCCCCGGTGAGATGGGCGCTGAGCTTTTCCACCACACAACGGGCGAGTTGCTCGGGATGTGCCAGCAGGAGTTGCTTGAACGCGTCGATGTCGCGAAAGGCCCGCCCGTCGGCGAGCGTGTAGCTCGGATCCACCGCGGGTCCGTCGATATAGTGGCGGATGTCGGTTCCCGGAATCTTCACGATGGCGTCCTTCGCTTTCTCCGGGATCGCACGGTAGCTAGTCCGCCAGCGACCGATGACATCGAAGTTCTCCAAGGCAAAACCGGGTGGGTCGAGCTTGGCATGGCAACCGGCGCACGCCGGCTGGTCGCGGTGTTGGGTCAATTGCTCGCGGATGGTGGTGGCTCCGCGAATGTCCGGCTCGAGCGAGGGCACGTCCTTGGGGGGCGGAGCGGGCGGGGTGCCGAGGATGCGATCGAGCACGTAGGCTCCCCGGACGACGGGTGAGGTGGAGGTGCCGTTTGCGGAGACTTTCAAGACGGCGCCCTGCGTGATGAAACCGCCGCGGTGTGAATCCGCCGGGAGCGGGACGCGGCGGAGGTGATCGCCCTTCACGCCGGCGATGCCGTAGTGCTCGGCCAGACGCTCGTTGAGCATCGCGAAATCGCTGTGGACGACATTGCGGATGCTGAGGTTGTCGCGCAGCAGCGTTTCGAAGAACGCCTCGCTCTCGCGCAGCATGCTTTGCTGGAGGTACGGCTCGAACTCGGGGTAGAGCTTGGTGTCGGGTTGGGTGAAGTCGATTTCACGTAGGTTCAGCCAACCGCCGAGAAAGGTTTGGGTGAAGCGCCGGGCCTTCGGGGATGCGAGCAACCGCTCTGTTTGCGCGCGCAGCGTCGCGGGTTTCGAGAGTACGCCCTGGGCGGCCAGCCGGAGTAGTTCTTCATCGGGGGCGCTGCTCCAAAGCGCCAGGCTCAGGCGGGTAGCGAGCGCGAAATCATCGAGGCGCCCGGGCTTTTCTTGGAGAAAGAGAAACGCCGGCGAACACAGCGCCAGCTTGTAGGAAGCCCGGAGCGACTCGTCGAAACGCCGCCCGGCGCGCTGCTGCTCACGGAAGAGCGCGAGATGCTCGGCCACGTCCTGCTCGGTCGCCGGCCGGCGGAAGGCTCGGCCGAGAAAACCGCGCAGGAGCCGGGCGGCGTCGGCGTCAGGCTGCCGTGAATACGGGCGGAGATTTTTCTCGGGCTCCGCGGGGTTTTCGGCCACGAGCGGTAGATCGCCGTAGAGCAGGCGATGGCCGGCGGGGGGCCATGCTTCGTAAAGCGGGCCTTCGATCTCCACCCATTCCACCACCGCGCAGAGCCCGCGCTCCATCGGCTTTTCTTTGGCCGCCTGGGGCACGATGCGATGCGGCGCGACGTAGAGCGTGTGTCCCTCGGGCACCGTGGCCTCGTAGGTGAACTCGCCGAATTCCGACGGGCTCATTTCGTGAAACGCCTCCCCGTACGGGGCGCTGGCGCGCGACTCCCCGGTGAGGGCTAGCTTGAGCATAATGTTTCGGTCCGGCCGGGCTTGGTCTGCTGGTTTCGCCAGATGGCCCTCCTTGGTGATCATGGCCCGCGCCCGCACGCGAAAACGATAGCGCTCATCCGGCACGGGCGGCGACCACGCACCGAGCGTCCCGTGCGACGGCCCACCGCCGCCCCAGTAAATGGCCAGGAATCCTTCCGGCGACACGGCCCACGAGGTCGTCTGGAAGCCGTGGTTCCAGTCGTGCCACGTCTCGGAGTAGTCGAGACGGGTCTTCGCGCGGGTGGGCGGAGGCGTCGACACGGTAGCCGCCTTGAGCGCGCGGTCGGCGGCCTGGAGGTAACGTTCGAGGTGCTCGGTAGAGAGGTTGAGCCCGGCTCCGATATTATCGAAGCCGCCCGTGGTCGGGTCTTGCGGCAGGAGGCCTTGCAGCGCCGTGTCCGTGCCCAGCAGATCATGCAGCGTATTCACGTACTCCGCACGATTTAGCCTGCGAAACACGACCCGCCCCTCGCGTTTTTGCCGGTCCAGCGAATCGTGGTGCAGGGCCCCGCGCAAGGCCGTGAGAGCGCCGTGGCGCAGGTCCGCTGGCGGGCGGGGTTTCCGCTTGGGCGGCATTTCGTCCTGCTCCACGAGGTCGAAAACTTTCGTCCACAGCTGTTGATTCCCGGCGTCCGCTGGATTCCAAGCGAGTGAGGCGAGGTCGAGTCCGCCTTTCTTCTCGTCCGCGTCGTGGCACGTGAGGCAATGCGCCTCAAACAGCGGTTCGAGTCGGGCGCGCCAGTCTGGGGCGGCGGCGCTCTCGCTGCCGAGCAGGAGCAGCGCAAGGGCTAGCCAACGCGGGGCCAATCTGGGAAGTCGGCGGATCATGGCGGGCTCCCGGCGGCGGCGGGCAGGCGGCGCGCGAGCCTGAATCCGGTGTCCGGATACTCTCGCGAGGGGCGGGCGTTCGAGCGGACGATCGCCTGGAGGTACTCGTAGGGGTGGCAGACGCTGCCGCCGCGGATGCCGCGTTTGGTCTCGAAAATGATCGCCTCGTTCCATTCCCAGGCGTTACCGGCCTGATCGAGCGTGCCGTAGTGGCTGGTCGCATTTGGCACGCTGCCGATGGGCGCCAGGAGGCGGAACTGGTGCTGATGGCCAAAAATCGCTGCGTTCGCCAGCTCGGAGCCCGGCGCTGCGGCCTTCGGTGGCTCGTTGCTGCGCGTCGCATAGCGCCAGTAGCCGCCGGCTGGCCCGCCTTGGTCTGCCGGCTGATAGTAAGCCGCCTTGTACCACTCGTTCTCCGATGGAATCCAGACCCGCGCCCCCGCCTCCCGCGGGGCGAGTCCGCCCTTCGCCAAATCGTACGCGCCGTTTTCGGTGCCGCCGTTTTCCGTGCCGCCGTTTCCGCCGCCGTGGTGCCGCCAGTTCGCGAACCGCATCGCGCTGAGAAACGTGACGTAGACGACCGGCTTCTTTTCCCAACCGGCTCGGCACGCATAGTGGTAGGCTCCGGGTGGGCCGGTGCGCTCCGCAAAGACGGGTAGATTCTCCTGGATCCCGCCCTGGCCGTTGTCCCGCAACAAGGGCTCACCCATGCTCTCGCTCCAGAGCCCGTGCTGATCGCTTTTCGCGACGGCGTTGAGAAATTCTACGTACTGCTCGTTGCTCACCTCGTGCTTCGCGATTTGAAACACGTAGGGGACGGCACCGAAGCCGGTCGCGTCGGCGGGATTTCCCGGATCCCCGACCGTCACCCAGTCGATGTCGGCGGCGTCCGATCCGCGCAGCAAGACCGCGAGCGAAAGGGCGACGAAGGTGGTGAAGGCCGCTTTCATTCCGCCTTCGTTCCCATTGAGTGAACATCGGCGGTATTCACTACCACAACGCGAGGCGTGTGGTTTCCGCGGGACTTTCCCTGCTGGTCGGTCAACGCCATGATCGGCAACGCGACCAACGGGGTGTCGCCGTGCGTCATGCCCGGGAAGAGCGCTCGCCCGGTGCGTCCTTCACTCGACGGCCTATCAACGCCTCGTCCTGAGAAACACCCTTTGTTGCGCGTCTTGCCGCAATGTGGCCGCTGCTTTTTGCGATCACGGTCAAAACTCGATTTGGGGGCGGGGGCTGCGAGAAAACTGGATTTGCGGGGGGCGGGGTTAAAGCGGAGGGGCATCGTGGGATGGGGATGGCGAGCTTTAAATGAGTCGATCATGAGCTGGCGGCGGAATCGGTGAATGTGGGTGGGTTGGGGGTGGGGGGACGGGTGCCGCTGAAAGGGGGATTTCGGATACGAAGCGAGGCGCTGCTTGCCGTTTTTTTGGGGCAATCAATGCCGGTGGACTAACCTCCGATGGAGACCTCGGGATCGCGCGGGGTCAAGGAACGAGCACTTTCTTTGGCTCGCTCAGCGCCGACAAGCACTCACTCATGCCATGCCTTTCGGCTGCGGGCTGCTGAGCGCCCGCCGGAGCAGGAGAACGCGGTGTCGCAGGGCAAGGAGTCAGCGGAGCCGCCGACTTAGGCGGGGCAGGCGCGGAAAAGGGGAAGCGTCAGATTCGGGGCGGCGAGTATGGTGTCAGCCCGAGCTCAGGGGGGGTCCAGACACGGTTGAAGCCGAAGTCTTGGAAGTCCTTCACGTTGGCAGTAGCGAATTCGGTGACGCCGTGCTGGCGCAGGCTGAGCGTGGTGCGGGTGTCGAAGAGGCGGCGGCGGGTAAACTGAGGGGCGGCAGCGTGTTGCCACAGGGCTTCTTGGGCGGCGAGCGAATCGGCCGGGTAGCCGGCAATGCGCCAGCGGGGGTGGTGACGGTAAATTTGAATGACCTGCGCGGCCGCTGGAGCGGAGAGGGGTTGGGGTAAAATGGCGGGGTTGCGCAGCTGGAGATAGAATTCCGCCAAAATGAACTCGCTGAGGGCAACGTCGTCGCGGGGAGCGAGGCTGGCCAAAAAGGCGTGGGCAGCTGGATGCTCGGGTGCCGCGGCACTGTAGACGTAGAGGAGGAGGTTGGTGTCGAGGGAGGTGATCGTAGCGGGGCGCGGCCGTGGCGTGGAGGCGATCAGGACGCGGGGAGGCGGGGTTCGAAGTCTTACCAGAGAGCCTCCTTGAGTTGTTCGGCGCTCAGGCTGTGCCAGCCGCAGGCGGTGGAGGAGGGGGGCTGCCAAGACTGGGGATCGAGGGACGGTGCGCCGGGCTGTGCGGCCGGGAACTGCTGGAGGAGTTGCTCTGCACCGTGCCGGAGCGCTTCGGCGAGGGACCACTCCTTCTGAGCGGCGACGCGTTTGAGGGCACGGTAGAGGTCGTCAAGAATCTGAATTTGAGTTTTGACCATGATGGAGAATTGCTGGATGGGTCGATTTAATGCCAAATGTATGACGGAATGGAGATATTTTAAAAGTTAGCGCAGCGGCGGAGGAGGCGGGTGGGCGCGACGGCGAGGGCCGCGAGGAGATGGGGGGATCCCTTGTTCGCCGACGAGGTGGCTTAGATCATGGGAGCAGGGTGGCGGGTTTGGAAAGGGTGAGCGCGAGGCGCGACCAAGACTCGAAGCGAGTGAGTGGCCAAGGCGGGCGGCCGAGCGCGGTGCGAGGGGGCCAGGAGAGGCCGGCGAGTTCGCCCTCGGGTGGTGATGGGTTGTGCGCGAGACGGTGGTGAAAAACTGCGCCGAGATGCACGCGGCCGACGGGGCCGGTGTCCTCATTGATGAGACCGAGGAAGCGGGTGGTGCCCTCCGCGGCAGCGGGGAATTCCTCGGCGAGTTCGCGGCGCAGGCCGATCCAGAGTGCGGTGCGCCAGAACGACAGCAGAGGAGCTGGTGATGAGGGGGCGGATTCGGTATCGACCGGATTGATATGACTACCGATTCCGAGGGAGTGGAGGCCGTGGAGGCGAGCCTCGGTGCCGTGGCGCGGATAGGCGGCGAACTCGCGGCGGGCGTTTTCCACGGGCGCGTAGGGTATCCATTGTTCGAAGTCGGCGTCGTGTTCGGCGCGCGAGCGGGGGAGCCAATAGGGGCGACTGAGGCGAGAGTAGCGAGGAGCGTCTCGCTATCGAGCGGCACGGCCCCGTCGGGTGGCAGCCAGCCGGGGAGAAGGTCGGCGCGGGCGGAGCACAGCACGCGTTCGTCGGATTTCATCACAGCGAGCGAGCGGCGGCTGAGGGGGCGCCAAGTTCGGAAGCGAAGCGGCCGAGCAAGACGGCGCGAAATGCTGGGGAAACGAGGGCGGCGTCGAGGGCGTGGCGTTGATGCCGGAGGACGTCGAGGCGGGTGAGGCCGGGGCAGAGTCGGGCGGCGAGGAGGAGGTTATCGGTGAGCGATGCGGCGGAGATGCCGCTGTTGTCGGTGTTGAGGGTGACGCGGAGGCCGGCGCGGAGGTAATCGAGCAGCGGGTAGCGCATGGCGGAGTCGGCAGAGGCGTCGTCGAGCGGGTAGCCTTTCATTTGGAGATTGGCGTAAGGGCACATCTCCAAAGCGATGCCACGATCGGCGACCGCGCGCCGGAGATCGTCTGATTGGCGCAGACTGAGGGCGTGGCCGAGTCGACGGGCGTTGAGATCGAGCACGGCACTCCAAATGCCCTCGGCATCATCATTCTCGCCCGCGTGGACCGTGAGAGCGAGTCCGCAGCGGTGGACCGCCTTGAAGTCTTCACGAAAATAGTGGGCGCGCGTGGTGGCGTCGTCAAAACCGCCGAGGTCGACGCCGACGACGCGGCAGGTGTCGTCCGCACGCCAGTTCCCGGCGGCAGTGACGGCGAGCATGAGGTGCCGGCCGATGGCCGTGCGAAAATCGCCGGAGGTCTGCCGGGTCCCGATGATGATGAGGTTCACGTGACAGCGGGGCGGATGAGCAGGGTCGGGCCGGCATTCATCCATGCAGCGCTGAAAGGCAGCCCTAATCTCGGTCAAGACGGTGAAGGGGAACGGTCGGCCGAAGGATCGGCATAGTTGGCGGGAGAACAGCGGATTTCGGCGTAGACGATGTGCTGTTCGACCAGATGAGCGTGGAGGCGCTCGAACTGGGCGCGGAGGCAACCGGGGTCTCGGAGGAGGGCGAAGCCGTTGTTGTCGCCGAGGTGCCGATGCGGTTCGAGCCCGCAGGGGGCGGCGGGCGCGGGCCAGTCGGCCGGTGGCGTGCAGTCGCGCTGCGGAGGCAAGGCGGCCAGGTGCGCGGCGGCGGCGCGGATCGCGGCGAGATCGTCGCCGTGGGTGGCGAAACCACCGAGGTGGCAGTGGAGTTCTACCTTGGGGAGGGCGGCGAGCCAGGCACGGTCGGTGGGAGCGCTGGGATCGAGCGGTTCGTGCAGCCAAGCGAGGTCGGCGGCGGAGGCAGCGGCCAGTTCAGCGAATGGTAGACTGGAGAGGGCGGACCAGTTTTCCGCGATCCGATGGGAGCGGGTCACGATGTCGCGCAGGCGGTCGCGGAAACGAAAGTCGGGAGCCTGCACGGTGCGGACGTCCGGGGTGAAGGCAACGGGAGGGGGAGACGGCGGTTGCGAGCGGGTAATCGGCCGCCGTGGCGGTGCGGAGCTGGGGCCAGGCGGATTCAGGCCCGAGGCGCAGATGACGAACGGCGCGGCGGGCGAGTGAGTCGTTAATTCCCTCGGCCGTGCGGGCTTCGCGCAGTTGGCCGGTCTTCGCGGCGGGATAGAGCGGATCGGCGAGGACGTGAAACACCTGGGCGGCACCGAGCACGGCGGCGGCCTTCTGCATGGCTGCGCTCATGGTCTTGAAGCCGCCGGCGAGGCAGATGTGGCGCGAAAGTGGCGCACCGCCCACCTCCAGTATTCACCGATACATGACCGCTTCGAAGCGGAAGTGATCGGCTTCGGAGAGGAGGTCGGCGAAGCCTGTGACCCGGGTGATCGACAAAAGCATGGCGGGATGGCGCGCACGAAACCAAGCGTTTACCTCGGCCACCGGCTGCTCGGCGGCGGGTGAGTCCGTCGTGAGCACGTGGACGGCGGTGAAGCCCTGCGGGCCGGGCGGAAGAGCGTGAAAGGCTTCGGGCACGACGGCCCACGTCGTGCCGAGAGAGATGAGCAGGCGGGGCATGGGGGCGGGGGGGCGCTCAGACCAGAGGATTCCAGACGCGGGTGAAGCCGAAGCCTTGGAAATCTTTCACGTTGGCGGTGGCGAACTCCGTGACGCCGTGGTGGCGGAGGGAGAGGGCGAGGCGGGCGTCGTAGATGCGACGATACGCGAACGCCGGGGCGGCGGCGTGGCGCCACAGCTCCTCGTGGAGAGCGTGATCATCGCGGGGGAAGCCGACGATACGCCAGGCGGGATGAGCGCGGTAGGCTTGGATGAGGGCGGTGGCAGCAGTGGCTGATTTGGGGTGGCGGGAGACGGCCGGATTGCGCAACAGACGGTAGAACTCGACGAGCATCAGTTCCGAAAGTAGCACCTCGGGGGAGGTGTGGAGGGGATCGAGCCAAGCCTTGGCGGCGGCGTGTTCGGGCCGATCGGCGGCAAAGGCGTGGAAGAGGAGGTTGGTATCGATGGAGAGCATGACGCGCGAGGTGAGCGGAATCGTGGTCTCAGAGGGCGGGCTCTTCGTCTTGGGCGGCGGCTTTGAGTTGGGCGTCGGTGAGCGGGTAGCAGCCGAGGTTTTCCGGTGTCGGCGGCGCCCAGGTGCCGGGAGGGGATTTGAGGGAGTATTCTTGAGTGATGCGTTCGAGCCCACGGCGGACGACTTCGGCAAAGCTCATTTCGTAGTCGGCGGCGATACGCTTGGCCTCGCGGTAAAGGTGATCGGGAATTTGGACTTGGGTCTTAATCATGATGAGGGTGGGTATTAATGGCGATTTACCATGATGGCGATTTGCCAGTAGTGGTCAAGGGGGTGGGAGAGGTTCGGAATTCGGAACCACGAAATACACGCGAGATACGAACAGGCAGGAGCGGCGACTGGCCGAGAGTCGAGCGGCCTTAGGGGTTGAACGGCTCAAGGATGCGGTCGTGTTGCATGGCTTCGTATAGGTCGGTGGAGACGGTGCGGGGTTGGGCGTGCAGGCCTAGCCGAAGATCTCGCGGCAGCAAAAAACGAGGATGGCCGCCGAAGAGAGCCCGCCTTCCGCCGTTTTCAGGTAGATGATGTCAGCCAGCACTGATTGGATCCGCGCCAGGGGCTGCGCCCTTGGCACCGGATGCCTTCAGGATCTGTTCACACGGGGAGCGACGCTTTTTTCCGTCCTGAAAAACCGTCGCCCTTTCCCGAAAAAACCAGGGTCCGTTCTCGTGGTCGTCACTGGCGAGATCGTAGTTTCGTTGCCGAGTCGCTTGAGCCGCGCGCGTCGGAGATGCAATTCCGCGGGCTGCGCACCGGCGGCACTGAGGCGGCGCGCGCTTCTTCCTTTTCACTTTTTGTTCTCGTCTCAGCATCGCTGAGATGATCCCCACACTGAAGGTCTTTGCTGCTTTCCTGATCCCGTTAGTTGATCTCACCGCGAGTGCGGCCTCAGCGAGAACCGCACCCGACTTGGTCGTCGCTCAGGACGGCTCGGGGAATTTTTCGAGTGTGCAGGCCGCGATCGACTCGATCCCCAAGGGCAATACGGAGCGCAAGATTGTTTTCATCAAGAACGGCACCTACGGAGAACACATCCGGATCGAGAATTCCTTTCTGACTCTGCTCGGCGAGGACCGGCTGAAAACTCGCATTGTCTGGGAAATCAACGACCGCCGCTACGATCCCAACGCCAACGCGGATCGCAAGGGCGGCGCCAGCTTCAACCTCGTCAACGCGAGCGACATCGTCATCGAGAACCTGACCATCGACAATCCGGGGAAACTCGGCGGAAAACCGATCGTGGTCTTCAGCTCCGGCACCGGCACCCGCATCGTCATCCAAAATACCGACATCACTGGCCTCGGCGGCGACACTCTTTCCCTGTGGACGCGCGGCCTTTATTACCACCGCAACATCCGGGTGACCGGCACGTATCATTTCGTCGGACCGCGCGGCACGTGCTACCTGGCCGACTCCATCATTGAGTGCCTCGGTTCGGTGACCAACGCGCTCTTCAACGAAGGCATCGATGACGAGCGCCAGAAATTTGTCATGCAGCGCTGCACGATGATTTCCAAAGTCCCCTTCGGTCTCGGCTCCAATTTTCGCGACGCCGCGTGGTATTTCGTCGATTGCCAGTTTCCCGACACCCTGAGACCGGACGGCCAGATTTTCATTGCCCAGTCCAACGTCAACGCGCCGCAACCCGTCAGCAAAATGTTCAAGTGGGCCGCCGATCGGATCTATTTCTCGGGTTCAAAGGGCCCCGACTATCCGTGGCTCAAGGACAATCTTGAGAAATCTCCGGCGAAAAACGCCGCTGTCATCACTGCCGCGTGGACGTATTTCGGTCAGTGGGATCCGGAGAGCACTGTGCCGCCCGCGGTCGCAGATGTCGCCCTCGCCAGCGACCGCGTGAGCGTCACGTTTTCCGAATCCGTGACCGTCAAAGGCCAGCCGACCCTCGCGCTCGCCGACGGAAAAATCGCCGACTACCAATCCGGTTCAGGCACCGCCACGCTCACGTTCAAGGCGGCCGGTCCCGCTGCTCCCGCGATGCTCCGGCTCAATGGCGGAGCGATTGTTGCCTCGCGCGCTGCGGCCCAACTGCGGTGGGTGCCTGATTCCCTCACGTTGGGAAAGTGAGTGGGCCGAGTGGTGGAAACATCGTGCGCGTGGGCAGCACCGTCGCGGACGCCGCGATCCAGCCACGCGGCCGAGTGGCCGAGAGGATCACGTGGGGAACAGTCCCGGATTTTTCGACGCCGGCGGCAGAGACGACTGCAGACGAGCGCAGAAGATCGCAGTGAGCTGCAACGTGCTGGAAGATCGTCGGCGCTCGCGGCTACGGGAGGCGTTTTAGAATTTAAACGCGCTCGTGAACAAATAGGTGCGCGGCTCCTTCAGGGTGTAAACGGCGGTATTCGGCGTGTGTTTGCCATCGCGGGTGTCGACGTCGATCAGCGGGTAAACGGTGTTTTGATCGAGGACGTTGCGGACATTTAACTGGAGGCGCCAATCGACGCGGTTCTTGAAGAGCTTTCGCTTGTAGGTAATCCACGCGCCGAAGGTGGCGTAGGCGGGCGAAGTGTAGGGGGAGGTGGGATCGAGGACGAGTTTGGAGTCCACTGCGAAGCCGTTGATGGCTTTGCCGCGGGCGTTCATGCTGCCGCCGAGGGAGAAGCCGTTGAGCGGCACGCCCGCGATTGTGGCTTCGCGAGCGAAGTCGTAGCTCTGGATCAGATTGAGCGTCCACTTGGAGGCGAAGTTGGACGAGGGGCTGTTTTTGATGGCGGCGAAATTTACGAGGGTGTTTTCAATGTCGGCGATGCGGTTTGCGACGGTGACGCCGTTGGCGGCGAGCCCCTGCCACTCAGGGCGGGATTTTATGAAGGGCAGGTATTCTGAGAAATATTTGGCGACGATGGTGCCGCGGGTGGACGTGGTATTATCTCCGCGAATACTGCCGCTCAGCGATGCGCGCCACTGCGTGGTCGCGTTTGCGGTGAGTGCACACTCCCATCCCTTGGAGGTGGTGGACACCACGTCTGCCCAGGTCGTGCTGATCGAAGAGTAGGGGTAGGTGCGGTATTTCAGGTCGCCGGTGGAGGTGGCGATCGCGCCCCACACGTCGTCGATCTGCTTAAAGTTACCGGCGGGATTGGCGGAGATGCTATCAGACGCGTTGACGCTGCTGTTGGTGTAGTAGGTCACGTCGAGAAAGAGACGCCGGTCGAAGAAATTGAACTTGAGGCCGTAGTCCTTGCCTTCGCCATAGGGATTGGGGAGGAGGTCGCCGTAGATGTCTTTGCCGGCGGCGTTAACCTGGAAATTGTTCGAGGTGTTGTAGCTGAGGCTCACCCACGGCAAGGCGTGGAAGACGACGCCATGCGAGGCGGTGTGACCGCCGCGGCTGAGGCGGCTGCCGGGCTTGAAGGAGCGGAGGTCGATGCCGGCGGGCCGCGGGGCGAGGCCGTTGGCGTCGCGCGCGGTGGCGAAATCGGCCGGGGCGGCCGTCCAGCCGGTTTGGACATCGTGGCGCAGGCCGTTGGTGAGGACGATGCGCCCGCCCCAGAAGAAGCTTTGGACGGCGAGGGCGCGAGTGAGCACGATGGATTCGCTGACGCTGGGGCCCTGCTGGGCAACGAAGCCCGGGGTGACGCCGCTGGGGTCGCGAGCGGGCAGCGGGGTGCCGGCGTAGAGGACGGGATAGTTGAGGAAAGTCTGGCCGGCGTTGGTGCCGATTTTGCCCCGCGCGGGGTCGAAGTAGTAGCGGTTTTGGAGGAGGTTGGCGCCGTTGGTGAGGGCGGCGGCGGCACCAGTGGTGGCGAGCGGGGTGACGTTGTAGAGGTTGTTGTTGCTGGACCACCCCTGCGAATCGCTGTGCTCGAGGAAGACGGCGGCCTGGTGGCGGCCGAGGTAGCGGAGCCAGCTGGGAGAGCGGCGCGTGAAATCGAGATCGTAGGACGCCATCACGCGGAGGTTTTCCGCCTCGTTGGGCGCGTCGATGCGGGTGGACTGCGCCTGGCTGTAGAGCAGGCCGACGTTGGGATTCGGCGTGCCGTTGGGGAGCTGGACGTTGGGATCGGCGAAGATCTGGGTGGACTGGCCGACGAATCCGTTCAACGCGACGAGCTCGCTGTTAACTTTGTTGTAGGCGACCTCGACGAAGAAATCGCGCGTGATCTGCTGTTCCAGAAAGGCGGAACGGGTGGTGTAGTCAGTCAGCCGGAAAGCGGTGTTGCCGAAGTTGGTAGCGAACGTGGGGTAGAGGCTGGCGTTGATGAGCGAGCGAAAATTTGCGCCGTTGACGGCGTAGCCGTTGGCAAAACTGGGGAGCGCGCTCTGGCCCTGGTTGTTGAGGTTTTGCGCGGGGATGGGCGTGCCGGCGGGCGAGAGCGCGGTGGAGACCAGGCCGGTGAAGACGAAGTTTTGCGTGCCGGCGGGTTTGCCGGTCGTGGTGTTGGCGTAGGTGGGGATCAGCGGCCGGCCGGCGGCAATCCACGGAGAAACGCCGTCGTAGTCAGGCCACGGGCGGACGGCTGGGGCGTTGATCAGGCCCTTTTCGTAATTGATACGCAGCGTGGTCTTCGTGAACGGAGTGACGTTCAGCGTGGCGAAGTGGCGGCGCTGGAAATTTTGCGTGGGGATCCGGAAATTATGCTGCGTCTCGTAGAGCCCAGTGTAGCGGAGCGAGAGGAGGTTTTTCTTGAGGACCTGATTGTGATCGAGCGTGCCGCGGAAGGAACCGCGGTTATCCATCTGGTATTCGAGGGAAGAGGTAGTGATGTTTTTCGCGCGTTTGGTGGAGGAGACGAAGGCACCGGCGGCGTTGCCGAGACCGAAGAGAATAGCATTGGGGCCGCGCGAAAAGGTGAGGGCTTCCGAATTGAAGCGGTCCTGCGGGATACCGTTGGCAAAGAAATCCTGCGAGACGACCGTGGAGGCACCGCCGCGGGAGACGAATTTCGTCGGGATGTTAATGAAGTCATTGCCGTTTCCGGTGATGTCGGACGTCGACATGATGAACGGGTCCGTGTTGGGCGCGAAGGCCATCAGATCGTAGATGCTGTTGGCGCCGAGGTCGTCCATCATGCGTTCGGTGAATACGGTGAGCGCCGAGCCGATGTCCTTGAGGTCGGTCTTGAGCCGTGTGCCGCTGAGGGTCTGCGTGGCGAGGTAGCCTTGCTCGGTGCCGGCGTTGACTTGGAAAGGGGAGAGGACGACGGCGTCGCCGGTGGGAGCGGTCGGGGGTGGTGGGCTCTGGGCGATGAGCAAGGCTGGGGCTAGGAGACCGAGGAGGATGGGGCGTAGCGTGGCAGGCTTCATGGGGAACGGGGGCAGGGGTGGTAAAAAAAAGGGGTGCAAAAAAAGGGGTGGTAAAAAGATGCCGATCCGGGTGCGAAGGGTGCTGCGTGTTCTGATCTTTTTTCACACTCCGCTTTTTTTCCGGCTCTCGGGTCAGTCGAGAACGGGCGCTGTTTTTGGGGCGTTTTTTTTCTTCGCTTTGGCTTTCGTCTTCGCGGCGGGATCGGCACCTGCGCTGGGATTGTAGGCGGGATTGCGCGCGGGGACGACGGCTTCGGTATCGGCGAGGAAACGCGTGATGAGCGCGTTGAGCTCGGTGGTCTTGGCGGGGTTTTGCGCGGCGCGGTTCTTCGTTTCGCTCAGGTCTTCCCTGAGATTGTAGAGCTCGAGCAGGTCGGTGTGGTCCGTGCCGAGGCCGTAGAAGCGGATGAGTTTCCAATCGCCGACGCGCACCCACGTGGAGGCGAGGCCGCCGGAGGCTGGCGTGGTGTGCGGGAAATGGCAGAACGTCGGCCCGCGATCATGTGCCGCGCCGCGGAGGGCGGACGCGAAGCTTTTGCCGTCGAACGTGTGCGCGGCGGGGAGCGACAGTTTCAACATCTCGGCAAACGTCGGGAAAAAATCCGTGCTCTGGATAATCGAGTCCGTGACCGCGCCGGGTTTCGCGACGCCGGGCCAGACGACGACGCAGGGCTCGCGCGTGCCACCTTCGTAGGTCGTGGCCTTGCCGCCGCGGAGCGGGGCATTGCTCGTGATTGGGATGCCGGTGACGCCGAACGTGGCGGCCGACGCATCGGTGCCGGCGACCCAGTGGACGCCGCCGTTGTCGGAGAAGAAAACGATGATGGTGTTTTCGCTGAGCTTGAGTTCGTCAAGTGTATCGAGGAGGCGGCCGACGTTGGCGTCGAGGCTCTGGACCATCGCGGCGTAGACAGGATTGCGCTGGCCGGCGCCGGGCGGAAGCGTGGCGGCTTTGGCGCGGTATTTTTCGACGAGCTGTTTTTTTGCGTCGTAAGGCGCGTGGACGGAGAAGGCCCAGTAGTTGACGTAGAACGGCGCATCCTTGTGCGCGGTGATGAAGGCGATCGCCTCGCTCGCCATGCGATCCTCGATGTGTTCATCGGGCCCGCTGGCGACGTTGAGCGCGGCGGGAAATTTCCACGGCGCGACGTAGCTGCCGGCCGGCCCGGGGCCGGGCCAGTGGGGGAAATCCACGTCGAAGCCCTGCTCCAAGGGGCTGTAGGGCTCGGGTCCGAGGTGCCATTTGCCGAAGTGACCGGTGGCGTAGCCTCCCGTCTTGAACGATTCCGCGAGCGTGTGGTGGCGCGTATCGAGGCGGGTGATACTCTGCGCGACGAGGACGGGCGCGGTGGGTGCGGCCTGTTTCACCGTGCCCTTTTCCAGGATGACCTGCGGCAGGTGGCAGACCGGCGCGGTGATGCCGATACGCGCGGGATAGAGACCGGTGAGGATGCTCGCGCGCGTCGGCGAGCAGAGTGGATTGGCGGCATACGCCTGTGTGAAACGCATCCCGCGCGCCGCGAGCCGCTGGAGATGCGGCGTCTCGTAGAAGGCGTTCGGCTGGTTCAGCGAGGTGTCGGCCCACCCGAGATCGTCGGCGAGGATGAAGAGGAGATTGGGTGGGCGGGCCGGAGCGGCCCCGATCAGCGCGGTGGCTGCGAGCAAGGCGACGGCGGTCGCGACCACAGTGCGGCGCGGAGAGAAAGCGTTCATCGTTTGCGTTTTTTCTTCGCCTGGGCAGCCGCCGGATCGGCGGCAGGGGGTGTCAGGGTTTTCTCGACGTGCGTGGAAAAGAAAATCTGGTCCTGCGGATTTGTCTCCGTGGGCAGGCCCGGCGGTTGCAACGAGGCGTCCCACGCCTGCAGGCGCGCGAGGAGGCGCGCGGCGATGTCGGGGTGCTGGGCGGCGAGGTTGCGTGTCTCGCCGTCGGGCGCGGCGGTGTCGAAGAGGTAGCGCTGGGTAGGGCCGAGGAGAATGAGTTTCCAGCGGCCGTCATGCACGGCGGCCTGCGAACGCCAGCGCCAGAAAAGATAATCGTGGGGTGCGCCCGATTTCTCGCCGCGTACAAACGGGATCAGGTTCACGCCGTCGAGTTCGGGCGCGCTGGGCAGGCCCGCGATCGCGACCGCAGTGGCGGCGACATCGAGAGCGCTCACCATCGGCTCGTAGATTTTGCCGGCAGGGAGCGTGCCGGGCCACGCGGCGAGGAATGGCGTGCGGACGCCCCCGTCGGTGAGCATGCCTTTTTCACCGGTGAGCGGCAGATTCAGCGAACCGTTCCAAGCGGCGGGGCGCAGCGGCGCGCCGTTGTCGCCGATAAAAAAGATCAACGTATTTTTATTGAGCTCGAGTGCGCGCAGGCGCGCGCGGATTTGGCCAACACCGTCGTCCATCGCCGCGATCATCGCGAGGGCCTGACGGCGCACGAGGGGGAGGTGGGCGGGCGTGTTTGCGAACCACGGCTCGGGCGACTGCAGCGGCACGTGCGGCGTGTAGTAGGCCAGGTAGAGAAAAAACGGATCGCGCGCGTGCCGGTTGATGAAGGTGAGCGCGGCGTCGGTCTGCCACACACAGCGGAAGCGCGGATCGGTGAGGCGTTGGGGCGGATTCGCGAGCGGCGTGCCCTTGAGATCGTGGGAGGCCAGGAAGGTGTTCATCGGGCCGCACCAGTATTCGTCGAAGCCCTGCGCGCCGGGGAGGAACGCGTGCGCATTCTCCGCCGGTGCCTGCCCTTCGCTGCGCGGCGGCGGCTCGAGGTGCCACTTGCCGACTTGGGCGGAAACATAGCCAGCGGGCTTCAGGCGCTCGGCGAGGGTGAGTTCGGCGAGGGGCAGCGGTCCCTTCAGGTTGTCCTCGACGCCGAAGCGCTGCTGATAGCGGCCGGTGATCACGCCGGCGCGAGAAGGCACACACTGCGGTGCGGTGACGTAGCCGCGTGCGAAGCGGACGCCGTCGTGCGCGAGCGCGTCGAGGTGTGGCGTGCGGATGTCGCGATCCACACCCTGCGCGCCGAGGTCGGCCCAGCCATGGTCGTCGCTGTAGATCAGAATGACGTTGGGCTTCGCGGGAGTGGCGGCGCGGGAGACGAGAACGAAAAGCGCGAGCGTGGTGAGAGCGGCGAGGGGGAGGAGCCTGCTGGCGGGCGATGGTTTGGAGATTGGGAAGTGTGGCATGGTCGAGAGGATGATGAAATCGCCTGTAAGCAGGCTTCTGTTTTTCGGGAAAACGCTGTTCTAATGATGGGGCGCTAAGGGTTCACCAGCTCGGCGCGCTCGGCGGAGTATTTTTCTAGTAGAACGTCGAGGCGCGCGGTGATCTGAGCTTCAGTGCCGATGACGAGCCAGTAGCGGTAGCGATAGGTGGATTTCGGGCCGAGATTCACGCGGTCGATCGGGGCGACGTGCATGCAGGGGCCGGCTGCGGGAGCATCGCTGGCACCGCCGGCGTGAGGGCCAAAATTCCAGGGCTGCGTCGCGACGGGACTGAAGATGGCGACGCCCTGCCCGTTGGGTTCGAACAGCGCCATGGCATTTTTCGGAGGTCGCGTTTTACCCCAAGGCGGGCCGGGCGGCTGCGTCTCCGTGCGCCACAGGCCGTCGCCGAGGTAGCTTTTTATGGTGCTGAAATTTCGGGTGAAGTAACACGCAGGGATTTCTTGCGGTGAGAGCTTCGCCGGTCCCCAGCGGTCGCCGGCGGCGCGCTCGGCGATGAACTCGCAGCGGACCACGACGACGTCCGGCATGGCCGGCTCAAAGCCGGTCCACTGGCGCATGAGCGCGGCGGCGGGCTCGCTGGGCATGTCCCAGAGATTGGGGATGGTCTCGGCGTAGAGGGTGGGTGGGATTGCGGTGGAACTGAAGCGGGACGCCTCCGAGACCGTGTCGAGGCGCTTGAACTCTGTGACGCGCGCCCATGAAGCGACGCCACCGCCTTGAATGGGATTCCAGGACCACGGGCTCCATGATTTGCTCTGGCCGTCGGCTTGGCGGTCGAGGCGCAAGCCGGCATAGTAGGATTGTTGGATGAGGCGGCCGGGGTCAGCGGAGTTGACCATGTTTTTCGGATACGCGGACCACGAGAGCCACGTGATCGCGGCGCCCTTCGCACGATCGATACCGATTTTGACGGTGCCGTTGTCGAGGGTGAGGAGGTCTTCACCACGCGCGCTAATGTTCTTGGCCGCAGCGGGGGCAGCGGAAATGTCCGGCAGGGAACCGAACAGGCCCGCGAACGCGAGCAGCGCGGAGGAAAGCACCGGATGGGTGCGCGGTTTTCGAAGGGGGTGGAGTTGAGGCGGATTCATTTTGATTGGGTCGGCTCAAGTTTCGCCGCGGCGAGATAGTCCTGGACCGAGTAGTACGTCGCCTTGCTGTAGAGGCGCGCGCCTTCTTCGACGTGCTCTTGGCTGTTGAAGCTCCAGGCGTCGCCCTTGCTGGCCATGAGCGCGGCGAGCTTGGCGTCGAGATCACGGAGCAAGGCCGTGTGGGCGGGATCGACGGCGAGATTGGTCATCTGCGCGGGATCGCGCTGATTATCGAAGAGTACCCACGGGGCGTTTTCGTAGCGTGCGTAGGTGTAGCGGTCGGTGATGAGGCCGCGCCACGGCGCGGTGATTTGATCGGGACGGAAAGGGACGAAAATTTGCAAGAGCACGGCATCCGGCCCGGCGGTGGTCTGACCGAGGGCAACGCGAGAGAGATCGGCTCCCTGCATGTGCGCAGGTACGGTGAGTCCGGCTAAGGCGAGGAGCGTCGCGGGCATATCGATGTGACTGAAGAGCGTATCGACTTCGCGGCCGGCCGGAATGCGGGCCGGCCAGCGAATAAGACCGGGAACACCGGCGGATTCCTCGTGCGGTTTCCGTTTTCGGCGCAGGCCGTGGGAACCCAGCATGTCGCCGTGATCCGAGGTGAAGAGGATGATCGTGTTTTCGTCTTGGCCCGTGTCCTTCAAGGTTTGCAAGAGTCGGCCCACTTGGTCGTCGACGGCGGTGATGGCGGCGTAGTAGGCGGCGAGTTCTTCGCGTCCGCCGGTTTTTACGTAGGTGGCATTGGGCGAGTCAGGCCGACGGTATCTGGCGGGGATCGCATTGGTGGCGGGGCGCGACTCGCTGTTCGGTTGCCAGCTGGTCGGTAAGATGAGTTTCGCCGGGTCGTAACGCTTCAGGTAGTCGTCGGGTGCACCGTAGGGGTCGTGGGGCGGCCCCATTTGCATCATCAGAAAAAACGGCCGATCGGCTGAGTTTGTTTTAAGGAACTCCACCGCAAAATCGCAGGACGCTTCGGGCTCGAACTTGGGCACGAGAATCATCTCGGGCGTGTCGCGAAAATAGTAGGGCAGAAAATGCTGATGGTGACACTGGTAGGCTGCCCAAAAATCGAAGCCCTGCCGGCGCGGACCCGGCGGCACGAAGCCGGGCTCGCGCGGACCGCCATCGAGGTGCCATTTGCCGACGAAGCCGGTGCGGTAGCCGGCGTCGCGCAAAATCTCGGCGAGGGTCGTCTCGGATTCGCGGAGACGCAGATCGTTCGCCATCATTCCGTTGATTTGCGGGTAAGTGCCGGTGAGCAAAATCGCGCGCGCCGGGCAGCAGACGGGGACGTTGGCGTAGGTACGTTTAAAGCGGATACCCTCGCGTGCGAGGCGATCAATGTGCGGCGACTGCACGTCGGGGTTACCCGCTACGCCCATCGCCGAGCCGCGCATTTGATCGGGCAACAGCAAAATGATATTGGGTCGGCGGTCCGTGGCGCGCGACTCGCTGGCCGCGTGGGCGGTCGCGGCGATGCAGGCACCAAGCGCAAGCATGACCCGATTAAGAAAACCGAACGGAGGGAAGGGACAGGGGGACGCCATGATGCAGGGTAGGGGTGGGAAAACATTGAGCGCAGCGAATGCACGCTGACCGCGAAAGATGAAACGATTCCGTTTTTCTCTTGGATTCAAGGGGTAATCTGTTGGCTTGAAAAAACTGGGCCGCGCGGCGCTCCTCGTTGCGTTTCCTCCCCTTAACTTTCTGCTGCTTTTAACGCGGTGATCACTGTGCCCACGCTTCATTCTCTGCATGAAATAATCGACACGCCTACCGGCATCATCGTCGGGCGCTACTTATTTTTTCTATGAAACTCCCCCTCCTCGGTTCTTGTTCTGCTAGCGCTGTGGTCGGCTTGGCCGCTGCGCTGATCGTGTCATGCGCGCCCGTGCGGGCTGCCCAAAGTTACCCCGAGCCTGCGGGTGCGGATAGCGCCGGGTTTGTCCCCATCTTCGACGGCAAGACGCTGACGGGTTGGGATGCCGACCCGAAGTATTGGCGGATTGAGGACGGCATGCTCGTCGGCTTCGTCACTCCGGAGACGTTGCTGAAGGCGAACACGTTTGCGATTTGGCGGGGCGGCGCCCCCGCCGATTTTGAACTGAAGGTCGAGTATCGTATCAGCGCTGCCGGGAACAGTGGCATCAACTACCGCAGTGTGGAGATTCCGACGCCAGCGTTCGCGTTGAAAGGTTACCAATGCGATATCGACGGCGCCAGCCGGTACACGGGTAATAATTACGAGGAGCGCAGCCGGACCTTTCTCGCGGTGCGTGGCCAGATCACTCGCGCTACGCCCGAAGCGAAGCGCGCTATTATCGGCAGCCTTGGCGACAAGGACGCCCTCGCGACGTTGGTAAAGAAAGATGATTGGAACCTGGTTCACCTGATCATCCGCGGCAACGTTTGCACGCACCTCGTGAACGGGCAGGTGATGGTTCGATCCGGCGAGATAGGTGACACTTAATCCGGGGAGATAGGTTACACATAGGGCGATGCCCTGGACCAACGTAACCTATATGGAAGAGATCAATCGATTCGTTATACTCGCCCGTAGCGGGCGCTTTACCGTGACCGAGCTGTGC
>CANIJN010000084.1 GCA_947467625.1 Opitutia bacterium | reverse complement strand
TGCCAGAAATGGTGTTTTTGGCTTCACTTTTTAGAATTTGGATGCTTTTCTTTGCTCGTCCTAAAACACTAACCATCAACTAAGTCCGCGCGAACAAAGCGACTTAGCTTCAAGGCGGAATACGGATTCAAATCCTATCCTCTCCGCCAATTTTCGCCCCGAGTTGCGGCGTGTGCCGCACCGACTGTGGTGGGTGTCGCCCCACACCGAGGGCATTCCTCGGAGGCCGTACCGCGGCGGACGCAGGCAGCGCGGCGGAGTCAGGCAGCGAGGCAGCGGCGGACCTTTCCCTCGAATTGCCGGTTGCGCTCGGTGTCCAGCGCGCTGGCGGGCCGCCCGAGGAACCGTCTTCTCGCAGCCGTTGGCGATCCGACACAGCTGAACGGGTGGAATGAGCGCTCGAAAAAACCCCACGATTCCGCACAGTCGTGGCCCGTTGACCGCCCTCCCTCCCATCATTTTTCTGTTCGCTGCGGTCATGTTGACTCTGGGCGCAAAAGCCGCGGAGGGAAATCTCGCGGCGCGGGTGGTGCTCCTGGCCAACAGCGCAGACCCTGACTCGTTGCGCGTCGCGCGGCACTACGCCGAGGTCCGGGGCGTGCCGCTGGAGAATATCATCGCGCTGAAGCTCCCGCTCGCCGAGTCGATCACGTGGCGAGAGTTTGTCGTCACGTTGTGGGAGCCGCTGCTTGACGAGTTGTTGCGGGCCAAGTGGGTCGACGCGATTCCGATGGCGCTCACCGACCGGGTGGGGCGGCGGAAGCTGGCGGTTCATGGTCATCGTATCGGGGCACTGGTGACGTGCCGCGGGGTGCCGCTCAAGATTGAGCATGATCCGGCGCTTGATTTGGGGACGCCCCTCACGCAGCGGGCGGAGTTTCGGACCAATGCGGGGGCGGTTGACTCCGAACTCAGCCTGCTGGCGCAACCGAATTATCCGATCGCTGCGTTGGTGCCCAACCCGCTCTTTCAGAAAGAAAATCCGGATGCGCTGGAGCGGTTGCAGGTCGTCAGGGTCTCCCGCCTCGATGGGCCGACCGTGGAGGACGCGCTCGGGCTGGTCGATCGCGCCGTCGCGGCCGAGCGCACGGGTTTACTGGGGCGGGCCTACGTGGACATGGGGGGCATCCACGCGGCGGGGGACCGCTGGCTGGAGGCTCTCACGATCCAGCTCGAAAGTCTCGGTTGGGCCCCGGCGGTGGATCGCGATCCGGCGACGCTGGCTGCGACTGCGCGGTGCGATGCACCGGTGCTGTATTTTGGATGGTATGCCAGCAATCTGAACGGCCCCTTCGCATTGCCCGGGTTTCGCTTTCCACCCGGCGCGATCGCCTTTCACATCCACAGCGATTCGGCTGGCACGCTCCGTTCGACGACGACGGGCTGGACGGGGCCGTTGGTCGCGCGCGGCGTCACGGCTACGGTCGGCAACGTCTTTGAGCCGTATCTGGAGCAAACCCACCGCCCGGATCTTTTTTTTCGCGCGCTGGCCCGCGGCGCAAGGCTCGTGGATGCTGCGTATTTTTCTCTGCCTGAGTTTAGTTGGCAGGCGATTCTCATCGGCGATCCGCTCTACCGGCCGTTTGCCGTTTCGTTGGAAACTCAACTCCAGACGCTCGCCACGGTTCCGCCGCGTCTGTCGAGCTATGCGGTGCTTCGGCGCGTGAACGCGTGGGTGGCTTCGGGTCGCCGCGACGAAGCCCTCGCCCTCGCGCGATCGACGCAGCGCACCGCGCCCAGCCTCGCGTTGGGTCTCGCCCTCTCGCGCTTGCTCAGTGAGGCGGGCGACGACGAAAGCGCGGCGAATGCGCTCGGTTTTGTAAGTTTGCTGAAAGCGATCCCGACGGACGAGTGGGCGCTGGCGCGCGAGGCCGCCCTGCAACTGGAACGTCTCGGGCGACCGGTGCGCGCAGTGGGGCTATGGCGCAGGATACTTGCGAAGGAGAGTCTCCCTCGTGAACTACGGGTGGCGTGGCTGCCCGAGGCAAGGCGCGCCGCCAATGCCGCGGTCGACTTGGCGCAGGCGACTGAATGGGAAAGGGCCCTCGCCGATTTGGCAGGGCCCTGAACGGATAAAAAATAAGTCCGCGCGGGAAGCCCATCCCCGGGCGGTGGTCACGCAACGCAACCGGCGTGATTAGACGGCGTCCACAATCCGATCAGCGAGACCGTAGGCGATGGCCTCTTGGGCATTCAGGTAGAAATCACGATCAGTGTCCTGATTGATCCGATCAAGAGGCTGCCCCGAAGCGTTCGCGAGAATTTGATTCAGCTCGGCGCGGAGCTTTTCCATCTCCTTCGCTTGAATGTTGATGTCCGTGGCGGGACCGATGAAGCGGCCGGAGATGAGCGGTTGGTGGATGAGGACGCGGGAATGCGGGTAGAGTAGCCGACGACCTTTCTTCGCACCGGACAACAAAATGGAGCCCATGGAGGCGGCCATACCGGTGACGATCACAGTGATCGGCGACGTCACAAGTTGCATCGTATCATAGACGGCCATACCGGCGGTCACGGAGCCACCGGGTGAATTGAGATAGAAAAAGATTTCCTTACCCGGAGCGACGGCTTCGAGGTAAAGCAGCTTTTCAGTCAGGTCCTTCGCGCTTTCGTCGGTGACCGCTCCCCAGAGGAAGATTTTCCGCTGCTCTAGGAATTTTTTCTGAATCAACATCGCGACCGGCGCGGCGTTCTTCTTGGCCTGTTTGTTCTCCTGTTCGTCCTCATCATCGTCGTCGTCGGAGCGGACGGGCGTCGGGTTGGTGTAGGTGGGCGTCAGGTTGTCGTAATGCATAATGGGAGAAAACGGTGTAAGGAGGGAGCGGTTTGGCGAGTCGATTGTGGTTTTTTCAGCGGCGCTGGCGGCGCGTGGCGTTAGCGTCAGTAATGCGCTTTATCGGTTTTGGCGGCCCATTCCTTAAATGAGACCAGCGACTCATCGCGAAGAAAGGGTTTCATCGCGATGGTACGTTGGTCAGGAGCGAGCGGGATCTGCTGGTAAATAAAATCGTCGTCGAAGCCGATGGCGGCAGCGTCACCGCGCGTGTTGCCATAAAGCACGAGAGGGATGCGGGCCCAGTAGATCGCCGAGAGGCACATCGGGCAGGGCTCGCAGCTGGTGTAGAGTTCACAGTCGTCGAGGTGGAACCTCTTCAAGGCAGCGCAGGCCTCGCGGATAGCGGTGACCTCGGCATGGGCCGTCGGGTCGTTGGTCGACGTGACGCGATTATTGCCGCGCGCGACGACCTCGCCTTGGCGCACGATAACGCAGCCGAACGGGCCGCCGCGACCGCTGCGCATGCCCTCGTCGGCGAGTTTAATGGCCGCGCGCATGAACGTTTCCGGTGTCTTTCGCATGGAAGGGCGGACGTTGCCTACGGTACTGACACTCGGCAACGTCATAACCATGCGCCCGATGTCCGCAACGAGTGGCCGGCGGGATTTTAGTTTCTACCGGCGCGCGGGGCGGACTAGCTTCGTGGCATGCTCATCGACGTAACGACGCTCCGCGAAAATCTCTCCCGCTCCGACTGTGTCGTGTTTGATTGTCGCCATGACTTGGCCGACTGCCGACGCGGGGCGCGGGTCTATCGCGAGGGGCATCTGCCGGGCGCGTATTTCGCCCCGGTTGAGACGGAACTTTCGGGAGTGAAAACTGGAGCAAACGGCCGCCACCCGCTGCCGGACGCGGCTACTTTCGCCGCGTTTCTCAACGCGCATGGCGTCACGGCGGAAACGCAGATTGTGGCCTATGACGATGTCGGCGGACAATTCGCGGCGCGCTTGTGGTGGTTGGCGCGTTGGCTCGGTTTGACGCGCGTGGCGGTGCTCGACGGGGGGTTGCCCAAGTGGATCGCGGAAGGAAATCCCCTTTCGATTGAAATGCCGACACCGCGCCCAACCGGGTGCGTGATCGCGCGACCGGACGCGACCATGGTCAGGAGCGCGGCGGACCTGCTCGCGGAGACGGTGAACGGGAGTTGTTGCATCGTGGATGCCCGGGCACCCGAGCGTTTTCGCGGCGAGGTGGAGCCGATCGACCCCGTCGCCGGGCACATTCCGACGGCGCTCAATCGATTTTTTAAGTCGAATTTGCAGGCGGACCTGACGATGCGGGCGCCCGCGGAGCTACGCCGAGAATTCGAGGCGCTGCTGGGTGCGTGGCGTCCCGACCACGTGGTCCATCAGTGCGGTTCGGGTGTAACGGCATGCGTGAATGTGCTCGCGATGGAGCACGCCGGCCTCGGTGGTTCGGCGCTGTATGTGGGGTCGTGGAGCGAGTGGATCGCCGATCCCACGCGGCCGATTGCGCGCGGGTAAGCCCTGCGGCGTCCGTCAGTAGGTGGCGCGGCAAACGCGGTGCGCTGACTATTGGGTGGCTGATGCTGACTGACCGTCTCCTGAATTGTCGCAGCACGTGCAACGACCCAACAGTCGCAAGCCCCGGGGCTGCCGGGCTCGTGCTGCTCGCCCCGCCAGAATAGTTCAGCGCTGGACGGCGCAACGGCCAGCGACGGCTGTGTACTCTACCGCATGGTTACGGCTTATACCCACGCCTCGTGATATTTGGACGATCGTCGAAAACCCACTCGCTCACGCTCATAGCTACCAGCAGGCAAAAACTCAAAACGATGTTGGTATGAGGACGTTGATCGGTTGTTTCGTGGTGCACGCATGGATTGACGAGTGACGGACAATGAGGGGGTGAAATGGCGCAAAAAAGCCGGCGGAGCGTTCGCTCGCGCCGGCGGTAGAGGATTTTGCGGTGGCGTCTTACTTGCCGAGGCTCGCGCGGAGATCGGTGAGTTGATTGGCGCTGCCGAGGAGGACGTTGCGGCTCGCGATGAACTTCGCGTATTCCTCGATGAAGATCTTGCCCGGCGGGCGGAAATCGAAATCGCCTGGCTTGTCGCGGAAGAACTCGCGGTGGACGCGGGTCCAGACGAGCCGGCCATCGGTGTCGATGTTGACCTTGGTCACGCCCCGGGTGGCGGCGGGCAGGTATTCGTTGACGTCGACGCCCATGGAGCCGGCGATCTTGCCACCGGCGGCGTTGATGCGGGCGACTTCATCTTGCGGAACCGACGAGGACCCGTGCATCACCAGCGGGAAGCCGGGGAGGCGGGCCTTGATTTTCTCGAGGACGTCGAAATGGAGGGACTGTTTGCCTTTGAATTTGAAGGCGCCGTGGCTGGTGCCGATGGCGCAGGCCAGGGAATCGCAGCCGGTCTGCTTGACGAAGTCTTCGGCCTCGAAAGGATCCGTGAGGCACGCGTTGCCTTCCTCGACATTGATGTCTTCTTCGACACCGCCGAGCATGCCGAGTTCGGCCTCGACGGAAATGCCCTTGGCGTGCGCGCGGTCGACGACGCGCTTGGTGATCGCAACGTTTTGGGCGAACGGGTCGTGCGACGCGTCGATCATGACGGAGCTGAAGAAACCGGAATCGATGCACTCGTAGCAGGTCTGCTCGTCGCCGTGGTCGAGGTGGACGGCGTAGATGGCTTCGGGGAAGATCACGCCGGCGGCGCGAATGATGGCCTCGAGCATGCGCTTGTCGGTATAGCTGCGTGCACCCTTAGATATTTGGATGATGAACGGCGCTTGCGACTGGATAGCACCCTTGAAGAGGCCCATCGCCTGCTCGGCGTTATTGATGTTGTAGGCGCCGATGGCGTATTTGCCGTAGGCGTGTTTGAAGAGCTGCGCAGTGGTTACGATCATGGGAATAGAGAGAGAAGAAAACCCTAGCTTTCGCGCGCGCCAATTGGCGGGCAAGGGTTTTCTCTGGTCGTGTAGGGACTAGGCCGAAAATAAATCCCTGATTTGGCATAATCGGTGCGGCGGTTCCGGTGAAGGAACGGTCGCGGACGCGCGAGCGCCCAGTCGAGATGGCGGACCAATTCAACTTCCCGGGCGCTTTTCTTTGGTCGGAGGTGGGGTTCCGACGCTCTTGGCGGTGTTCGCGTTGGAGGCGGCGTTCTGGGCGCCGAGGGTTTCGGCGACAATCTTAGCGAGTTGCTGCTGGTTTTGCTGCTGTTGCTGGAGTTGCTGGAGTGCGGCCACCTGCGGGGCGGCGAGCACCGCTTGGGACTGGTTGAGGGCGGTTGCCGTGATCGGCGCCGTGGCATTGCCCCCGCCCCGCGCTGCGTCGCCACCGAACAGAGTGAGCATGCCGGCACCCGTTCCCACGGGGAGGCCGCCGCCAGCGAGCGCACCGCCGATCACTGCACCGAAAGCACCGAGATCCGGCATGCGCCCGGCCCCGCTGCCGGGCGTGGCAGCGTCGATACTGAGGCGGACGACCGCGCGATCGACCCCCGGTTGCGCGGCAGCGCCCGCAGTGTCGGCGGGACGGCGTGGCGTGGGCACCGGGGCATTGGCGGCGAGGATCTGGACGAGCTGATCGGCCTGGATCGAAGTGAGCGGCGTATCGGTAGAGCTGAGACGCTGCTGGAGCTGGTTCACGATATTACGCTGGGGGATCGTCTTTTCGTAGGTCTCCAGCTGATTGAAGCCGCTCTCGCCGATCACGGATTTGATGCTACTCGTGATGTCGTTGCGGGCGACCTCCATGAGCTTTTGGACGGCGTTACGATCCGTGCGGGGGTCGATCCCTTGGTCGCGAGCTGCGGACATGACGTCCTGCATGGTTGTCTGGCGATCGGCCAAGATAGTCTTGAGTTTTTCGGCCTGTTCCGGAGCGAGATTAAGGCTCTTGAAAAGTGCGGCGTAGCGGGCTTGGACGGCGTCTTTCTGCTGGCTGCTCATGATCGCCTGGACCTCGGGTCTCGCCATGAGCTCGCGGAAGGCTTCGGCCTGTTGCAGGGGATTGTTGGCGACTGGGCCACCGCGGGCCCCGCTCTTGCTTATGGGATCGCGGCGCTCTCGGCCGCCCTCGCCCGCGGTGATCGTGCCTTCTTCGCCGCTGGGACGTTGGGAGGCCAGTTGGTCGCGCAACTGTTTGTTGAGGCGCTCGAGGTCCCACGCGCGTTTTTGCAAGTCAGCGCGTTCGTCTGGGTTCATGGCCGCGGCACGCAACGCTACGAGTTCGCCGTATTGCTGCCAGGCGAGCATGGAACCGCCGATGGTGGTGAGGGCGAGAAACGCGATCAGGTAGGTTTTGGGGGACTTCATAGGAGGTTTGCAGCGGACTCTTAGGCTAACGTTTCTGAAAAGACAGGGCGACCACCTACCGGCAAGCGGAAGCCCGAAAAAGTCCGTAGGGCGAGCGGCTACCGTGGCGGGAATTCGAAGTCCGCCTTCGCGCCAGTTGGTGAGAGCACGAGGTAGGCTCCGAAGGGCAGGCCGCGTTTCGACATGAAGCCCTGAATGAGCTCGGTGCGGCCGGTTTCGAAGAGACGCAGGGCCTCGTCGGCGGGGATTTCCTTCGCGCAGAGGTGCTTCTTCAACGTGAAGAGGATGCGGTTATTTTGGTCGGCCTTGCGGACGTAAAAGGCTTCGGGCGTCTCCACGATTTCCGCGTCCTTGTGCATCTTGCTTTTACCGAGCACGACCGCCTGCGAGAGATCGGGCGGGGCCTTGGTTTTCCGGGCGACCGGCTTGCCGTCCTTATCGAGCTTCGCGGCGCGGGGCGGGAATTCCCATGAAAACTTCGGGCCTTCGCGTTTGAGCATCGCGCTGAACGGACGGCCTTTTTTCGAGATGAAATTTTCGATAACCGACGTCTTGCCCTCGGACACGAGTTGAATGGCCATCTCGCGGGTAATCGCTTTTTGGCACATGAGGCGGCCGATGCGGAAGGTCTGCTTCCAGCCCTCGCCGTCGCGCTCGCGTAAAATGTGACTGGAGCCGACCTCGCACAGACCGGAGCCGGTTTTTTCGTCGGTCCAGTAAGGCTCGACAGTGGCGAGATCGACCTTATCGCCGAAATCATATTCGGCGCGCCATTTTCCTTTTTCGGGATCTTTGGCGAGTTTGAGCAGCGCGGAGAACCGCGCGCGCGTCTTCGCGGAAATGAAACCGTCGAGCGGGCCGACCTTGCCGGCGGAGACGAGTTCAGCGACTTCGGACTCTTCCATTTTGCGGCCGCCAATGACCTTGTAGATCATGAACTCGCCGTCCTGCGACTTGTAGCCGCGGAGGGTTTCGCGGAGTGGCTTGCCGTCCGTGGGCGAGATGATTTCGGTGACGCGTGCGATGGAGTCGTCCTCCTCGAAGCCCTTCACTCGTTCGATGATACCCTTTGTTTGCTCGATGACCTCCTCCATGAATTGTGCGCGGGAGAATTTATTGTGCTCCATCTGGCGGAGCTTGAATTCCCACTCGCCGGTCATTGCGGGCTGGGTGAGGGCGTCGGCTTTTACCGCACCTAGAAACTGAATCAACTGCTCCGCTTTCGCGGTGGGGATGAGTTCGCGCAGCGGTCGGTCGACATACTTCTGGTTGATGAGTCCGTCGATCGTGTCGGCGCGCGTGGCAGGAGTGCCGAGACCGCGCTCCTTCATGGCTTCGGCGAGTTCTTCATCGTCGACGAGTTTGCCGGCGCCTTCCATCGCGGAGAGGAGGGTGGCCTCCGTGTAGCGTGGTGGCGGCTTGGTGGTTTCGGCGTGAAGAACGGGATCGACCGTTTTCGCCTTGGAGGGGGAGCCGTCCTCGGCGGTGAGAGCGGGGAGGGCCTTCGAGTCAGCCGAATCGTCGTCGACGGTGTTCTTGCCGTAGACGGCGAGCCAACCGGGGGAGGTGAGGACTTTGCCTTCGGTTTTAAATTCGTGTTGGGGCGCGACGGTGCTGATGCGCGTGGTGATGTCGAATTCCGCCGAAGGGAAGAACGCGGCGACGAAGCGGCGGGCGATCATGTCGAAGACCTTGGCCTCCATGTCATCGAGGTTCTTGGCCTCGTGCGCGGTCGGGATGATGGCGAAGTGATCGGAGATTTGCGCGTTATTAAAGATGCGCTTGTTGGGGCGGAGCCAACCGGCTGCGAGCACTTGGCGGGCGTGGGTGCCCAATGAGCCGGTGAGATTGTTGAGTGTCTCGCGACAGGTGGGGATGTAATCTTCCGGCAACGCACGCGAGTCGGTGCGGGGGTAGGTGATCATCTTGTGGCGTTCGTAGAGGGCCTGCGCGATCTGCAGGGTGCGGCGCGCGGGGAGACCGTAGCGGTTGTTCGCCTCGCGTTGGAGCGTGGTGAGATCATAGAGGCGCGGTGCGGTCTGAGTGCTGCCTTTTTTCTCCTCGGTGACGGTGACGGCAGGCGCGCCCGCCCGCTGGCTGTTTAAGCACGCGGCGAGGACGGCTTCGCCGAGGGCCTTTTCCCAGATGCGGTCGATGCGATCATGATCGTCGCCTTCGGTTTTCTTGAAATGAGCGCGTTGGTAAACGCCTTCGTAGCTACCCTTCGCCACTTCGAAGGTCGCGGTCACGCGCCAGTAGTCGCGGGGCTTGAAATTTCGGATTTCCAACTCGCGGACGTAGAGGATGGCGAGGGTGGGGGTCTGGACACGGCCGACGGAGGCGACGTTGCCGGCGCGGGAGCCGAACATCCGCTTGGTGAGCGCGCGGGTGCCGTTGATTCCGATGAGCCAGTCGCTCTCGCTGCGGCAACGTGCGGCGTCGGCGAGGCCGGCCATTTGCGCGCCATCGCGAAGCTTTTTGAAGGCTTCTTGAATACCGCCCGTGGTCATCGTCTGCATCCACGCGCGTTTCACGGGGAGCTTCGATTTCGTGAGTTGGTAGAGATAAGCGAAGATCAACTCGCCCTCGCGTCCGGCGTCGCAGGCATTGATGACGGTGCCGATGTCTTTGCGGGCGAGGAGTTTTTTCAGCGCGTTGAAGCGATCTTTGGAGTCCTCGATGGGCTTGAGGCCAAATTTTTCGGGAATGATGGGCAGCGTCTCCAGCCGCCAGAAGCCGTATTTCTTCTTGTCGATATCCTCCGGCATTTCGAGTTCCACGAGGTGGCCAAGTGCGTAAGAGACGACAAACTCGTCGTTTTCGTAATGGTCGCCTGTCTTGGGAATTTTCCCGAGGGAGCGCGCGAGGTCGGCCGCAACGGACGGTTTCTCGGCGATGATAAGTGACTTCATGTGGTGCGAGCCGTTACGGGGGGCGCGCAGCGATTTCAAGGTTTAGTTTTTGAGAGCGGCTGTGCGGGAGGCTCTTTTTCACTCTCAGGGCGCAGCGAAACGGGAGACGACGGATTGTGTGGCTGAAGTGCGGGCGGACGGCGCACGCCCGTGAGTTTTTCCCTGCTGACGAGAAATTCGGCGAACGTGATTGCGGCAGTTGCGGCGCGCGGGCCGGCCGACAAAAAAACCACGAGTGCACACCGACGCGCACTCGTGGCTGGGTCTTTGACGAACGGATTACGCTGCCGCCTTGGGCGTCTCCGCCAGCGCGGCGTCGAGTGACGCAAGCATCGCGGCGATGGTCTCGTCGGTTTCGTCGCCCATATTGGAGATGCGGAAGGTCTTGCCTTTGAGTTTTCCGTAACCGCCATCGATCACGAGGTGGTGCTTCGATTTCAGAATCTTATTTAAGACGGCGAGATCAATGTTCTGCGTATTGGCGAAACAGTTCAGGGTGACGGAGCCGTGGCCCTCCTTCGGGAAGAGTTTGAACCCTTTGCTGAAGACGAAATCGCGCACGGTTTTGTTCAGACGGGCGTGGCGGGCGTAGCGGACCTCCAGGCCCTCGGCCGCGATGTCGTCGAGCTTCGAGCGCAGCGCGTAAAAGAGCGAAATGACAGGCGTGCTCGGGGTCATACCGACTTCGTGGTTTTTTTGAAATTCCACGAAATCGAAATAATAGCCGCGGTCGGTCATCGTGGCAGCGCGGTCGAGGGCTTTCTTGGAAACCGAGAGGAACGCGAGGCCGGGCGGCAACGCGAGGGCCTTCTGGGAACCGGCGACGAGCACGTCGATGCCAAGTTCGTCCTTCTTGATCGGCATCGCGCTGAGCGAGCTGACGGTGTCGACGATCGCGATGACGTCGGGGAACTGGCGGACGACCGCCATGATCGCGGGCAGGTCGCTCATGCACCCGCACGAGGTCTCGTTATGAATGAGGGTGAGCGCGTCGTAAGCGCCGGTGGCGAGTTCGCGGCGGACGGCTTCGGGATCGACGGGCTGGCCCCATTCGAACTTGAGGGCGGTGGCTTGTTTGCCGCAGCGTATCGCGACGTCGTACCATTTGTCGGAGAACGCGCCGTTCATGCAGACGAGCACCTTCTTTTTGACGACGTTGCGGAGGGCACCCTCCATGACGCCCCACGCGCTGCTGGTGGCCAGATAAATGGGATCCTGAGTGTAGCAGAGCGCCTGAAGCTCGGGCTGCATGGAATTGTAGAGCGCAACGAACTCGGTACTGCGGTGCCCGATCATGGGCTGCGCCATGGCACGAAGCGTTTTGTCCGAGACGGCGATGGGGCCGGGAATGAAGAGTTTGTAGCTCATAGGTTTTTGGTGCGAAAAAAGCCTAGGTTGGCATTTGGCGCAGGATCAAAGTTCAAATTCATATCTGGGAGAATCGACAATTGTTGCGAAAACAGTTTACGCAACCCCGCGGGTCAATCTTAGGTTTTTGCGCGGCAAGAAACTCATGCACTGGCTGAAGAAAAAATTCAACGCACTCGAACTTTACACGATCGATGTGATTTTGGGGCGGCGCGCGGACACGGGGGCGGCGATCTACGGGGTGTGCTTACAGACGCTGTCATGGGTGTTCAACGGTATCGTGCAGGCGCGTTGGTGGCTCTATCGACACCGGATATTTCACGACCAACCCCTCGGCTGCTTGGTGGTAGTAGTCGGCAATCTAACCGTCGGCGGCACCGGCAAGACGCCCGTCGTGGAAAAATTTGCCAAGGCGCTGCGCGACCGCGGACGCAAAGTCGCAATCTTGAGCCGCGGCTACAAGAGCAAGTCCGCCCCCCTCTGGCAGAAATGGTGGTGGGCGTTGACGCATGCCGAGGAGCCGCCGCCACGCATCGTGAGCGATGGGACGACTGTGCTGCTCAACAGCGAGGATGCGGGCGACGAGCCCTACATGTTGGCGCGGAATCTCCCCGGAGTGATCGTGCTCGTGGACAAGAACCGGGTGAAGGCTGGCGCGTATGCGATTAAGAAATTTGGTTGTGACACCCTCGTGCTGGACGATGGGTTTCAATATCTGCCGCTCAAGGGGAGCCTCAATTTGTTGCTGGTGGACAAGACCAATCCCTTCGGGAACGGCAATCTGCTCCCGCGCGGCATCCTCCGCGAGCCGATCAAGCATCTGAAGCGCGCGAGCTACATTTTCCTGACCAAGTCCAACGGGCAGCGGGATGCGGAACTCGAGGCGCTCATCAAAGAACACAATCCCGACGTGGATTTGATCGAGTGCGCGCACCGGCCGCAGTATCTACAGCGCTTCGGCGTCGCCCCGGATGCGCCGGGCGCAAGGGAGCCGCTGACCTTTTTGAAAGGGAAACGGGTGTTGGCGTTCAGCGGAATCGCGACGCCCGAGAGTTTTGAGAAATTTCTGCGGGACCTCGGGGCGTTGCTCATGGGACGCGAGCGATACCTCGATCACTACCGATATGAAGAGAGCGATCTGGCCGAGCTGTTTGACATGGCTCGGCGCGAGGGCGCGGAATGTCTGGTCACTACAGAGAAGGACGCCGTGCGGATCGCGGAGACGCGGTCTTGCTCGCTGCCGCTGTATTACCTGCGGTTAGAGATCGACATCATCCGGGGCGCGGCGGACTTCGATGAAGCCGTCGGACGGATTTGTTTCCCACAGAGCGGGGTGCGGAGCGCGGCGGTGAGATGAGGCGACGTGCGCCGCTCGGGATCATGCCGCGCATTGCCGCGAGTGCCGACCACAAAGGTAAGGGGCTGAACACGTTGGCCTGGCGCGTTGGCGCGCACGCATGAGTTTCGACGCTGATCGTGATAAAACCGCGATAAAATCTAAGCTGGTTGGAGCGGGTTAACTTTTATTTTTTGGCTGGTTTTTAGAGTATTTTTTTGCTGGTTTTTCAGTCGCCATGCTCCCTCCACCCAGCTGTTGAAACCCTGAATTTCATTCGTTGGTAAATCCACGATAAATCATTAGATGCTATTGAGCAGTGTTTTATGACGAATGATTTTAAGGTAATTTCTATCGTTTTGTGGTTTGGGGGCGTCTTGGTGTTGGGCTTTTTCCCGGTTGGTTGCGACTCGGCGACTGGGTCGGCGGCGAGACCGGCCGCAGCCGAGCCCCGCTCCTTGGGTTTGCGCGTCCCAAACGCCGAGGAGCGCGCGCGTCTCGACACGATAGCCCCGCCGAACCCGCCCCAACTGCCCAACGAACTCGCTCGGCAACGCCTCAACGCGGAACGCGTGGCGAAGGGGCTAGCCCCGATCCCTGAGGCCGTGCCTGCCGTGCCGGCTTCGACCCAGTCTAATCAATAATTTTATGCCAACACCTCAGCCCTCCTCTACGCCCCGATCCCGCACGTGCTCTCAACGTTTTCAATGGGCCGGCTCAGTGGCCTGGGCACTCGCCTGCTTGGCGGGGTTTTTCAGCCCAGTGCTGAACGCGCAACCCTCGGGTGCGGCCGGTGAGCCGAGGGCTCGCGGTCTGCGTCCGCCCACCGTGGCGGAAACGGCGCGCTTGCGCGAGCTCGCCCCGGCCGCCGAAAGCGTGCGACTCAACGCTCGCGCGCTTTCTCGTTCCAACGAAGAGCGCAAGGTCCGCGGACTCGCGCCCCTCGCTCTTCCCGTGGTGCCTGATGGGGAGGAGGTCGTCGTCGCTCCCCAGGTTTCGGTCGGTGGGACGAACGCGTCATCCGAGCTTTTGAGGAGCGCCGCGGCGTCCGCGCCAGCCGCCGTCTCGGCGACGTCCACGGTCGCCCTTGGGGCCGCTACGTTGCCCTCCGCCGCCGACAACAGTACGCTCGCTGCTTTCCCGCCTGTCCGCAACCAAGGCCAGATCGGGTCCTGCGCCTGCTTTTCATCTGTTTACTACATGTCGACCTTCGCGATCGCTCAGGCGAGGGGGCTCAATGTGAGAAACTCCGGCGACGCCGATAAACTTTCTCCGAAATTCGTTTACAACCTGGTCAATCAGGGCGGCGACAACGGATCGTGGTTTACCGATATATTTGAGGTGTTGCTCAAACACGGCGCGCCGACGTGGTCGGATTTCCCCTACAGCGGCGTTGATACGCCATCGAGCTACCTGGATTGGCCCGTCGCCAGCGCCACGTGGCGGGGCGCGATTTCGAACCGGATGGCTTCCAGCTATCAACTCACGGCCCTCGATACCGAGGCAGGACTCACCCGCCTCAAGACCGCGCTCGCCAACGGCGCGCTCGTGGTCTTCGCCTCGAACGTCTTTGGCTGGCAATTCGGCGCGATCGCCAACGATCCTGCTACTGCGGACGACAACGCGTTCGTCGGTCGGCCCGTGGTTACAGCCATCCAGATTAACGAGAGCGGGCACGCGATGACCGTGGTCGGCTACAACGATAATCTCTGGATCGACCTGAATAAGAACGGCGTTGTCGATGCGGGGGAAAAGGGCGCTCTCCGCATTGTTAATTCGTGGGGTACCAGCTGGCAGGACGCTGGCTTTGTGTGGGTCGCCTACGACGCGTTGCGCAGCGTTTCCGCCGTCAGCGGCGTCGGGCCGGATATCACCACCAACCGGGCGGGTAGCGGTACGAGCGGCAGCGGGAGTCAAAAACCGTTTTGGGATGCGACCGGCTATGCGCTCGTTGCTCGCCCGAGTTACACGCCGCGACTCCTTGCGGAATTTTCGCTGAAAGGCGTCACTGCTCGTAACCAGATTTTCGTCAGCCTCGGCCGCGGAACGAGTAGTGAGACCCAAGCCAGCACGACCTACGACCCCGGCGCGCTGCGAATGCAGGGCGGTGTTTTCGCATTTAACGGAACCGCCACCGCCATCGACGGCACCTTCGCCTTTGATTTGACGGATCTCATTCAAACGGGGTCAAACCGCTATTTCGTGACTGTGTATGCTGGCGAAGGTGGCAGTGCGGTGACGTTAGCTAATCTGCGCCTGCTCGATGCCCAAGGCAGCACGCTCGCGACGGGCGCGACTGGACTCCCGGCGCAGGTCAATCCGTTTGCGTCCGCATATCTCGGCTTTAGCGTGACGTCGTCGGCGCCCGCCATCACGAGTGCGCTCTCTGCGACGGGTGCGGTTAACGCGGCATTCACCTATCTGATCGTTGCATCGAATTCTCCGACGGCCTTCGGGGCCGCTAACCTGCCCGCCGGACTGGTGCTCAACGCTCAGTCGGGGGCGATTACGGGCACGCCGCTTTCTGCTGGCACCACCAGCGTCACGATCAGTGCTACGAACGCGAGCGGGACCGACTCCCGGACGCTGGCGATCACGGTCGCTGCCGCCGTCATACCCCCGGTCATCACGAGTGCCGGGACGGCGGCGGGCACCAGCGGTTCGGCGTTCACTTACCAGATTGTAGCGAGCAACTCTCCCGTTAGTTATGGTACCAGCGGAAGTTTGCCGAATGGCTTGAGTGTCAATACTACGACCGGCCTGATCTCGGGGACGCCGGCGCAGACGGGGTCGTTCAGTATGCAAGTTCTGGCGCGGAACGCGGGTGGGACGGGCTCCCGCACGGTCAATCTTACGATCGCCGCACCGGTTATTCCGGTACCGGTGATCAGCAGTGCGACCGCGGCGAGCGTGGATGCCGGCAATCTGCTAAACTATCGGATCCAAGCGGCAGGGGCGGTGAGTTTTGGCGCCCAGAATCTACCGAGCGGTCTGACGGTCGATGCCACCACGGGCGTGATTACTGGCCGCGTGACGCTGGCGCGCTCCTATCAAATTACGCTGACCGCAACGAACCCGACGGGGACCGGGTACGCCACGCTTAACCTCGAAGTTCGCGGCGGCAGCAGTTTCGGTCCGGTTAATGATAATTTTGCGAATCGTATCATTTTAAATGGGACTGCAGCCAACACGACGGGATCCACGAGCAATGCGAGTGCGGAGCCGGGTGAGCCTGGCCACGCGGGGAGTCCGGCCGGCACCTCGGTCTGGTGGTCTTGGATCGCGCCGAGCACCGGTACGCTGACGCTGGCGACCACGGGCAGCGTGCCCGCGCCGCGCGTGGGCGTTTATACGGGGACGAGCGTGGCGACGCTCAACCCAGTGAACCCCACGACGACCGGGGGCGCGAGCTTTGCGGTGACTAGCGGGACGACGTATCAGATTGCGTTGGACAGCATCGCGAATGCGACGGGATCGGTCGCGCTCTCCCTCGCGCTCAGCGCGCCGCCGATTGCGCCGCCAGCCAACGATCATTTCTCTGCGGCGACTCCGCTCTCGGGGGCGACGGCCACGGCCACTGCCTTGACGACGGCCGCCTCTGCTGAGGCGGGCGAGCCGGCCCACGGGTCCGTTGCGGCCAAGTCGGTTTGGTACAAATGGACCGCGCCTGCCGCCGGTACGTGTACTGTGACTACCCGCGGGAGCGACTTCGATACCGAGTTGGCCATCTACACGGGCACGGCGGTGAATGCGCTGACGTTGGTCGCCCGGGATGATGACAGTGGCGGTAACTCGACCAGCGCGACCGCGTTTGTCGCTACGAGCGGCACCACCTATTTTCTGGCGGTCGACGGTTATGGTGGGGCGTCGGGCAATGTGGCTCTCAGCCTCGCTTTCACGACAGGCGTTACCCGCCCCGCCAACGATAATTTCGCGGCGCCTACGGTGCTCGTTGGCGAGTCCGCGGGCGGCAGCGGTGCAACCAATCTCGCCAGTAGTGAAACGGGTGAACCCGCTCATGCGGGCTCCGTCGCGACCCACTCGGTGTGGTTCCGTTGGACGGCGACCGGCACGGGGCCCGTCACGGTCTCCACGGCTGGTAGTGCGTTCGATACGGTACTCGCGGTCTACACGGGTTCGGCGGTCGGGGCGCTGCAGCTTGTCGCCAGCGACGACGACGGCGGAGGCAGTTCGAGCAGTCTGCTCACCTTCAGCGCGACCTCGGGGGTGGTTTACTCCCTAGCGATTGATGGTTTTAGAGGTGCGGCGGGCAATTACAGCTTATCGCTCGGCCTGTCTCCGGGTGCGCCCGCCAATAATGATTTCTCGGCGGCCGCGACGCTGACTGCTGGCGTCCGGGCGACGGCGACAAACACGCTCGCTACCGCCGAGGTGGGTGAGCCGGCGCACTATGCGGGCGGCACCGCGCCGAACGCGGCGGCGAAATCGCTGTGGTGGCGCTGGACCCCGACCGCGACGGGCTTCGTTTCCCTGACGACCGCGGGGAGTAATTTCGACACGGTCCTGGCCGTTTACACAGGCTCGGCGTTGAGTGCACTGAGTCGCGTCGCAGAGAATGACGAGGCCACGACCAATGATTCGAGCAGCGGGGTTTTCTTTCGCGCGGTAGCGGGGCGCACCTATTCCATCGCCGTTGATGGCTACTTGGGTGCTTCTGGCTTTATTGTCCTCAACCTGACGCCAGCGGGGAACCCCAGTGCCGTTTACGCCACGAATTTTGAAGCCTTTCCCACGGGTACGGGCCAATTGGTCGGGCAGGAGCAATGGACTGAGTTGTACGCGCCCGCCAGCGGCGGCGCCCAAGGCATTCTCGCCCAAGGAATCCCCGGTCAAGGGCGCGGTGGCTATCTAGGTTTTGATGCCCCCGCTTTTGGCACGAACACCACGGCGACATCGGTGTACGTTTATCGGCCTCTGAACTTCGATCCCGTTGCCGAGACCGTGCCGATCGTGCAAGTGCGGGCAGACGTACTCATCGTGGGTTCGACGAACGGACGTAACGACGTCTTCCGCCTGTCGTTGTTCAACAAGGCAGGATACCCGCTCGGTGGCGTCAGTTTTGACACCGCCAACCTCCAGGTTTCGACCAGTAACGGTGACGCGATCGCGACCACGAGTGCGACGTTTGCATTTAACACCCGCTACACGATCCTCGGGACCTTCAATTTTACGACGAAACGGTGGACCGCGCGCATGAATGGGGTGGATCTCACCGTTGATTCGGCCTTCGCGGTGGGGGTCACCACGGGGGTGGATGTGGGTGATTTCGATTTTGTCTGGACCCTGAGCAATGCGCAGCGTTTGCCCGGCGATAACTTCATCGTTTTCGATAATTTTGCGATCACGGCCGACGCCGAGCCGATCGCCGTTCCGGTCCTGCAGCTACCGACGGCGCCCACGGGGGTTTTGGGCGCACCGTTTGCCTATGCGATCGGGGCGACCAACGCACCGATTCGGGAGTACGGTGCCACCAACTTACCGCCAGGACTTAGCCTCAATACGATCACTGGCCTCGTTGCGGGAACGCCGACGCAGACGGGCTCATTTACGGTGAGTTTCACGGCGACCAATCTGCGGGGCCAGAGCGCGGCGAGCTCGACGGTTTTCACCATCCTTGCCGGTCCGCCGGCCATCACGAGTGTCGCGACCGCGACGGCGGAAAAGAGCAAGGCCTTCTCGCATCAGATCATCGCGACTAATTCACCGCAAAAGTTCACGATCATCGGCAGCACCGCGCTGCCCAGCGGCCTCACCCTCGATAACGCGACGGGCCTGATCAGCGGGAGCCCGCTCGTCACGGGGCGCTACAGCGTTACCCTCTCGGCTGAGAATGCTGCGGGCGCGGGCACCGCATCGTTTGTGCTGAACGTGGCTGCGAGCGTGCCGGTACCTGCTAACCAGACGATTACCTTCGGTGCGCTGGCGACGAAGACCTTCGGCGATGCGCCGCTTCCGCTCAGTGCGACGGCTTCATCGGGGCTCAGTGTGACATATGCCAGTGCGAACACCGCGGTCGCCACCGTGAGTGGCAACACCGTGACGATCGTGGGTGTTGGCACGACGACGATTACGGCCAGCCAGATCGGCGATGCGAACTACAATACGGCTCCTGCGGTCGTGCAGACGTTGACGGTGAACAAAGCGGCGGCAGCGGTGAGCTTGGGCAACCTCGCTGCGACGTACGACTCCACGCCAAAGGCGGCGACTGTAGCGACTACGCCCTCGGGCCTCCCGACGAACGTGACTTACGACGGTTCTGCGACGGCTCCGACCAACGCGGGCAGCTACGCGGTGGTGGGAACCATCGCGAACGCCAACTACGCCGGAACAGCCTCCGGCACGTTGGTGATCGCGAAGGCGAATCAGACGATCACGTTCGGCGCGTTGGCGGCGAAGGCCAACGGGGATGCGCCGTTCACGCTCGGGGCGACGGCGTCGTCGGGCCTGGCGGTGAGCTATGCGAGTTCGAACACCGCTGTCGCTACCGTGATCGGCAGCACCGTGACAATCGTGGGTGCCGGCACGACGACGATTACGGCGAGCCAGGCGGGCAATGCGAATTACAGCCCCGCGACCGCCGCGACGCAGACACTGACCCTTTCGGGCACGACGCCGCAGTACGCGATCACGACCTTCACTCCGCAGCCGGTGGCCGCGGGTGGCGAGGTGACGTTGACGGGGACGTTCCCGACGGGGAGCGTGCCGGTGATCACGTTGGATAATGGCAGCACTACGCCGGTGGCGACGCTGACGGCGGGGTCGAACTCCGCGAGCCAGCTAAAGGCGACTGTGCCAGCTGGTACGGCCAGCGGGACCTACGCGCTGAAGGCGACGTTCGGCACCGGCAACACGGCGGTGGTGCTGGGGATACCGACTTTCGTGGTGGGAACGGGAGGCGGCACGACGCCGGTGATCACGACGCAGCCGGTGAGCCAGGCGGTGGCGTTGGGTGCGAGCGTGACGTTGACGGTGGTGGCGACCGGCACGCCTGCGCCTACCTTTCAGTGGCGGAAGAATGGGACCGCGATCAGCGGGGCGACGAACGCGAGCTACACGCTGGCCAACGTGGTGTCGGCGGATTTGGCGAGCTACACCGTGGCGGCGACCAACTCAGTGGATACCGTGGTCTCCAACGCAGCGATCCTCAGCCTCTCGGCGACCGGGACGGCGCCGGTGATCACGACGCAGCCGTTGGGTAGGCTGGCGGCGGTGGAGACCGGGGTGATCTTCTCGGTCGTGGCGACCGGATCAGCGGGGTTGACGTATCAATGGAAGAAGGACGGCGGGGTACTTGCGGAGAGTACTCGTATTACTGGAGCAACTTCGGCGACGCTCTCCGTGGCTAACCTAGCCGCGGCGGATGCTGGCAGCTACACCGTGGTCGTTGCGAATGGCTCCCTGAGTACGACCTCGAGCGTGGCGGCGTTAACTGTAGTGGACGTGCGAGCGACCCACGCGGTGGCCGGGCCCGGCTATGTGCCGGGTGGCACGGTGACGGTTAACTCAACGGTGACCTATGCGGGGCCCTGTGTCGGGCTGGCCTGGACCCTATTGTTGCCGGAGGGTTGGACCTATGCGAGTGGCGGGGGTGCGGAAGGCGAAACGAAGCCGCCAGTCGGCAGCCCCTCTCTGCTCGAGTGGGCGTGGACGAATATCCCCGCAAGCCCGGTGACGTTCTCGACGACGCTCAACGTCCCCAGCGGCGCTGTCGGCGCGAAGACCTTGGCGGCATCCGCGATTTTCCGCATAGCGGCCGGTCCGCTCACGATGATGGTAAAACCCGATCCGTTGACCGTATCGGCGGCCGTCTATCACAGCGCTGATACGGTGCGAGATCTGCGGATCGGTCTGCTCGAGCTGACGCGGGTGATCGAGTTGTACAATACGCGGATTGGTACGGCGCGCACGGGATGTTACAAAATCGAGGTAGGGAGCGAAGATGGTTTCAGTCCAGACTCGACGCGGACCGCCAGCACCGTGGTCACTTTGGCGAGTTGGCATAGCGCTGATTCGAACCGTGACGGTAACATCGGATTAGTGGAGCTGACGCGGGTGATCGAGCTCTACAATTATCGGAGTGGGACCATCCGGACGGGGGAATACCAACTGCAGGCTGGCACAGAAGATGGCTTTGCCCCTGGGCCAGTCCCGCCAGCCGCGCCAGTCGGCATGGCCTTGATCCCCGGGGGTACGTTTACGATGGGGAGCGTGGTGGCATCGATCGTGGGGGCGGACAAGAGTGATGGGCTCACGGATGCGACGCCGCACGCGGTAACGTTGAGTGCATTTTATCTAGGGAAGACGGAGACGACGTACGCGGACTGGATCGCCGTGCGGACATGGGCGCGAGACGCGGCGCGGGGAGCTGGCGTGTATGATTTTGGGGCGACGGTGGGAGCTGGGAAAGGGGATGCGCACCCGGTCCAGACGGTGTCGTGGTATGATGTAGTGAAGTGGTGTAATGCGAAGAGTGAGCGGGAGGGGTTGACGCCGGTGTATTACACGAACGACGCGCAGACGGCTGGGTACGTGTACCGGACGGGGAATGTGGCTGTGACGGCTGCGCAAGTGAAGTGGGGAGCGAACGGGTACCGGTTGCCGACGGAAGCGGAGTGGGAGTACGCGGCGCGAGGAGGGTTGAGTGGTCAGCGTTTTCCGTGGGGCGATACGATCACGCACGTGCAAGCGAACTATTCGAGCCACGCGAGCTACGCCTATGACGTGAGTACGACGCGGGGTTATCATCCGACGTACGCGACGGGCGGCGAGCCCTACACGTCACCGGTGGGGGTATTTGCGGTGAACGGTTATGGGTTATCGGACATGGTGGGCAATGTGTGGGAGTGGACCTGGGACTGGTACGGAAGTTATGGGAGCGGGGCGGTGACGGATCCACGCGGGGCCACATCGGGTACGTTTCGGGTGTTCCGGGGCAGCAGTTGGGGCTACGGCGACACCTACGGCGCCCGCTCGGCGTACCGGGACCACATCCAAACCCCGGACTACCGGTTCTTCAACGTCGGCTTCCGCCCTGCCCGCAGTTCAGTCCCATGAAGCAGGCCGGAGGCTGAGCCCAAACGATACCGTCGGATGTAGGCAGCGAGCTTGCTCGCGCTCGGGGAAGCGCTCGCAAGCGGGTTACCTACAAAAGCCACCGTTCAGTTTTGTAGGCTCCGAGGTGATTCGGAGTCGACTGCATCGCTTCGGCGAAGGGCGACGGTTCGTTTGACGTTCGCCCTGGTCGCACCCGGCGTGGCGCCGATTGCGGTGACTGGCTCCGGCGACAACTCCGCGCGTGAGACCTGTGCGGGTGCGTCCGGGCAGACCGCGGTGCGCGTGCCCGGTGTAACCGATTTGAGGAAGGGGTTCAACGGCCTGTATTCAGCAATCAAACACGGCCTGGGTCGCGATCCCCTGACGGGCGGCGAGGCGTTCGTGTTCTGCAACCGCCGCCGCGACACGGTGAAGATCTTCTTCGTCGACCGCGACGGGATGTGGGTGTGCGCGAAGCGCCTGTCGAGCGGCTGCTACCGGTGGCCGGGCGTCGGGGAGGCG
>CANIJN010000083.1 GCA_947467625.1 Opitutia bacterium | reverse complement strand
GTAGCTTCGGCCCACTCGGCGATCCGCTTGAGTTCGTCGTAATCGGCATCGCCAAAAAGGGTCGCGCGATCAGCGAGGGCGTGGCCCAGGCGCGTCGTGCACAGGTAGTTTGATTTCCCGACGAGCACGGCCGACTTGAATTCCGCGTATCGGGCGAGCGTGGGCGTCGATTTGAAAAGTCGGCGGCATTTGGGGAGGTCGCTCGTCTCGAGCTGTTCTTGCAGGGAAATCGTGTGCGTGGAGACGATCAGCTGGCGCGAGGTGTCGATCGCGTGAATGAGGCCTGGCACGAGGTAGGCGAGCGATTTGCCGACGCCCGTGCCGGCTTCAAAGAGGAGCGGCGCGTCGTCCTTCATCGCCGCGGCCACGGCGCGGGCCATGGCTTCCTGTTGCGGCCGATGATCAAGGGTGAGCCCGGTCTGCAGCCAGCCGTCCTCCGCGAAAATTTTCGCAGCGAGGGTGGGCGCGTGGCTGGTGGGCGGAGGCGCTGAGCCGGTGTCGTCGCGAAGGCCGATCATGAGAATGAGTCCGCCAACCAATGGATTGAGCGTGGAGCGGCGCAAATGAATTTGCGGTTGTGGTCGCCGGCAGTGAGGGTCGGGCATGGTATCGAGCGACAATGCGGGTGATGCGTGGGTGGATGAACTCGTGCGTTTTTTGCGCACCCAGCCCGGGGTGTCGGCGGTGCGAATCGATCCGACCGCGCACAAGGTCTTTGTTGCCACGGTGGGGAGCCCACCGCTCGAAGGTTTGGAGGAAAAGCTCGCGGCGACGATGGCAGCCGTGGAAGCGCAGGTCGCCGCAAAAAACGCAGGGCGAGCGCCCGCCGGATTTTCCCTCAGGCACGACGGTGGTGCGACCGTGATTGGTCGTGAGACCTGCGTCACCGCTGAGAAAATGTGGCTCTGGCGGGAGCTGGAGTGGCCGGAGATCAAGGCGGAGCCATTGCCGGCGGATCAAGAGTGGCGGCTGCTCGCGAAATTGGCGGCGGTGTGCGGGGTCGCCGGGGTTGCGGGAGTGGCTGCCGCGTATTTCGCACCGGATGAAGCCTGGTTGAGCAAAGGTTTTTTCTTCGTGGGCATCGTGGCCGGTGGTTGGGACGCCGCTGTGGATACTTGGGCCCGTCTAAAGGAACGGGAGATCGACATTCACTTTCTCATGCTGGCGGTCGCGGTCGGAGCCATGTTCATCGGTGCTTGGGGCGAGGCGGTTTTGTTGCTGTTTTTGTTTTCCGCTTCGGGAGCGATGGAGGATTATGCTTTGGATCGCACGCAGCGAGAGGTCAGCGCGTTGCTGAAATCGTCTCCAAAAAACGCCAACCTAGTGGCTGCGGATGGTTCCGAGCGGGACGTGGCGGTGGAGACCTTGCAGGTCGGCCAGCGGGTGCGGGTTAAGCCCGGCGAAGCGTTTGCGGCTGATGGGCTCATTGTGCACGGCAAGAGCGCGAGCGACGAATCGACGCTCACCGGTGAGGCCAATCCGGTGGAGAAGGGCGTCGGTGATCAGGTTTTTAGTGGGACGATCAACCTGTGGGGCGTGGTGGAGTTCGTGGTCGAGCGCTTGCCGGCGGAGAGCACGCTCCAAAAAATCATCCGGCTCATTCAGACGGCTCAAAAACTCAAGGCGCCGAGTGAGCGTTTTACGGATAAGTTTGGGACGGGTTACACTTATGCTGTGATAGGCGGGTCGTTCGTGATGTTCGTGGTGTGGTGGTGGGGTTTCCAGTTGCCGGCATTTACGAATACCCCAGAGACGCGCTCGGCGTTTTACCGCGCGATGACTTTGATGGTCGTGGCAAGCCCTTGCGCGTTGGTGCTATCGATTCCCTCGGCGATCCTCGCGGCGATTGCATGGGGCGCGCGGCATGGAGTGTTGTTTCGAGGTGGGGCGGCGATCGAAAAATTGGCGGACATCTCGGCGGTGGCGCTCGACAAGACCGGCACTTTGACGACGGGTGAACTGGCGGTGGTCGGATGTGAAAGTTATCCGCGGGGGCGGGACCGTGAAGTCTTGCAATTAGCCTACACGCTCGAGGCGAAGTCCCTGCATCCGATCGCACGCGCCATCGTGCGGCACGCGAAAGCTGAAGGTCTGAGCGAGTTGGCGCTGGATGATTTTCAGTCGATCACGGGGCAGGGCGTACGGGGGAAAGTGGGTGGCGCGAACCTGTTGCTGGGACGGCGCGAACTACTGGAGAAGGGGCCGTTGGCCGAATGGGCCAAACAATTGCCTCCGGCCGCAGCGGAGTTGAGCGAGGTCTGGGTCATCGGCAAAGATCTCGTGGGACGCGTGCTCTTGAAGGATCAGATTCGCGCGGAATCGCGCGAAGTCTTGGCGAAGTTGAAGGCGATGGGGATAATAACCGTGATGCTCACCGGCGACCGGCGGCACACGGCCGAGGCGGTCGCGAACGAACTCGGGCTCGACGAGGTGCGCGCTGGACTTTCGCCAGAAGCCAAGGTGGCGGCGATCCAAGCGTTGCGTGCGGAGGGGCACAACGTCGCGATGGTCGGCGATGGGGTGAACGACGCGCCGTGTTTGGCGGCGGCGGACGTGAGTGTGGCGATGGGGGCCCGCGGCAGCGACGCAGCCTTGGAGCAGGCGGAGGTAATCTTGATGCACGATCGTATCGAAAATTTCCTCGCGGCGCATCGGTTGAGCCGCCGGGCGCGGGCAATTATTCGGCAGAACCTGACGATCTCGCTTGGCGTGGTGGTGGTCATGGTGATCGCGACGGCGCTCGGCACGGTGCCGCTGGCCATCGGGGTCGCTGCGCATGAGGGGAGCACGTTGGTGGTTTGCCTGAATTCGCTGCGGTTGCTCTTCGGCCGCAATACCGTTTGAAACCTTTGAGTGACACCGACGTCCCGCTTCGTGATCTTTTTTCACATGAACCCGAGACGACTCCCCCTGGTCTGCGTGCTCGCTGCCTTCGGCTCCGGTGCAGGCTGTAAGTTTCCCAGCAGCGGAACTGTTTATGACCGCGCGCATGTCGGCCGATCGATGAGTGTCGAGGCGGGAGATATCGTGGCGGTGCGCGAAGTGCAGGTGAGTGGTCGGACCACGATCATCGGCGTGGGGGGCGGCGGGCTGGTGGGCGGTGCGGCAGCGTCGGGCGGCGCCGGGGTGGGCGGAGCGATCGCGGCGGCGGGCGGTGCGGTGGTGGGTGCCATCGCGGGGGAAGCGCTTGAGGAAGTCGCCACGCGAAAACGAGCGCAGGAAATCACGGTCAAGCTGACCACTGGCGACACGGTGGCGGTGGTCCAAGAGGTGGGCAAAGACGGCTCGTTTGCGGTCGGCCAGCATGTGCAAATTCTCCAAGGCGGGGCGGGCGCAACCGTGCGCCGGCTTTATTGATGTGAGGCCGACCCTGTTAAGAGGCTGTGCCGCGGTCGTGGCGTTGGCGGTCGTGCTGCTCGGCGGTTGCTCTGTGGCGCAGACCTTGCCGGCGGCTCCGCGTCCGTTTGGCGAAGTGGAAAGCGAAGAAAGAGGGGTCGTCGCGGGCGTGCACGACACGATGCTGGACTTGCGGACCGGCCAGGTGCGCAGTTTGCGCACGCGTTCGCCGACGATTCCGCTCGGGCCGCTGGCCGTGGCCGTGCCGATTTCCATTGGCGGCGAAAAGCGCCGTGATGTGCCGGGCGAGGAAATCACGGTCCGGTTGCGTTCGGGCCGACTCGTTTTGGTGGTGCAGGAGTTGAGTCATCCGGCTTTCGCGCTCGGAGAAGAGGTGAAGATTCTGCACGAGAAACCGAATCTCATCACTGGGGAATCTCGCACGCGTGTGGCGCGGGTGGAGTAAAGGGTGGCGACCGGTCGTTTCGACGGCGGTCGCGGCCGCCGCGGCTTGGGCGAAAACTAGTCGACGATCAGGACCTGATCGCCGACGCGGACCTGTTCGTAAAGTTCGACGATCTCCTGATTGCGCATGAGCACGCAGCCCGCGCTGAGGGGCTCGCCGATCCGGTCGTCATGGTTAGTGCCGTGGATGTAGACGTAGCGCTCATAGGTATCGACGTTCCCGCCTTGATTGACGCCCGATTCGAGGCCCCGGAGCCAGAGGATGCGGCTGGTGATGAGGTTTTCGTTGTCGGGTTCTCGTTCTAAGACCTCGAAGTAGTGTCTCCCGGTGGGCACGCGGGACTTAAAAACCATGCCGGGCGGCTGGCCGGCGCCGATACGCTCGGCGATTTCGTGGAGCCCGCGCGGCGTGCCCAGGGAATTCTTGATATTCGACGGGGGGCGTTTGGACGTGGAAATCACGTAGCTCTTTACCAGCACACCCTTCGTGAAGAATTGGAGGGTGGCTGTGCTGATCCGCACCACGAGGAACCGTTCTCCAAGCTTGATGCCGAGGCGGGCGCAGGTTTTGTTGACCAACTCCAAAGGAGAATCACTCGTGAAAATCGGATCCATTAATGTCGGTATCGTCGGCGCCACGGGCGCTGTCGGTCAAGAGCTGCTTCAGCTCTTGCATGCGCGCAACTTCCCCATGGCCTCGCTGCGGCTCTTTGCCTCGGCGCGGTCGGCGGGAAAGACCGTGGTCTGTTCGGGGAAAACCTATACGGTCGAGGAAGCCAAGCTGGGCGGGTTCGCTGGCGTCGACGTGGCGTTTTTCGCCGCGGGCGGCGCGGTGACCCGGGCGCTGGCCCCGGATGCGGTGAAGTCGGGGTGCCTCGTCATCGACAAAAGCGCGCACTACCGGATGGACCCGGACGTGCCGCTCGTGATTCCGGAAATCAATCCGGAAGCGTTGCGCTCTCATAAAGGGATCATCGCGAATCCGAATTGCTCGACTGCGGTGACTTTGATGGCGCTGTGGCCTCTGCACCAAGCATTCGGGCTCAAGCGTTATTTCGCCTCCACCTACCAGTCGGTTTCCGGCACCGGTGCCGAGGCTGTGCAGGAGCTGGAGTCGCAGGTGCAGGCGCATGTGAAGGGTTTGCCTTTTCCGCGAAAAGTTTATCCCTACCAGATCGCCTTCAACGTCATCCCACAGGTGGATTCGTTTGGAGAAAACGGATACACGGGCGAGGAAACCAAGATGATGCAGGAGAGCCGCAAGATTATGGGCCTCCCGAATCTGAAGGTCTCGGCGACAACGGTGCGCGTGCCGGTCGTGCGAGCGCATTCGGTCGCCGTGAACGCGGAGTTTGAGCGTCCCGTCAGCGTCGAAGCTGCGCGTGCGGCGATCGCGGCGTTCGCAGGCGCCGAACTGGTCGATGATCCTGCGAACAAGAAATATCCCACGCCCCTCGATTTCACAAAAAAGGTGAAGTGCGGCGTTGGGCGTATCCGCGTCGACACGGCTTTGGACAACGGTCTCGCGCTCTGGGTCAGTGGCGACAACCTGTGGAAGGGCGCAGCGCTCAATGCGATTCAGAACGCCGAGCTGATGGTGCGCGAGGGTGTGTTGAAATCGAAAGGGCCGCTGGCCGGAGCTTAGGTCACCGGCGTGCCGTTAGGGGCGATCGTCAGCGGGCGTCCTGCGTTGCGGGCGAGCCCCGCGTCATACCTGAATAATTCCTTGTCATAGCCCCAACGCGCGAGTTTTGATCAATCCTTGGCTCGGACGCTTAGCTCAGTTGGTTAGAGCACCTCGCTTACACCGAGGGTGTCGGGGGTTCGAGTCCCTCAGCGTCCACCACTTTATCTTTCCAATCCACACCTTCACATGCGCCACACGATCTCCGTCCTCGTCGAGAACAAGTTCGGCGTTTTAGCGCGCGTCTCCGGGATGTTTTCCGGTCGCGGCTTCAACATCGAGTCGCTCAACGTTGCGCCCACCCACGATGCCTCGCTGTCCCGGATCACTGCGGTCCTCAAGGGCGATGAGTCTTCCCTTGAGCTCTGCATCCGCCAATTGCGGAAATTGATCAACGTGGTTGAGGTCGTCGACTTCAAGGATGGTCAGGAGGTCGCGCGCGAGTTGGTGTTGGTCAAGGTTCGCTCGGACGTGAACAGCCGGCCCGAAGTGCTACAGATTGCGGATATCTTTCGTGCGAAAATCGTCAATCTGAGTCCGGATTCGCTGATCATTGAAGCGACCGGCGACGACGATAAGGTGACGGCGTTGCTGGGTTTGCTCGAGCCGTTCGGGATTATCGAACTCGCTCGCACCGGTCGCCTCGCTCTCAAGCGCTAAATTCCTCTCGGAAATAGAAGCCCATAAAACCCTCATCGAAATTTCATCATGCCCGCTAAAGTCTACACCGACAAAGACGCCGATCTCGGCGTGTTCAAAAACAAAACGCTCGCCGTCCTCGGCTATGGTTCGCAAGGCCACGCCCATGCGCTCAATCTGAAGGACAGCGGCTGCAAGGTCATCATCGGCCTCTATCCGGGTTCGAAGTCCCGCGCTGTCGCCGCGCAGCATGGCTTCGAGGTTTTTGATACGGCGGAGGCGGTTCGCCTCGCCGATATCATTATGATCGGCTTGCCGGACATGAAGCAGGCGTCGGTTTACGAGAGCGACATCCTCCCGAATCTCGCCAAGGGAAAGACCATCATTTTCTCGCACGGCCTCTCCGTACATTTCGGCCTGATCAAGCTGCACAAGGACATCGACTGCATCATGGTCGCTCCGAAGGGACCCGGTCATATGGTTCGCCGTCTCTACGCCGAGGGCAAAGGGATGCCGGCGCTGATTGCGGTCGCGCAGGATAAGTCAAAGACGGCCAAAAAGACCGCGCTCGCTTGGGCCAAGGGCATTGGCTCGACTCGCGCCGGCGTGCTCCAGACGTCGTTCAAGGAAGAGACCGAGACTGATCTTTTCGGCGAGCAGGCCGTCCTCTGCGGCGGCGCCAGCGCATTGGTGCAGGCCGGTTTCGAAACGCTCGTCGAGGCTGGCTACCAGCCAGAGATGGCCTACTTCGAGTGCCTTCACGAGCTCAAGCTCATCTGCGATCTCATGTATGAGAGCGGTATCGCCGGCATGCGTTTCTCGATTTCCGAGACCGCCAAATACGGTGACATCACGCGCGGTCCTCGCGTCATCAACAAGCAGACCAAGACGGTGATGAAGAAGATTCTTAAAGAGATCCAATCGGGCCAATTCACCAAGGAATGGGTCAAGGAGCACAAGGGCGGTCTCAAGAATTACAATGCGCTCCTTAAAAAGGGCGAGGACCACAAGATCGAGAAAACGGGTGCCTATCTCCGCAGCATGATGCCGTGGATGACCAAGAAAAATATTAAGGGCGTGCAGGCTTCCTACTCCTAATCTCGCGACCTTTGCCACTAATCTCGAAGGCGCAGAGAATCTTCTCTGCGCCTTTTTTATTCGATGACCAAACTCATCCTCGCCACCCGTAAGAGTCCCTTGGCACTCGCCCAAACCGAGATGGTCGCTGCGCACTTGCGTGAGCACTTGGGAGTCGAAACGGAGTTGCTGAAAATTGTGACTACGGGTGACCGGCAGACCGACTGGTCGTTGGAGAACAAAGGCGGCAAAGGTCTCTTTACCGGTGAGCTCGAGGCGGCGTTGCAGCGCGGTGAGGCCGATGTCGCGGTTCATAGCACGAAAGATTTGCCCGGAGACATGCCGCCGGGGCTGGCCGTCGGTGGTTATATGCCGCGGGCTGATACACGCGACATGCTGGTTTTACGCGCCGGCGTGGAGGTCCCCGCGACGATTGCGACGGGCAGCCCGCGCCGGCGCTTGCAGATCGCGGCGCTCTTCCCGGGAGTCGTCTTCACCGAAATCCGGGGCAATGTGGACACGAGGCTCCGGAAAATTGGCGAACAGCACGTCGCTGACGGGAGCATTCTCGCTGCCGCTGGACTCCAACGCCTCGGCATCAGCGCTTGGCCCGGGATCGAGTTTATGCCGCTGACCTTCGAGCAAATGGTTCCCGCCGTTGGCCAAGGCGCGATCGGCGTGCAGTGTCGGGTCGACGATGCCGCGAAATTTGCGGCGGTCCTCGACGCGGCGACGGCGCGCACGGTGACGCTGGAACGCGCTTTTCAATCCGCGCTCGGCGCTGGTTGCCACACGGCATTTGCCGCGCACGCGACGGCCACGACGATGTATCTTTTTCATGAAACCGTCGGCCTCCACCGGCTGCCCTTGACCGAGGCTGACTTCTCCGCCCCGGTCGCCACCGCAGATCGGTTCCTGCGGCAAGTTGGTCTTTTGCCATGAGCCAAATGCTTCCCCTTTCCGGTCATCGTATCGCCGTCACGCGCGCCCGCGAGCAAACTCCCGAGCTCGCCGGAAAACTCATCGCCCTGGGTGCGGAGGTGGTGGAACTGCCGCTCATCCGGATCTCGAAGCAGATCGAAAAAGATCCGCTCGCGGATGTGATGCTCGAACTCGGTGGCTACGACTGGATCGTCTTCACGAGCGCCAACGGTGTGCGGTTCTTCATGGAAGAGTTCGTGCGGCTCTTCGACGACATCCGCTCGTTGGGTCTGCTGCGCTTTGCCTGTATCGGGGATACGACGGCGGCAGCGATTCGCGGATTTCACCTGCGCATCGAGTGTCAGCCGAAGATCGCGACAGCCGAGGCGCTCGCCGAAGATCTGGTCGCCACCGGAAGTCTTGATAGCGCGAAGGTCTTGGTCATCACCGGTAACCTCAACCGCGACGTGATTGTGACGAAACTCGAAGAGGCTCGGGCCATTGTGGACTGTTTGCAGGTCTACAAAACGGAAAAGACCGACCTCGCGGCAGAACCCGTCGCGGCGGACTTCCGCGCGCGCGGAGCGGACGCGATCCTCTTTGCGAGTTCCTCGGCGGTGCAGTCGTTTGTGGACCAAGCTGCCGCGCTCCAGCTAGCCAAAGATGCCCAGCGGCCGCTGGCCGGGAGCATCGGACCGCAGACGAGCGAAACGATGAAGAAAGTCGGGATGCCGATCGACTTCACTGCCAAGACGCCGAGCCTCGACAGCCTCGTGGAAGCTTTGGTCAAAAAGCTCGGTCGGTAGGCGACAAGCCTGCTTGCAGGCGATTTCGGCGGCCTCCAAGTTCAAATCCATCGCCTGCCAGCAGGCTCCTACGCCATGAAAGTTCCTTTCCTTGATTTGAGTCTCCAGCACCAGGCCTTGCGCGAGCCGGCTCTGGCGGCCTTGACCGCGACTTACGACGCGACCCGGTTTTGTCTGGGCAAGGACGTTGAGGGTTTTGAACAGGCCTTCGCGTCTACGCTCGGATATCCGCGAGCGCTGGGGATGAACAGCGGGACGGCGCCACTCCACGTCGCTTGCATGATGGCCGGTTTCGGTCCGGGTGATGAAGTCATCACCGCGCCGTTTACGTTCATCTCTTCCGCTTGGGGCATCAACTACGTAGGAGCCACGCCAGTCTTTGCCGATGTCGAGGAAGGAACGTTCAATCTCGATCCGGAGAAACTCGCCGCCGCCATTACGCCACGGACGAAGGGCATCATCATCGTGCATCTTTTCGGTCAACCGGCGCGGATGGACGAAATCATGGCGCTCGCTCGTCAGCACAATCTCTTCGTGATCGAGGACTGCGCCCAAGCTGTCGGCGCGCGCTACCGAGGCACGCCGGTCGGCACAATCGGAGATGTCGGCACGTTCAGTTTCTATCCCACGAAAAACCTCGGTGGCTGCGGGGAGGGTGGGGCGTTGGTGTCGCGGCGTGAGGAGCTGCACACGCAGGCCCGGCATATCCGCGTCCACGGTTCCGATCGCCGCTATTATCACGATATCGTCGGCGGAAATTTTCGCATGGACGGTTTTCAGGGTGCCCTGCTCAACGTCAAGCTGCCCCATCTTGCGGCCTGGACGGCGCGTCGGCAGGCCATCGCGGCCCGTTATCTGACGGAGATTACTCTCGCTGACGTCCGCTTGCCGGAGCAGCCCAGCTACGGAAAATCAGTCTTTCATCAGTTCACGGTTCGCCATCCACAGCGGGACGCGCTGCGTGAGCATCTGGCGAAGCACGAGGTCGGCACTGATTTAATTTACCCAGTGCCGTTGCACCTCCAAAAGTGCTACGCGTATCTCGGGCGGGGGCCTGGATCTTTTCCGATCTCCGAAAAGATTGCGTCAACCTGCGTGAGTCTGCCGATCTTTCCCGAGTTGACGGATGCGCAGGTCGGGCAGGTGATTTCAGCGGTGAATGCCTTTTAAGTCTGCCTGACCTTTCAATAGAGCCCACCGCCCACTCTGTTTGTTTCGCTATGGTTAATGGCATTTACGTCAAAGTGTGCGGTCTTACCTCGCTAGTGGACGCTGCGGCAGCCTGCGAACGTGGGGCCGACTATCTGGGATTTATTCTTTACCCGAAGTCACCGCGCTATGTCGGCTTGAAGGCATTTAAGAGCATGATGCCGAGTCTACCCGCACTCAAGAAGGTGGCCGTGATGGTTTATTCTTCGCCGGATGATCTCGAGCAGGTGAAAGACGCGGGATTCGATTTCGTCCAACTCCATTTTTCGAACGAGACGCCTTTTTTCGAGGCGGCGAGGTGGCCCGAGATTATTCCTCCGGAACGTCTGTGGCTCGCACCGCGAGTGCCGCCGGGGCAGGACTTGAATTTGGCCTTCATGTCGTTGGCCGAAACGTTCCTCCTTGATTCCTACCATCCCACCAAAATGGGCGGTTCGGGCGAGACCGGTGATTGGTCGGCATTCGCGCGACTGCGGGAGAAGTTTCGGAACGTTTCCTGGGTTTTGGCCGGAGGGCTGAATCCTGAGAATATTGCGGCAGCGGTCGCTGGCTCTGGCGCACGCACCGTCGACGTGAACAGCGGAGTCGAGGTCTCACCCGGCGTGAAAGATCACGCGAGACTCCGGGCATTTTTCGAGGCGCTGAAACAGACGCCGACGCCAAAGAACTAAAGCGGCCCCGGTGTCTTCGTTTTGTTGAGGCGGGTCTGATCCCAACGTCGGGTCTGTTCTGAGCGATGGTGGGCTGATCGCTCGCGGATGCGCGGAGCCGCTGCGAGCAGGGGGCCGATAATGAGTGCTCAAGATCTCATGTGACGTTGGCATTATATGACGTGGGCCTGATCTGTATCCTTTCTTTCGGACGCGCATTCACGAATGAACAGCGGGGCCCCCATTGGGTAGCAAAGACGATTGCCTGCCGTGCTCTTGCCTTTGCGAATCGGCACGTTGGCGAGCGATGGCCCTACATTCTATGGCCTCGTTACGGTGGCGTGAGCCCGGCCTCATGGGCGATCAATTCACGTTTCAAGGATTCGCCGAAAGCGTAGCCGGTCAGCGAGCCATCGCCGCCGATCACACGGTGGCACGGAATAATGAGACAAATGGGATTGGTGGCATTCGCCCGGCCGATCGCGCGCGCGGCATCGGGATTGCCAATTTCGATGGCGAGTTGTCCGTAGCTCCGGGTTTGGCCGAAGGGGATGCGCTGGAGTGCTGCCCAGACACTGTGCTGGAAAGGCGTGCCGCTCGGGGCGAGTTTCACGGTGAAAGTCTGGCGTTTCTTGGCAAAATATTCGCAGACTTCTCGTCGGGCGTCGGCGGTGCGCACGGGATCTTGCTCGACCTCATCTGCCGTGAAGCGTTCGCGGAGTTCAGGCAGGCCGCCGAAGGCAGTGGCGATGAGAGAGCCGCTGGCGTTCAGGGCGACGGAGAAGTCGCCGATGGGGGTCGGGAAGGTGTCGTAAAATTGTCTCATGGTTGCGTGGGTTGATTGAACGGCCACAGATGGGCGGTGGCGAGACTGCGATAGGGAGAAAACATCGGCATCAAGTCGTCGGGTGACGTCGCGGTCGGTACGTTCTTCGAGTTTCGGTGGCGATGGGAGTCCGTTCGTGACGTCGGTGCCACCAGAGGGGGCGATCTAGGGCAGGCAGTCGGGAAGACCGAGCGCGCATGATCAGATCATTGACCGACCATGGGCTGAGACTGCGCAGGGCGAGGAGTGTCCGTGTAGCACGCGTGGCGGAGAGTGTGCGCAGCGCTTCAAGATTGCGTTGGCCGTGGTGATCGGGCGCGCGATTTCTATGCGATCGTCCGCCTTTTGGCGCGAGCACAGGAGTGGCAACCGACCGGTCGGTTCGGCGGCCGCTACCCCCGCGGGCGTCGGCGGAGCGCTGCGGAATTCGCGCGGATTGCGTCGACGAGTGACTCGATGGTGGGGAGCGCGGGATCTTTGCCACGGGCGAAGTCGCCGGGGTGGCAGTCCTTGCCCGCGCGCAAACCGGACTCGCGGGCGGCTGCGCAGCATAGGAAGAAAAGTTCGTTTGCGGGCTTCGGCGGGAGGGCCCGACACGAGGGACGTCAAGAGATGCGTGGTCAACCCGTCGGTGAAAGAGCGGCCTTTGTAGGCGGCGTTGCCCGCGAGGACTTGGGCGTACCTGGTGACCTGATTGAAGCGTATCGCAGAGTACAGTACAGGCGGACGAACGTGGCGTCCGGATAATTTCGGAGGAGTTTTCCGCGTGCAGTCTCTCTGCTCGCCACCGGGCGAAGGTTAGAGCCGCTGTTTGATCGACTGAATCAGAGAAGCATAGTCGGCCTCGGCGAGAAATTTTTTATTTGCCGGCATCATCTCGAAGGGTGCGCCCCAAGCGACGCCACCTTCAAATTTGGGCACGAGGTGCATGTGCAGATGCGGCAGTTTGTCGGAGTACGCACCGTAGTTGATCTTCTTCGCATTGACGGCGGCCTTGATTGCACGGGCGGCGCGGGCTACGTCCTGCGTGTAGCGGATGAGTTCGGCGTCGGGCAACTCGAAGAGCTCGTTGACGTGTCCGTTATACGCGACCACGCAACGGCCGAGATGAGACTGCTCTTTGAACAGGTAGAGCGTCGAAGCACTCAGGGGCGCGATCTCAATCATGAGATCGTGCAGGCGTTGGTCTTGGCGGCAGTAGAGGCAGTCAGGAAGTTCGCTCATAAGGGAAGGAGTGGTGGCGGGATGACTGCCGGTGATCAACGCTGCAATCCGCGCAAGGTTCGCTCGACGGCGGCGATATCGCGGTGGGCGTGGGCGGGCAGGGGAGCGGTCTCGTCGAACGCGTGCAGCTGACCGTGACGCTCGATGGTCACGTGCGATTCGTCGATCTTTCCGGCGGCGTCTGAGGGCGGCAGGGTAAGCTTAAAATGTTCAGCGATGAAGCGGTAGACAGCGGCGCGCTTCGACGGACCGTAGTCGTGGCCCTCGTTGGCGAGGTGGATGTTGGAGGTGTTTTTCCCGGCCCCGTAGTAGTCGTAGATCTTCTGAATGAACGGAAACTCGATGGTCGGGTTGTGCTGGGTCCAGTCCTTGCCGTCTGAAACGAGCAGCAGAGGGCGCGGGGCGGCCAGCGCGGCGATCATTACGTTACTGGCGAAGTGGTCCGCGCTGCGGTGGACCGGTTGACCGCTCTCGCACGGGCAGCCACCGAAGAAGTAGGACGACACCATGACGACGGGCGCGCTGAGTGTCACCCGTGGGTCGAGGGCCGTGAGCAGGAAGGTTTGGGTGCCGCCGCCGGATTCGCCCGTGACGGCGACGCGCTTCGGATCGACGCCGTCGAGGGACAGCAGGAAATCGAGGGCGCGGATGGTATTCCAAACTTGCAGCGTCTGCGTGAACGGCTGCTTGTGTGCCTCCTGGCCGACCTGCGTGCTGGAGTCGCCATAACCGACCATCTCAATCGAAAGCACGATGGCACCCATGCGCGCGAGCGTGCCGCCACGCGCTTGAACGGTTTCGGTGAAGCGGCCCTGTTTTTCAAAATCAGCGGGCGTCTTGATGGTCGCGCCGTGACCGTGCGTCGTGAGGACAGCGGGAAAAGGGCCCTTGGCCGTGAGGGGACGGTAGATATTTCCCGTGACGAAGTAGCCTGGGACGGATTCGAACGCGACGTTCTCCACCGAGTAACCGTCGTAGGTGCGCTTGGCGCGGACGAGCGGATTGAGCGGCGTGCGCTTCGGCCAGGGGGACAGGCCGGCCCCCGCTTGAATCCGTTGACGGATGTGTTGGCCGTAGGCCTCCCACGAGACGCGGTCGGGGAATTGGGCGAGCGCGGCGTCGAGGGTCGCTTTACCCTGTTCGGGTTTGAGGTAACCGCTGACGCAGAGCGCGGGGCCTGTGGCCGGAAACGGAGGTAGGCCGGCCGGTACCCAGTTAACCGCGGGAGCGGCCAAGGCGATGAGAGGCGTGAAGATCAACAGCGCGGGGTGACGGAAGGGCATGGGCGAGGACTAGGCGGAGGGCGTGAGGTCGTCACTCGTTTTTTCCGTTGGAAGCCGAGGCGTGTTGGCGGACAGTGAGAATGACATGCTTCCTCCTATTCCTGATTCGTGGTTTCCCTTGCTGCGTGAAGAACTCGCGCAGGATTATTTTCGGGCGCTCGATACCTTTCTCGAATCCGAGATGCAAACGGGCCAGACCGTGTTGCCGGCGCGTGCCGATATTTTCAACGCCTTGAAATTTACGTCCTACGAAAACGTGAAGGTGCTGCTCCTCGGACAGGACCCGTATCCGAATTCCGGCGATGCGCATGGGTTGTGCTTCTCGGTGCGACCGGGCGTGAAGGTGCCGCGCTCGTTGCAGAACGTCTATAAGGAGCTGCACGCTGACGTGGGATTCAGGATACCCAATCACGGCACGCTCGAAGCTTGGGCGCGGCAGGGTATGCTGATGCTCAACACCGTGTTGACGCTCCGATCCGGGGAAGCGTTCTCCCATCGCGGCCGAGGTTGGGAACAATTTACTGACCGGATCATCGCCCACGTGAACGCCAAGCCGACGCGCGTCGTGTTCGTGTTGTGGGGAAAAGCGGCGCAAGCGAAGCGGGCGCTCATCACTGCGCCCCACCATCGTGTCGTGGAGTGTGGCCACCCGTCGCCGCTGTCGGCGCGATTTTTCATGGGTTGCCGTTGTTTTTCGAAAATCGACGCGCACCTCGCTGAGGCGGGTTTGACGCCGATGAGCTGGCAGCTCGCGGACGTCTCGTTTACGGGCATCGTCGGTGGCGCGAGCCGAGGATCGTCAACGGCACCAGCGGCCGAGTTCCTCGGGGAAATGAATCCTAAGCAACCGCGTTCGTAAAACGTTCCTGAGCCACGTGCAGGTATTTTCTCTCGGTCATGGCGAAAATCCGATTTTTGGGGCCGGGGCCGATAGGATAATGGATTTTCAGGGCGCTTGGTTCCGGTCGATGAGCCCTTTTTTGAAGATTCTCGGATTTTAGCATCAGCGAACTCCGGCGGTGCAATGGATCGAGGACATCGGAGTGGCGTATTTCTCGATAGAAAATCGGCCGACGCTGTGCCGCCAGCTTTCGCTCGGGCACCTGCCGGTAATCGATCAAGTAGTGGGAAATCTCGCCGTCCGTCACACCGAGGTTCACGAGCATGCTCCTCCATGGCCCCGTCGACGCCGGTAGCTCTGCCCAACGCGCCGCGCGCCCGACGTGAACTGCGCAGTTTCGCAAACGCTCATTATTATTTGACGCCACAATTTTCTGGAAACCACGTCCAAGAACCGCCTTGGTTCAGGAGTTTTTTTCAACATGAACCTCTGCTCGATCCTCTTCACCTGTTTGGCCGCCAGCCTCACCGCCGTCGGTTTTGCTCAACCGGCCAGCGTCACTTTCCGTCCGGCTCTGATCGATACGTTTGCCAGCAGCTACTCGTACTCGGGCGCAGGTGATTTCAAGCGGGGAGCCACCACGATCGAGGGCATCAGTATCAGCCGCTTTGAATTCAGCGCCTCCGGCCGCGTACCCATCGCCGAAGGCACTTTGTTTAATCCCGGGGTGGCTTACTCGCATACCACAATCGAGACGCCCGACAATTCCCCGCTTCCCAAGTCGGTGCAGGAATTCTCGGTGAATCTCGGTTTCCGAGGACTCTTCAGCAAAGAATGGGCTTACCTCGTAGGACTGCGCCCCGGCCTCTACGGCGATTTTGAGAAAATCGGCTCCGATAGCTTTAACGCCCCGCTCTTTCTCGCCATGTTTTACGTGCGAAATCCCTCCCTCACTTGGATTTTTGGCGTGACTGCCAACGCCTTCAATGACCGTCCGGTGCTGCCCGTGCTCGGCCTTCGGTTAAAATTAGCGCAGGGGCTGCAATTCGACGTCGGATTTCCGCGCACGGGCTTGTCCTATGCCTTGAATTCCGATCTGACCTTGCGCGGCGGCCTCAGCGCCTTCGGCGGTAATTACCGCATCACCAAAAGCCTCGGCGTACCCGCTTCCGGTGTCCAAAACCTCAACAACACCTTGCTCGATGTGACCGAGATTCGGGGTGGCATTGGCGCGACTTTCAAAGCCGCCGCCAACTTAGAAATCGAAGCCGATTTCGGCTACACGGCGATGCGCCGTTTCGAATACCCCGATCGCAACTACCGCCTTAAAGGCGATAATGTCACGTGGGTGAGCGTCGCGCTCAACACCCGCTTCTAAGCGGCTTGCGGCGGCGGAGCACCAACCACGCCGCAAACTTTAGCAGGTATTTTAGCGCGCCTTCAAACTCGCGCGGCAACGCCGCCACGATGCTCAGGTTTTCCTTCGTTTTCGGGTGGGTGGACGCCTACGTGCCTTGTTGACCCGGCCGAAGAGGAGGTGTTTTGGTGCCTTCGGTGGCGCAAGTCGCAGAGGGGCGGATACTCGTCGTCTCGTCGTTGCGGGTAGCTTTGGCTCAAAATTGCGGTTGGACGGTGGCTGCCACTGTGGTCGATCGGATGGCCGTGCGGCAGGCGGCGGACTGGCGATGGAGGAATTGGTCGCCCTGAAAACGGGGCAGCGGAGTCATCGGGCGCATCGAGAAATGATGCGCGCAGGTGACGACGCATTGGAGCGCTTGCTTGTGTCAGCAGCGCGAGCACCCGGCACGAAGGGCCCATGATAGTTCTGCGCCCAGAGACTGCCCTGCCCACACGGGATCTGCGCTCTTCCAGCGCTGCCTCTGCGGCTGCGGCCGGGCGCGCCCACGCTCACGCTCACGCGCGAGCGTGAGCGTGGGCGTTGGCGTGGGCGGTGGCGGGAGCGCGTGAGGGCGAGCATGGCGGCTAAAAGAAAAACTCAGCGTTTCAGACGATGGCGCCAATAGCCGGGCCGCCGCTTGAAAGGTGCCACGGCGAGCATGAGCACGCTGTCCGGCTCGTCCACGTAGAGCACAGCATAAGGGAACGGTTTCTTGAAGTGCCGCCGCACGGCGCCGGGGCCTGGTATGCGACGGAAGAGCGTGGGCGCGTGGCAGACCTCGGCAATGAGAGCGTGGGCGCGTGGCAGACCTCGGCAATGAGGGCATGGATCGCATGGTAGTAGCGGCGGCCGATCGCCTGGCTTTTCTCCCCGTAGTGCGCGAGCGCCTCCAAAAATTCCGCGTCGGCTTCCGGATGGAAATTGTAGGGCTTCACAAGCCGACGAGCTTGCGCGCCCGCGCCATGACTTCCTCTCCTGGGATGGGCTGCACCTTGCCGCTTCTGATTTCTGCCAGGCGGTGCTCCGCCTACTCGGCCCACGCCGCGTCATTTTCCGGCTCCGGCTCGTCGTGCAGCTCGAAGGTGAGACGGTCCACCAGCTCGGCGACTTGCTCCCGTGGCAACTGCCGCGTTTCCGACACGATCTGATCGAGTGTGAGTGACATGCGGACAGTGTGCGGAGTGGCGAACGGGTTTCAACTCTCGCGTTCGCGGGGGTGACACTTCGCGTGCGTTTTCTTGAGGTCGGCGTTGGTGAGGTTCGTGGAGTGTTGCAACGTGTCGAGGTGCTCGTGGCCGAGGAGTTCCTTCACGTGCCAGAGGTTCGCGCCGCCGCGCATGAGTTCGGTCGTGCAACTGCGGCGGAACGTATGCGGCGTGACCGTGACCGGCAGCGCGAGGCGGTCGCCGTGCAGGCGCGCGCGTTTGATGAGCGTGTGAAAGCACAGGCGCTGGCCCGCGCGCGTGAGCCTAGATCGCGCGTGAGCCTAGATCGCGCGTGAGTCAGAGCGCGCGGTCGGCCGAGGCGAGGTCGAGAGTGCCGTTGCCCGTGGCGTCGAGGCCGGCGCGAATGACGCGGCCGAGGGTGTCGTAGATGAAAAGAGAAGGGGCGAGGCCGGTGGCGGTGCTGGAGGTGAGGCGGCCGGCGAGTGTCAGTCAGTATGTGCGGCGGTTCCGACCGTGTCGGCGGAGCGAACGCGGTATCGTTTAAGACAGTGGTGTCACGGGTCAATACGTGTCCCCGTTTGTCCCAGCCGTTGCCGCCGGCCGTTTGTCAATAGTTCACACATGATCCCTTTGGCTTGGCCCCAGCCGTTGCCGCCGGCCTTTTGTCAATAGTTCACACATGACCCGTTTGGCTTGGCCCTGAGCGACGATGGTGTTTGTGGCGTCGGTGATCGAGGCGACGAGGGTGGAGCCGGCGTGATAGGCCGTAGTGGTGGTGTTGTTACGGGAGTCCGTATGCGTGGAGGGACGCAAAAACGAGTCGTAGCCGGTACGGGAGGTGAGATTGTCGTGGCCGCGGACCAAAACGGTGAGGCCGGCGACTTTCGATTCCAACAGGGCAATCGGGCTGCCGGTGGTGGTCCTGGTGGTAATGGCGGTGGCGGTGGTGCGATTGATGTCGGTGGTGACCGTGGTGACGTTGCCGTTGAAATCCGTGGAGCGGGTCTCGGCAACGCGGCCGGCGGGCGAGAAGTTGGTCAGGCGCTGGCGGGTGACGGACATGACGGTAGGCGTGGCGCTCGCGACCAGGGCGTATTGGCGAGTTTCGGAACGGGCCCACCACGCGTTGTCGAGAAACTCGACGGTTTGATCGGACTCGGAAATACGGTCGGCGGAGGCGAGGTCGAGAGTGCCATTCCCAGTGACGTCGAGGCCGGTGCGGATGACGCGGCCGAGGGTGTCGTAGATGAAAAGAGACGGGGAGGCGCCAGTGGCGGAACGGCTGAGGATGGGGTGGCCGGCGAGTGTCAGTCAGTATGTGCGGCGGTTCCGACCGTGTCGGCGGAGCGAACGCGGTATCGTTCAAGGCAGTGGTGTCACGGGTCGATACGTGTCCCCGTTTGTCCCAGCCGTTGCCGCCGGCCTTTTGTCAATAGTTCACACATGACCCTTTTGGCTTGGCCCTGAGCGACCGTGTTGCCCGCGTTCGCCGTGCGGGGAAATGTCCCGCTGGGAGATTCACCGATTGCACACGGCCACTGGCGCGCGGACGGCGAAACCGGTTCAAGCAAGGTGGTGGTAGATATCGCGTGAAAGACCGTTGCTGACCCTTGTTGCCTGTTTACCGAAGATCCCTCGGCAACGCCTTTGTGCGAGTGCCCTCGTTTTTGGGCGGCTGCGCCTCGATGCCTTGCTTCCTCAGAAACCGAATCACGCGCTCCCGCCATTCGTAGTGCTCACTATTCGGATTGTAGGGAAACATTCCGATGTAAGCGGCGAGATCCCTCCCCGAACGATCCTGCTCGCGAGGATCGGCCCCCATTTCCAAAAGCTTAAAAACGTAATCATACCGTCTTGCCATTGCTGCCCCAAAGACTGGGCCGCTCACTGTCGATCCCGGCTGGCGGTTTACACTGGCACCAGCAGTAAGCAACAGGTCGACGTGCTCCGGCTTGCCTTGCATGAGGGCGCACAACAACGCGGTCCGTCCGCCTGTGTCCGCCAGATTAGGGTCGCCCCGATGGGCAAGGGCCGCCCGTAAGAAGGTCACCGGCCAAAGGGCCTCGGCAATATTGTGCATCACCGGGCGATTTTTCTCGGGCACGACGTTGGGGTCAGCCCCAAGTTCCAGCAGGCGCTTGAAACCACCAAGATTCTGGTCCCATGAAGCCCACCATAGCGGAGTAAGATTGTGCGTGCCCCGAAAGTTGACGGTCGCACCGGCCTTTAGGGCGTGGTCGATTCCCCGACGGTCTCCCGAGGCCGCAGCGGCGGCCAAGTCGCGGTTCGGCCCCTCGGGGAAAATATCCGCCAAGCTCCATTTTTCACCGCCGTAGGTCACTTGGCGCATGGGCGAGTAGGCACGACTCGTGTTGGTCAGAAACAACGAACCTGCGATCAAAAGCAAAAAATACGCGTGGCGCATGGCGATGGCGTGTCAGAATCGAAGAGCTAGTCGGGACCGATGCAGCCATTTTTCACACGTTGATCCCAGATTGAGGCTTTGACGAATGGCATCCGGTGCCGACTCACTATGCCGCCCGATCCCGGTGCAGCCGGAAGAGTCGAAACCAAACCATTCGTGTTGGGAATCAACGGCAGCGGATTCAAGACCCCACTGAGAATCTCACCGCTGTGAATCCAAGCGCTCACCAGCTGCGGCGCATTGTTGAGATTCAGGCCGAGATTCAAACCCGTCAGGTAGGATATCCCAGCAGGATTGATCGTCACGGCGTTTGTATTGGTAGCCAGCGCGGCCGTCGCCGCGAGACCTCCACCGAGCGAATGCCCCAATTGCAATACTCCGGGACCGAATGAGGCGAGGGACTGCTGACCGACCGCAGCCGCTTGGCTATACTGCCCAGATATCCCAAAAGGCTGCGTGAACACATCGGTTATAATATCAGAAACCGTCGCTTCCGTGCCTCGATACGCGACGGCAAATTGGTTTGTCACGGTATCTCGATAGACGGCTGCGAAAAAACCTGATGAGGAATTCGAAAGTGAAACAAGGCTAGTATTCCAGCGATATTGCGCAAAATCAGCAGCGGTTAGCCGCACGAAGTTGGTTCCCGCGACCGGCGCGCTTGGTCCCATGACCCGATCATCATTATAGCTGTCGTCCATCAATTCCGCATGGGTGGCCAGTTCTTGTAGCTCCGGGCATTTCGCCGACTTGAAATCCTTGAGGTTGAATTGGAAATCAGGGGGCACAAAAATAGATGCACCGGCACCGCCGCCACCACCGAAATCGAATATGAATCTGCCACCACCACCGCCATCCATCTGAAGATTTAAGCCGTCATCCCAAATGGGATCCTCCCTCACGATGAAGGGAGCCATCATGACCGGCAGCATGCCGAGCAAATCATATACGTTGATCGCGTTGTTTCGGGCGAAAGCGTAGAGATTCCGTCCACCTTTTTCCTCAATGGTGTCCCTGCCCACGAACCGCCCGCATTTCGGGTCGTAGTATCTGCGGCCGTAATACACCAGGCCAGTTTCGCTATCCGTGTACTTTGTTGAAAAGCGGAAGGGTTGGTCGGCGACGACGGAGTCGGGGGCGTCGGCGCGGAGTGGTTCGCCGAAGGGGGAGTATTCGTAGGCGGCGGCGACGGCACCCGTGCTCGAATTTACGAGCGCCGTGACGTTGCCGTTGCCGTCGTAGGCGGGGAAATACGTTTTCCCGCTGCGGTGATCGGCGATTTGGAGGAGGGCACCCACGCCGCCAGCATCCGTCAGCGTGCGGGTGATGTCGAGGCCCCAGGTATAAGATCGGAAGAGGCTGAGCGTCGAGAGCTGAGGGTTGAGCGCATACTCGGCGATCAGGTTCCAGCCGTCATAAAGAAAGCGGCGGCCGGTGAGCAGTCGGTTGCTGGCGTTGTCGATGACGAGCTTTTCGACGCGGCGGCCGAGGTAGTCGTAGCGGAATGTGAGGGTGATCTGCGGGTAGCCGGTGCTCGCGGCGGCGACGGTCGTAAGTCGGATGAGGCGGTTTTCGCCGTCCCACGAGTAACTCCAGATCCCGTCGTTGGTGAGGTTGCCATCGGCGTCGTAGGTCATGGCCTGGGGATTGCCGGGGATTTGCGCCATCCGGGTGTCGAGACGCACGACATCTTGTCCGCCGGGATAGGAGGCAAAGCTATAATAGATGCTGAGCGGGGCGCGCCACGGCGTGCCGACCGTCGCCGGAGAGAGCGGGCCGTTGGCCACGGCCAGCTCATCGCTCCAATAGCGTCCTTGGCGTGGCGCGGCGGTGGGTTTGGCGCGTGGAGTCACGACCACTTTGGCGTAGCGGTCCACCGTGCCCGACACGGGAATCTTTTTGTTATCCCGCGAGAGGTATTGATTGAGGGCGTTGGCGGTGTAGTGGTCCGTGTGATTCGTGAGACCGGAGCCGGTATCGCCGGTGCCGGTACGATTGGACCACGCGCGGTTGCCGATGTTGTCGTAGGCAAATTCATGCTGACGGCTCGGTAATTTCTGGCCGTCGTTTTTAGCGGAGCCGAGATAGGTCGGCGCCGCCGTGAGTTGGCCCCGCGCGTCGTAGGCAAAGGTTTGGAAGATTGGGGTGCTGGTGTTTCCAGAATCGTAGTAGTCGGCGAAGGCGGAGCCGTTTTGTTTGACGGAGGTGCGCTGGCCGAGGGCGTCGGCCTCCAGGGCTGCCGGAATCCGGTGCTGCGATCTGCGGTACCCTGAATCTGTGGCAATAATCCGAGTGGCGTCGGGCGACGGGGATCAGGAAACGATCGCCGAGTTTTTCCCGCAGATTCAGGACTGCACCGAGAATGATGCGTCGAGCCGCTCAGGTGGGCTTGGTTGCCGGTCGATAGGGGTAGGGACGGGAATAGAACCCGCCCCTCCCTCCGAACCGGACAGGCGGGTCTCCCGCATCCGGCTCTCCAGTTGGTGATTAACTTAGCAAGAAGACCGACAGGCCGAGGCATGGGCTTGCGATAGGCTGAACAAGCCCAGC
>CANIJN010000082.1 GCA_947467625.1 Opitutia bacterium | reverse complement strand
GGGGTGTGCGCGGGCATCACGCCGTTTAACTTTCCGGCGATGGTTCCCATGTGGATGTTCCCGTTGGCCATCGCGTGCGGCAATACGTTCATCCTTAAGCCGAGCGAGAAAGTGCCGCTGACGGCCAACCGGCTGGCGGAAATTTTCGCCGAAGCCGGCTTGCCGGAAGGCGTGTTTAACGTCGTCCACGGCGGCCGCGAAGTGGTTGATGCGCTTTGCACCCATCCTGGTATCGCCGCAGTCAGCTTCGTCGGTTCGTCGCGCATCGCGAAGCACGTCTACACCCTTGGCTGCTCACACGGGAAACGCGTGCAGGCCGCCGGTGGCGCGAAGAATGTCCTGCTCGTCATGCCCGACGCGGAGCCCGATTCCACGTTGCGCGCCATCCTCGGGTCAGCCTTCGGCTGCGCCGGGCAGCGCTGTATGGCCGGTTCGGTGCTGATGGGGGTGGGAGAAAAGACGGCCGATGCGTGGCGCGAGCATGTCGGCGGCGCGCTCGCGAAGATGAAGATCGACGACACCTCAGCCAACGATGGGGCCGAGATGGGCCCGGTGATCGACGGCACGGCACAGAGCAGAATCACGCAGACCATTGCGACGGCGACCGCGACCGGGGCCGAGGTCGCCTATAACGGCGCGGCGCGCGTGCCATCGCGGGGCTTCTTCGTCGGGCCGACGCTGCTCGACCGCGTGGCGCCGACGATGAGTCTTTTTCAGGATGAAATTTTCGGTCCCGTGCTTTCGATGGTGCGCCCCAATACGCTCGACGAGGCCATCGCGACCATGAACACCCTGGGTTACGGCAACGGCGCGACGCTCTTCAGCGCCAGCGGCGCCGCGGCGCGTCAGTTCACTCGGGAGATTCAATGTGGCATGCTTGGCATCAATATCGGCGTGCCGGCCCCGATGGCGTTGTTCTCCTTCTCCGGCTGGAACCAGTCGTTCTTCGGCGACCTGCACGTCCAAGGCACGGAGGGCGTAATGTTCTACACGCGACAACGCGTGGTGCTCTCGCGTTGGGACAAGAGCTATGTCCGTGCCCAAGGTTGGTAACCGCACCTCCATGATCACCCAATTCAACGTTCCAGCCGCGATCATCACCGGTGCCGGTGCCTCACGCGAACTAGGCACTCAGCTCGCGCGCCTGGGCGCGCGGCGCGTCTTGTTTGTCACCGACGCGTTCATGGTTTCTTCGGGCGTCGTAGACCGTTTCGTGCGGCTGCTTGAAGAGGCCCAAATTGAATTCGCTCTTTTCGCCGGAGTGCAGCCGGACCCGACCGATGCCAATGTTGGCGCCGGGCTTCAGGAATATGTGAGCCGAAAATGCGATGCGATTGTGGCCCTCGGCGGCGGTAGTCCGATCGACGCGGCCAAGGCGATCGCGGTTCTTGTCAACAATCCGGAGCCGCTGAGCCTCTACCAAGGCTATCACAAGGTGCCGCGGTCCGGAGCGCCTTTGGTGGTGATTCCTACGACTGCCGGAACGGGCAGCGAAGTCACCAAGGTATCGGTGATCACGGACACGACCCGGGATGTGAAGATGATGATGCTCGACCGCCATTTTTTGCCGACGGTGGCGTTGGTCGATTTCGAGCTCACGCTGTCGATGCCACCGGCGCTCACCGCGCACGTCGGCGTGGACACGCTCACACACGGCATCGAAGCGTATGTGTCGCGCAAGGCGACCGCCCTGACCGATCCGCTGGCGCTGACATGCATCCGGCTCGTGGCCGAACATCTGGAAACCGCGTGGCGCGAGCCGGCGAACCGCACGGCACGAGAGGGCATGATGCTGGCGGCCACGTTCGGCGGCATGGCCTTTGCCAACAGCAGCGTGGCGCTAGTGCATGGTATGAGCCGACCGATTGGGGCCGTGTTCCATGTGCCGCACGGGCTTTCGAATGCCGTGCTGCTGCCAGCCGTGACGCGCTTCTCGATCACCGGAGCTGAGGAACGGTATGCGACGGTGGCACGGACCATGGGTTTAGCCACGGTGACCGATTCTGCGACTGTGGCCGGGGAGAAACTACTCGCCGGTCTCACGGCGTTGAATACCCGTCTCGCCGTGCCGAGGCTCGGGGGGTGCAGGGGAGTGACTCGCGATCGTTTCGACACCCTTAAGGCCAAAATGGCCATGGATGCGCTGGCGAGTGGGAGTCCGGCCAATAACCCGGTCGTGCCAACGGCGGAGCAGATCGTAGCGATCTACGACGAGGCATACTGACCCAAAGCTGCAACTGGTTGGTCGCGTCCCCGTTGTTTCTTGGGGGCGATTTCTTGTGGCAGGAGTAAAGTCGTGGGGACTCAAGGAGTGGACGGTGGTGGAATCCCGACTCAACGGGCGCGAATGTCGTGGATGCGTTAAATGGAGGAAGGGCAACACATGGACCATGTGTTGAGTTCATCGTTTCCCCACAAATGGAGTGATCTGAGGCTGCGTTTGGGATGTATTTCCAAGTGTGAGAAGGGCAATGCATCGATGTGCATGAGTGATCGCAGGCGTAATCTTCTCACTCGCGCTTGTAGCTGCAGATTGTCCGAGGCCGCCGCGCGAGAGGTGCGTTTTTGGGAACGTCACGGTATTCGTGAAAACACACCTGCGCGTTTGGCCGTACACGATGGGCAGCGGTTGGGAGGCGTGCTCGTGGCGAAGGAGCGGGCGAGCCGACGGAGCAGGCGTCGGAGCGGTGCGGTGAAGTCGGTCGCTGCGCGCGGGCTACGCGATCAGCGATTTGATCACGTGGCCGTGGACATCCGTCAGGCGGCGGTCGATGCCGTTGTGGCGGAAGGTGAGGCGCGTGTGGTCGAGCCCGAGTTTGTGGAGAATCGTGGCGTGAATATCGTAGACGGTGGTCGGGCGCGTGCGGTCGAGCGGCTTGTAGCCCCAGAGGTCGCTCTCGCCGTGGGTGACGCCGCCCTTAATACCGCCGCCACAGAGCCAATTCGTGAAGACAAACGGATTGTGGTCGCGGCCTTTTCCGCCCTGGGACGAGGGCATGCGGCCGAACTCCGTCGTCCAGAGGATGAGCGTGTCTTCGAGCAGGCCGCGCTGCTTGAGGTCCTGGATGAAGGCGGCGGCGCCGCGCGCCATGCCGAGGGCGAGCGGGCCGTGATCGCGTTTCACATCCTCGTGCGAATCCCAATTGCGGCGCGGGAAACTGTTGTCGTTGCCGCTCCAGATTTGGACGAAGCGCACGCCGCGTTCGAGCAGGCGCCGCGCTGCGAGACACTTTTGCGAGAAATGAAACGCTTCCTCGTCGGCGCTGATTTCTTTCGGCCAGGTCTGCGGTCCGCCGTCGAGACCGTAGAGCTTCAGCACGTGCGCGGGCTCGGCCTTGAGGTTGAGCGCCTCGGGGGCTGCGAGCTGCATGCGCGCGGCGAGCTCGTAACTGCGGATACGGGCGTCGAGCCGCTGGTCGCCCTCGCGCGTCGCGGCGTGCTGGCGGTTGATGTCGGCCATCAGCCGGTGCGCTGCGGCCTCGCCGTCGGGCGTGACGAATTTGCCCGCGGCATGGGGGAAAAGATCGGCGACCGGAGCGTCGGTCCCCGGAAAAATGATCGTGCCGCTGTGCTGCGAGGGCAGAAACGCGGCGTCCCAATTCTTCACGCCGTTGGACGCGAATCCGCGGTGATCGGGTAACACGACGAACGTCGGAAGGTTTTCGTTGAGCGAGCCGAGTCCGTAGCTGACCCAGCAGCCGGCACCGGGAAAGCCGGGGAGTTGAAATCCGGTGGACTGCAGGAGCGTCGCGGCGCTGTGCACGCCGGATTTGCCGACCATGTTGTGAACGAAGGCGAGATCGTCGACGACGCCGCCGAGGGGGGCCACGACCTCGCTGAGCATTTTTCCGGACTGGCCGTAGGGTTGGAAATCCCAGAGCGGGCGCAGCCAGGGTCCGAGGCCGTTTTGAAACGCTTCCACCGGCTCGCCGAAATCGCTCGGCTGCCCGTGTCGTTTGATCAGCTCGGGTTTGTAGTCGAAGAGATCGAGGTGGCTGGCGGCGCCGGCCATGAAGAACTGCACGACGCGTTTTGCTTTGGCCGGATGGTGGAGCGGGCGGGAAGCCGGGGCCGGCGTATCCGCGGCGAGCGCACGGTCGTGGCCGAGCATCGCGGCGAGCGCGAGGCCGCCGAGACCGCCGCCGGATTGCCAGAGGAATTCACGGCGGGAGATCGGCCGGGAAGCCGCGGCGCGATGGAAGGGAGAGTCGTGGGCCATCATTAGTCGACGAACGTGAATTCGTTCAGGTTGAGCAGCAGCCGGCCGAGAGCGGGCAGACCCTCGGCCTCGGCGAACCTCACGAGTGGGGCGAGGGCGGCTGCGTCCGGCGGACGGCCGAGCGCCAGCGCGTGGGCCCGCGCGACCTGGGCGGCGAGAGTGTGGGGGTGCTCGGATTGCACGCGCGCGGCGAGATGCTGCGCCTGGGTGACGATGAAACCGTTGTTGAGCATCGCCAGCGCCTGGAGCGGAGAGAGGCTTTCGTTGCGCTTGTCGACGCGCATGGACGGATCCGCGCAATCCATCGAGGTCATCCACGGTTGCGTCTGCGAGCGCGCGACGAAGCGGTAGATCGACCGGCGCCACGTCGCCGGGTCGTCAGGGTTGGCGAGATCGTAGCGGAAGTGGGGCGAGTGTTCCGGCCGCTCGATCACGAAGTCCTGCCAGCCTGGCCCACCCATGGTGAGATCGAGTTTTCCGCTGACGGCGAGGATGGCGTCGCGCAAGGCTTCGGCCTCGAGCTTGCGGCGGTTTTGCCGCCAGAGGAGCGTGTTGCCGGAATCGATTTTCTCCGCCGCGGAATTGGCCGTGATGGCCTGCCGGTAGGTGTCGCTGGTCACGATGCGGCGGTGGAGCGATTTCAGCGAGCCGCCGCTGTCGCGGAAATCCGCGGCGAGCCAGTCGAGCAATTCCGGGTGGGTGGGCGCAGCGCCGTTGCGGCCGAAATCGTTGGGCGTGTCGACCAGGCCGCGGCCGAAGTGGTATTGCCAGACGCGATTCACGATACTGCGCCAGGTGAGCGGATTTTTCGGATCGGTGAGCCAGTGGGCGAGGGCGGCGCGGCGTTCGCCTTCGCCTGCGTCGGGAGAAAGTGCGAAACGTGCGGGCGAGAATGTGAGCGCCGACAAGGTGCCGGGGCCGACGGGTTTTCCGGGCGTGGTGACTTGGCCGCGGGCCAGCACATGGATCGGGCGCGGACGCCCGCCCTCGGTGCCCGTGCCCTTGAAATTACTGCTCCCGGTGTGAATGGCGCCCGCATAGACAAGATCGGGTTTCGGAAACGTTTTCAGTTCTGCGGCGATCCGCGTCGACTCAGCGAGCAGCTGCGCGCGGCGCTGCTTCGTCGGTTCATCGGACACGCCCAGCAGCAGCGCATCGCGCGCCCGCTCAAGCTCCTGTTTCTCGTCGGCGGAAAGGGCCGACGGAGCCACGCCGTCGGTGAGATGGGTTCGGCTCCAGCGCGGGGCGGACTCGATCGAGTCGAACGCCGTCACGGGCCGGCCGAGCGCGATATTTTTTCCCGCGCGGTCGGTCACACGCAGTTCGGCGAGAGCGAACATATAGTCGTCTTTGCGCGGCGCGAGTTTGGTCACCGTCACGCGAACGTAGCGACCGATGATGCCGTCGCCGGTGCCCCCGCCGGTGGCGAACGGGGTGAGGCCGGGATTGGGGAAATCGGCCATGAAGGTCTGATCGTAACGCTGCCAGAGGAGCTTTACGCCGGTCTGAAACGCGGGGTCGTCGCTGGCCTCGACTTTGAAGCGCACAGGAAAGCCGAAGCCGGCGCCGATGCCGTTGAAGTCGTCGTGCGCGGGCAGCAACGTCGCGCGGTTGATCTCGACGGATTCGCCGAGATCGACCTGCACCCATTTCATCGCGTCGGGGGTGGACGACAAGGCGCTGTGGTAGCCGCGGCTGGGGCTGGGCTTTCCCGGATTGGCGGGATCGCTCTGCGGCGGCCGTTCGAGGCGGCGGGTGATTTCGGCGTAGGCTTCGCCGGCTTGCGCGCGCAGCGGAGCCTCGAGGGCGGCGAGTGCGGCGGACGTATCACGTTGTTCGCGACGGAGATTTTGGAAGCGGGCGTTGCGGGCGTCGTCGCGGTAGTATTCCCGATCGGTGCGGTCGAGGGCGGAGAAAACGGCTTGGAGGCTGTAGTAATCCTCCTGCGGGATGGGATCGAATTTATGATTATGGCATTGGGCGCAGTGGACGGTGAGACTGGAAAACGTGCCGATCGTGTTCGCGACCATGTCGTCGCGGTCGAGGTGTCGGGCGATTTTCCCGTCGGTTTTGGACTCCGGCACTTCGGCGTGGCCGATGAAATCCCACGGACCGGCGGAGATGAAACCCAGCGCCTCGATGCCGTCGGCGGTGCTGGGGAAGAGCACGTCGCCGGCGATCTGTTCCTGCACGAAACGCGCGTAGGGTTTGTCGGTGTTGAAGGCGCGCACGACGTAGTCGCGGTAGGGCCAGGCGTTGGGGCGGAGTTTGTCTTTGTCGTAGCCGTGCGTGTCACCGTAATGGACGACATCGAGCCAATGCCGCGCCCAACGTTCGCCGTAGCGCGGTGAGGCGAGTAATTTTTCTACGAGGCGGGCGTAGGCGTCGGGGGCGGAATCAGCGACGAAGGCTGCAATGTCCTCGGGTGTGGGCGGGAGGCCGGTGAGATCGAAATGGAGCCGGCGGCACAACGTCCGCGCATCCGCCGGGGGCGACGGCGCGAGGCCGCGGGCGGCGAGTTGGGTGCGGATGAATCCATCGAGGGGATTTCCGGCCGACGCCGGCGGGGTGACGGTGGCGAGTGGCTGGAGCGACCACCAGTCGAGCGGGTCCGCCACGGCGGCACTGGCCGCTTCGGGCCACGGCGCGCCCGCGTCGATCCACGCCCTGATTGTGGCGATCTCCGCCGGAGCGAGCGGTTCGCCTTCGGGCGGCATTTTCATATCCTCGACCTCGCCAGCGATGAATTTCACCAACGGGCTGGTGGCGCCGCGGCCCGGCAGAATATTCGGCGTGCCGCTTTCTCCGCCGGTCAGCGCGATGGCCCGCACGTCGAGACGATAGCCGCTCTTTTGCTTTATGGGGCCGTGGCATTTGAAGCAGTGCGCCTCGAAAATCGGGCGCACGTCGGACGCGAAATCAGGGGCGGCTGCTGCACAGGCTGGCGTCAGTAAGAGTGCGACAAGCGTCACGAGTCGCCTACGTAACGCGTCCGCCGGGCGGCCCGATGGTGGGGGCGGGGAATTTACCGGGTGCTCGGGATGGCATCCAGTTGCTTCAGGCAGACAGCCGCTACTGGCCGTGAAAACTGACGGCGAGCGTGGCGGAGACTTTGAAATCCTAGTCTTTATGGGGGAGAGTGCCGAGGAGGTGATGGTTTAACGTCTTGGCGATGTCGGCCTGCGTCGTCCAGCGGAAGCGCGGCGCTTAGTAGACCAACGAGCGGAAATTCCTGACCCGATGGAACGTGATAAGGTTGCCATTGTGGGCGGACTGCGCGCGCTCGTCGCCGCTGCGCGCGAGGATTACCAGATCATCGCCGTCGAAATCCATGGAGGCATAATGCCGCGCGCCGCGATTGCCCGGGCCGATCGCGACGAGGCCGGCGAAACACCAATCGACCATATTTTTTGAGAAGTGCAGCACGAGCCGGGTCCGTTCATTGTTGGGCAACTGATAACGATCCGCCGGCAGCGCGTCGGGACGAGTCATCGAGTCGGTGGCTTGGGTGCCGAGGAGCCAGTAGAGTTGGGTTTGCTCGTCGTAGAGCACGTGGAAACGCATCTGGCCTCCCGGAAAGGGTAGGAAAAGTTGAGTCTTCCCAGACGGTGCGCGGACGAGTGAGGTCGTCATGGTGCCATCAACGTTTTCGATGACCTGGGCGATGGCCGCGAAGCCCGTGCCGCCGGTGTGGGCGCGGAGAAAGAGATGAAATGTGCGTTGCTGCGGGTCGAACCACTGGTGATGGGGATCGGTAATCTGGACGACGTTGGTCTCCAGCCAACCCATCGGATGCATGGGGTGGCCGGGAGACACTTGGTTCGCCTGCGGAAATTTCTGCGCGAAGAAAGGGACGCCAAAAAAATCAAGCGCGAGGTCGTTCTGGCGGTAGCCCGGAATGAGGTCGGCAAACGCCAGCTCGGACGAGTAGCTCCAACTGGCGGGTTGGGTGAGATCGTCCTGCTCGCGTGCCCGCAGCAGGACCGGCGCGAGATTGCTGATCGTCCAGCCCGACTTGTTGTCCTCGTAGAGGCGCCGCTCCATCACGAGGTAGACGTTGCCTCTGGCGTGCCAGACGTTGCACGCGGTCGCATACCAATTCGGTTTCTTCGTCCCGAGATCGGCGGGCGCGGACCAGTGTTCACCGCGATCATCCGAGCGCATGATCTTCAGGTCACCATCGTGGCCGAGATAGTAGAGTGAACGGCCGGCACGGAAGAGACGTGCTTGGGAAATGTTGGGGGTGGCGCGGATCGTCCAGGTGAGCCCGCCGTCGTCCGACGTCGTGAGGCGCGCCCACGGATTCCCCTGTTTGCGCCATTCGCTGTTCACGCCGCTGCGCTCGCTCGCGGCCACCAAGCGGCCGCCGTCGAGGCGAAGGATCGAGGGCGTGTTGAGCGGGGTGGGGCCGCCGGGCGGAGATTCGTCGAAGACGACGTGATCCTGCGCGAGCGCGCGGATGGGGCCGGGCGCGGGCGTTTTCGCGGCGTCGGCGGCGAACACCGGTAATGCGGTGCAGAGCGGGATAGATCCTCCGATCCCCACCAGCCATCGGAGAATCCGGCGCGAGGTAAACGAGTAGGCCATCAGGAGCGAGAGTGTCAGAAGGTCAGCGTGTTCGTCCAGACATACATGCGTGGCTGGCCGTAGAACGTGACGGCGAGGTTGGCCGGGACGGTGAAACCGCTGCCGTTGTTGGGGAGCGTGCCGAGGACGTAGTGGTTGAAGGCGTTGTCGATGTTGACCTGCGTCGTCCAAAGGAAGCGTTTGCCGAGTTTGTAGCGGTAGGACGCGATGAGGTTAACCTGCCACGTGTCGGGTGAGCTGTAGAGTTCGCGGCCGCCGCCTGGAATGTTGTAGTAGAACGTGCGGTTCTTGAGGCCGAGAGCTACTGTGCCGCCGATGCCGAAGCCATTTAGGAAATTATCGCCGGTGAACGTGTAGTTGTTGGTGAGGACGAAGCGGTATTGCGCGTAGCCGACGGTGCTCTCACCTTTTTTCGCGACGACGGTCTCGCCCTTGGTGCCGTTGGGATCGGACCAGAAATACGGGATTTCGGTGGTGGAGAGGCCGGTCTTGCCGGTGAGGGCCGTGCCGTTCGGGCCGACGAAGAATTGGAGCACGCGGCGCAGGTTGCTCGTTTGGAGACGACCATTGTCGTCGGCTGGCTGCGCCCAATATGAGCCGGTGCGGTCGTTCATCATCGCGAGGGTGAGCGGTGCCCAGGTGCCGAGGTTCTGTATGGTGGCTGGGTTGATCTGGGCGTTGAGGTTGGCGACGCGCGCGGCGATCGTGGCGGTGTCGGTCGGAACGAGAAAGGCCGTGCCGTCCTGATAGGTGACGGCGCCGTTGCGGATGTGGAATTGGTCGTTCCAGAGCAGGGGGTATTTTTTGTCGGTGAGATTGCGACCGTCGGCGGATGTGGCGGCGAGGCGCACGCGCCAGGTTTTGGTGGGACTGGCAGTGAGGATGAGCTCAAGGCCGCGCGTGGTGCGGTCGAGGTTGGTCCATTGATTCTTGGCGCCGGCGGGACCATTGTGCGCACCGTTGAGGCCGGTGGGATTGACGAGATCGCGGACGCCAGTGCCGGCGTTGATCATCTCGTCCTTCGAATCAGTCGTGAAGGCCTGCACGGAGCCGGAGTAGCGCTGGTCGCGCGAGGTGAACTTCAAGCCGGCCTCGTGACCAGTGCCGCTGGACGTGCGCGGGGCATTGCCGAGTGGATCGTTGGCGTTGACGAGTGGGATATTGTAGGTGCTGGAAAAACTATAGTAGGGGCGGAACAGGTCGCTGAGGCGATAGTTCAGGCCGAGGTTGTAGCTGCGGTTGGTCGCAGTAGATTCAGCCCACGGTTCGGTGACACTGGCGGTGATGTTCGGCGTGCGCTTGAAATTTTCGTTGGAGCGCACGCCGACCAGCGTGGCGAAGCGATCGGTGAACCAACTCGTATAGTTGGAGGCGTAGAAGCCGGCAGTGCGGTTCTCCCAATGGTGGCCGTCGTTGTTCTGGCCGGCCACGCCCGCGAAACCGGCAAGCTGCGCGAGACCCAGGGGGTTGTTAGGCCGCACCCATGATGGATCGCGCGGGTTATTGGCCATGCGCACGTAATTTTGTCCGCCGAAGGTGAGACGCGGGGTGAGCCAGCCACCGCGCGGGAGCGGTTTCTTCTGCGGACCGTCGGCGACGGACCACCAGAGGCGCGGCATGGGCGTGCGGCCGAGGTTGGTGGGAATGCGCGGATCGTAGACGACGTTGAAATTCTGATCGGCGAGGTAGTAGGTGTAGTCGGTCGGGCCGGAGTCGGCCCACTCAATGTCATAGCCGAGGAGCGTCTGGCTGTCGGCGCGTCCGCGGAAAAACGAGTTGGTGAGCATGGCGGCGCCGCGGATGGCCCAGCGGCGGGTGGGCTGCTCAACGTCGGCGAGGGTGGCGCCGTTGGCCCACGCGGTGAGCGGATTGCCATTGAGGAGCGGCGCACTGAGATTGGCGATACCGCCGTTGGCGCGGTCGGAGACGTAGTCGTTGTAGAGAACGTTGAACTGGGTCGAGAGCCAGCGCGTCCAGACCGTCTCGGTAAGGACGGCGTGGGATTTGTTGGTCACGTATTCGGAGGCGGTCCAGCCGGCCCAGGCGTTGAGGTTGTCCCAAGTGAGCTGACCGTTGGCGATGGCGCCGCGGGGGTAGGGATTGCCGGTGACGGGGTCGTTGGCACCGGCCAGATTGTTGCGCAACATATAGGCGAGGCCGAAATTATGGCGCGGGTCGGTGGCGGTGTTGGTGAACGCGATGTTTTCCTGGTTGGTGTTGATGATGCGCTCGTTAATCGTCTGCTGGGTCTGGATGCGCACGACGGTGCGGAGGGAGTCGAGCTTGAGCGCGATTTGGCCGTAGTAGCCGAGTGTCTCGTAGCCAATGAAGACGCGGCGGTAGCGCTGGGAGTCGTCGAGGAGCGAGAAACGGAACGCGAGCGAGTCGGTGCCGACGTTGTAGTCGAGTTGGCCCTGCTTGGAGCCGAATTGATCGATGCGCCACGAGGCGGAGCCGCGCTGTTGTTTGAAATTCGCGCGCTTCGACACGGTGTTGACGGTGCCGCCGGCACCGCCGGCGCCGTAGAGGAGACCCTGTGGACCACGCACCACATCCGCACGCTCGACATCGAACGTGCTGGTGATGCCTACAGCGGTGGAGCCGAAATTATTGGCCGCGCCGGTGGCCGCAAAACCGTCGCGCCGGATCGCGCCGCCGCCGGTGCCGCGGATGCCGATGGTCTGGTTGCCGACGCGATCGCCGGGCTGCTGGGAGAGCGCATCGGAGTCGGGGGTGGGCATCACGGTGCCGGCACCGGCGCCGTAGCCGCTAAGCATTTCCTCAACGGAGGTAGCGGCGATGTCGCGCATGAACTCGGACGTGAAGATGTCCGCAGAGACGGGGGTCTTGTTGAGCGCGGTGTTGAACTGCGTTAGCGAGTTGGAATTGAGGGCGCCGTAGCTGTCGTCGGCTTCGGACTTCACCTCGAAGGGATTCAGCGTGACGAGCGCGGCGGATTTTTTCGCGGCGGCGGTTGGCGGCGCAGACGGCGCGACCTGCGCGAAGGCGGTGGTGGCGAGAGCGAGCGCGGACAAGACGATCGGGATGCGGGGTTTCATGGGGTGTTAAGTGGGCAGACGGGGGGCGCTATGGGCACAACGGAACTCATGCGAGCACGTCGCGAATGACGTGGCCTTCGACGTTAGTGAGCCGGCGTTGGACGCCATTGTGTTCGAAGGTAAGCCGTTCGTGGTCGAGCCCGAGCAGGTGCAGGATAGTGGCGTTGAAATCGTAGAGCGGGTGAATGTCTTTCACCGCCTTCTGACCGAGATCGTCGGTCGCGCCGTGGCTGACGCCGGGCTTTACCCCGGCTCCAGTCATCCAGCAGGTGAAGCCGTCCGGGTTGTGATCGCGGCCCTTGGCTCCCTTTTGAAAAAAAGGCATGCGGCCGAACTCCGTGCACCACACCACGAGGGTCTCCTCCAGCAGGCCGCGTTGGCGGAGATCGCGGATGAGCGCGGCAGCGGGCTGGTCGAGAATCTGCGCGTGAATGTCGTATTGTTCTTTCAGCGCGTTGTGGCCGTCCCAGTTCAGTTTGCCGCCGCTGGCATACGCGCCGTTGAAGAGCTGGACGAAACGCACGCCCTTCTCGATGAGCCGGCGCGCGAGGATGCAGTTCTTCGCGAAGGCGGCCTTGTCGGCGTTCTGGGAATCGTCGGCGCCATACATCTTCAGGATATGCGCGGGCTCCGTGGAAAGATCGCCGATGGCGGGCACGCTGAGCTGCATCCGCGCGGCGAGCTCGTAGCTGGCGATGCGGGCGGCGAGTTTGCCGTCGCCGGGGTTGGCGGCGAGATGACGTTCGTTCATCTTCCCCAGGAGCGCGCGTGCTGCGCGATCCGCCTCGGCCGAAATTCCCTGGGCGGCGAGATGGCGCACCGGGTCTTTTGAACTCAACGTCGTGCCCTGGAACGTCGCCGGGAGAAAGCCGGGGCCCCAGTTGTTGGAGCCGTTTTGGGGCACACCGCGTGGGTCGGGGAGGGAGACATAGGCGGGAAGATCCTGGTTCTCGCTGCCGAGAGCGTAGGTCACCCACGAGCCAAGGGAGGGGAAGCCGTCGAGCACGAAGCCGGTCGAGAGAAAATTCTCCGCCGGGCCGTGGGTGTTCGATTTGCTCGTGAGTGAATGCACGAACGCAAGGTCGTCGGTCAGCTCCGCGAGATGCGGGATCAGGTCGCTGACCATTTTTCCCGAACGGCCGCGCGGGCGAAACTCATACTGTGGTCGCGCGAGATCCCCCGCGGGACCTTGAAAGGTCACGGCGGGTCCGCCCGGCAACGGCTTACCGTCCCATTTGATCAGCTCCGGCTTGTAGTCCCAGGTTTCCAGTTGGCTGACCGCTCCGGCGCAGAAAATTACGACGACGTTCTTCGCCTTCGCCGGGAAATGCGGCAGCCGCGGTGCGTAGGGCCTTGCCAGGTTGATCGCCGGCGAAGCGAGGAGGCCGTCGTGCCCCAGCATGCTGGCGAGGGCAATTGAGCCGAGCGCGGTCGCGGAGTTCGAGAGGAACTGGCGGCGGTCGAGCAACGGGTGAGACGAGATGCGATTCATGGCAGGAAGAGGAATTCGTTGCTGTTGAAAATCGCGCGGCAGAGCGGCGCGAGACCGTGCGATTCGACGGTGGGCAGGGCGTCCGCCGTCTCGGCTGCATTCGGTTCGCGGCCGAGGGCGAGCTGATAGGCGCGGCGGATTTGCTGCGGGGCATCGGCGCCGGCCTCGCGCGCCACCCGCGCGGCAAACGCCGCGGCCTGTTCGAGGGTAAACCGGCTGTTGAAGAGGTTCAGCGCCTGAATCGGCGTGGTCGATTCGCGCCGGCGCGCGGTGCTCTGCCCGGCGTCGGGGCAGTCGAAGGCGCCGAACACCGCCTCGGTCTCGCGGCGCACCTTGTGCGCGTAGATCATGCGGCGCTGGTTCGCGGGCGTGAGCGTCTCCACGGGTTTGAAGCCGGAAAGGCCGCCGCGCTTGTCGAACAAATCGAAGCCGCGGCCGAACATCCGGAGGTCGAGCCGGCCGCTCACGGCGAGCATCGAGTCGCGCAGGCTCTCCGCCTCGATGCGCCGCGAAGGGAAACGCCACAGCAAGCGCGCCTCGGCATCCTGCGCCGCGGCGGCGGGATCGGCGATCGCCGACGCTTGCCGGTAGGTGTCGCTGAGGACGATCAACCGGTGCAGTTGCTTCACGCTCCAGCCGCCGCGGATGAACTCGGTGGCGAGCCAGTCGAGCAAGGCGGGGTGCGTCGGTTTGGCCCCGCTGTGTCCGAAATCGCTCGGCGTTTCGACCAGCCCCGCGCCGAAATGGCCTTGCCAGACGCGGTTCACCATCACGCGCGCCGTCAGCGGATTCTCCGGCCGTGTGATCCAGTCGGCGAGCTTGCGGCGCCGTTCCTGCTCGGAGGCGTCGGGTGAGAGCCGCAGATCGCCCAGCGCGACGGGCACGGCGGGCGCGACCGGCTCCCTCGGCTGCTCGGGATCGCCGCGCGCGAGCAGGCGAATCTCGTCGGGCGCGCGAAACTTGCCGGCGAATGCCAGCTGGCCGGATTCAACGGTTTTGATTTTCGCCTCGAGCGCGGTCTTTTCGCGGAGGAGGCGGTTCGCCGTCTCGGTGTCCTCGGGCGTAAGGCCAGCGACGGTGAAACCGGGCCCACGTCCCTCGCCGGCGACGTGCGGCCGCCGATCAGTCGAATCCGCGACGACCCGCCACGCCTCGCCGCTGGCGACTTCGATGCGATATTCGATCGGCAGGCGATCGACGAGCTTGCCCTCGCGGTCGCGGCTCCAGAGCACGCGCACGATCTCGTGCTCGGTGGGAAACTCCAGCTCGACCCACCCGCGGCCGGACTCGTCGCCGAGCCAGCTGCGTTCGTTGCCGTAGAGGCCATCGTTGACGAAGCCGGGCTCGTGGCGATCGGCGACGATGACGTTGCCCGAGGTCGCGGCCTTGGTGCCGAGGCTCGCGAGCGCGATGTTGCGGCCAGCGGTGTCGAAGACCTCGATCTCGTCGAGGCAGGGTTCGAGGCTGTTGGTGGCGAGGACGGTAAACCGCAGCCGCTTCGCGCGCACAGGCGCGAAGCGATCGGTGTTGATCGGCCCGGCACCGGCGGTCGGGCGCAGCGGCACGGCCTCGGTGACGACGGCCATTCGATCCGGTGCGAGCCCCGCCTCCAGAGTGAACGCGGTCGCGAGCCGATCCGTGTAGCGCCCCGTGCGGTCGCGGCTCCAGACGACCTTTGCGATGCGCGCGGGCTCGGGCAGCTCGAACATCACCCAGCCGCGGCCCTTGGTGGCGGACATCCAGCTGCGCGCGTCGCCGAACCGCCCGTCGTGGATGAACGGGAGCGTGTGCGCCGTGGAATTTTTGCTGCCGGAGGCGGTGACCTTCGTGCCGAGCGCGGCGAGCGCGACGTTGCGCGGCTCCGACTCGTCGGTGAAAATCTCGAACTCGTCGAGGCACGGCTCGATGACGCCGAGCGTCGGATGTGCGTTCGCATCGTGGATGGTGAAGCGCACGAACTTCGCGTCGACGGGGGCGAACGCCTCCGTGTTGCCCGCCGCGTCGGTCACGCGGCGCTTCGTGCCCGGGCGCGCGAGCGGGACGAGCTGAGCGAGGCGCCCGTCGATCGCCGCGACCTGGGCGCGCAACGGAGCGGCCTCGCGTTTTCGGGCCAGCGCATCGGCGCTGCGGAGTTCGCGGTCGGCATACTCTACTCCCGCGACGAAAGCCTGCATGGCGTAGTAGTCCTTGGCCGTGATGGGATCGAACTTGTGATCGTGGCAACGGGCGCAGCCTACGCTCAGGCCGAGGAAGGTCTGGCCGATGTTGGTCACGATCTCGTCGAGCGAATCCTGCCGCGCGAGCCGGATGGATGGAGCGTCCTTCCCGATCTGGCCGGGCAATAACACCGAGGCCGTGATGAGGAAACCGGTGGCGGCATCCGCCTCGGGGTCCAGCGCATCGCCGGCGATCTGCTCGCGGATGAAGCGGTCGTAGGGCGTGTCGGCGTTGAAGGCGTGGATGACGTAGTCGCGATAAGGCCAGGCGTTGGGCCGCTCGGTGTTGACCTCGAAGCCATGCGTGTCGGCGTAGCGGACCACGTCGAGCCAGCGCTGCGCCCAGCGCTCCCCGTAGCGCGGTGAGGCGAGCAGGCGATCCACGGCGGCGGGGTAGTCGGGCCGCGACGAATTGACGAAGTGCGCCAGCTCCTCCGGCGTGGGCGGCAATCCGGTGAGGTCGAGCGTGACGCGCCGCAGCCACGCCGCCGGAGTCGCCGCGGGCGACATCCTGAGGCCATGCTCGTCGAGCTTGGCCGTGATGAAGAAATCGATGGAGTGTCGGCCCGGAGTCACCGCGAACGGCTTGAACGACCAATGGTCGCGCGGGTCGGCGAGCTTCACGCGGTCGACGCCGTCCGGCCACACGGCGCCTTCGTCGATCCAGCGCGTGAGGGTCGCGATCTCGGCGGCGGAGAGGCCGTCGCCCTTCGGTGGCATGCGTTGCTCCGGGTCGGCGTGCGTGACGAAGCGGATGAGCGGGCTCTCCGTCGCCTTGCCTGCGACGATGCCCGGCCCTTCGCCGTCGCCGCCTTTGAACGCCGCCGCCTTGACGTCGAGGCGCAGCCCGGACTTCTGCTTCTTTTCGCCGTGGCACTCGGTGCAGTGCTGCTCGAAAATCGGGCGGACGTCGTGGACGAAATCCACCGGTGCGGCGGCCGCGGGGAGGGCGATGAGTAGAGCGAGCAGGCGCATGAGATTTTTCAGCGGTAGGGATTGCCGGCTTCGAAAAGCGTGCGGATTTCGGCGTCGGTCATCGCGCGGCCGAGGAAGAGCATCTCATCGATGCGCCCGCTGAGTTTGCGATCAGTGCGATTCCAGTTGCCGATCTGCGAGGGGCCGAGGCGGGCGGGATGTGCGGTGGCTTCGCGGCTCTCGCTGTCAAAGCGGCCGTTCAGGAAAAACCGTGTAGTGCGGGCCTCAGAATCATAAACCACGGCGAGATGCACCCAGCGGCCGATTTCCGGTAGCACGGGTGTGCGTGAGTCGGGAAAGCTGTCCGGCTCGGGAGAACCGGGCGCGAGGGTGTTGCCCTTGAGCGCGAGGCGCATCGTGGAGAAACGGTTCACCATCCAATGCACCTGGCCAGGGTTGCTGGCTGTCCAGCCGTCGGTATGCAGCAACGATTGGTATAGCGCGTCGAGTCGGTCGAGGCGCACCCAAGCGGCAAGCGTGAGCCGGGGCCACGAGCGTTCGCCCCCGAGGTCGAGTTTCAAATGGTCGCCCACCTCCACGAACTCCGGGGCACGTGATCCTGGCCAACGGCCCTGGACCGTTCGAAACGCGCCAGTTTCGCCGCCCGTTTCGAAATCGAGCAGCGCGATGAGAGCCGGATCATCGCGGAGATTCGCGAGCGCAGCGTCCGAGCGTGCGCGCTGGCCGGCGGCTAGACCGGCGGTGAGATCACCCACCTCGTCCGATTGAATGAAGGCGGCGGAACGCGTTTCGCGCGCAGCGTGGCCGGCCGTGGTCATTGTCACCGCATCGCCCGTGCGCAGGCTACGCCGATCGTGCGGGGCGTGGGCGATGACTTCGCCCTCGAACACATGCACCTCGGCGTCGCCCGTGGCCGGCACGTCCACGCCGAAGCGCGTGCCGAGGTCCACCGCGGTGCCCGAGGGCGTGATCACGGTGAAGCCCTTGGCGGCGGGCGGCACCGCGGCGGACAGGCGGCCGCGAATGAGGTGCAGCCGTTGCGCGGACTCGAACTGAAACACCGCCGGCGCCTCGATCACCACGCGGGCGCCTTTGGCGGTGACGAGCGCCAGAGTGCCACCTGACATTTCGTGTCTGTCACCGTTGAGGGGTGAACCCGGAGTGAGCTGCGTGAAGCCGGCGACATTCTCTACCTTGGCGAAGTCCCTTGATTCGAAAATCCAGGTCGCAAGAGCGACGCAGGCCGCCGCAGCGCTCACCAACGCTGCCGTCCATCCTGACTGCCAACGCATCGCTGCGCGCGGCCGAAGCGGGGCCGTTGGCTCCGCGCGCCAGCCCATCGCCTGGGTGGCGAGCGCGGAGTCCAGGTTGAGCTGTTCGGCGAAACGCCGCCTGGCCTCCGGGTCGGCCGCGAGTAGTGCATTCAGCCGCGCCATGCCCTCCGCATCGATGCTGCCGGCGAGGTAGCACTGAGAAAGCAGATCGAGGTCCGCGTTCACGGCGAAGCCTCCCGTGCGATGGTGGCGTGGATGCAGTCCAGCAGCGTCTTTCGCATGCGATGCAGCCATTGATAGAAACCGGCGACGCTGCGTCCGCTGCTCGCGGCCACCTCCTGAATACGTGCCTCCGGCTCGTAGGCGCGCATGATGAGCGAGCGCTGCTCCTCCGGAACCCGGTCCATGCAACGTTGCAGCGCTTCGCGTTGGCGCGAGAGCGCGGGCTCCAGCGCCTCCGCCTCGTGCGCGAGCTTTAGGGCCACGCCTTCGTCGAGAACGAGACGGTCGCGGCCCTTGTCGCGCAGCCAAGCGAGGACCTCGAATCGCGCCACGCCGAAGGCCCAGGCGCGGAAATCCGTGCCCGCGTGAAACGAGCCGAACTTCTTCCATAACACGATGGACACCTCCTGCATGACGTCATCCGCATCCGCCCGCGCCGGCACCAAGCGTCGCACAAATGCGCGGACGGCCACTTCGTTTGTGGTGAACAATCGCAGGAAACGGCAATGCAACTCGGACTCGGCAGGGGACATGATAAAGGGCAACCAGTGTTATCTCCGGAGTGAGGCTGAGTTTTAACACCGATTCTTGTAGGCAGCCCAGCCAGCCGTGCGAACGGCGGGCGAATCCGGGCGATGAACGCAGAAACGACACGTGCAGGTTTGCCCCGCCCGCGGTCGTCGGCTGGCCCTTAAAGCTGACCTTGCCGTGGTGCGGCGTCGCGTCCCGTCCGGAGGCAAAGAGTTGGTGGTGATTGGAAACAGTGTTGCTCGTGTAGTAACACAGACCCCGCCGAGCATTGCATTGATCAACGTTGTGCAGATGGCGCGCATGAACCGAGCGGTGAAGATTTCGTGGGTGACCGGGATTTTGTGGAGTGCGTTGTCGAACTGCGTCAGCAAAGTGGAATTGAGCGCGGCGTAACTGCCGTCGGGGCGTCGCCGCGGCGGGTGCGCGGGCTAGCGTTACACCAAGTGAGGCAGATGGACGTAGCGGCTTCGCTGCTAAGGAACGCGTAGCCGGAGGAGGTGAAGTGGACGTCGTTGGGGTTTTGCAGCATCGCGAGCTGGGGCGTGATCGCGGTGACCAGGTCGTCGATTGCGATGCGGTGCTGCGTCATGAGCGCGGCGGCGGCGGTGTTGCGCTCGACGATGGAGGCAGCGGTTTACTTTTTCGCGGGATCTTCTGGCGTCGGAGTGGTGCGCGCCCAGATGAGTTTCGCTCCGGTGGACTGATGGGCGCGATGGTTTGAGTGAGGCGGCAGGTGTAGTCTGCGAGCCACGGCGGACGGCTCGGAGAGCCGTCCCTACCTCGAATCAGAAGGTCAGCGTGTTCGTCCAGACATACATGCGCGGCTGGCCGTAGAAGCTGACGCCGAGGTTGGCGGGGACGGTGTAGCCGGAGCCGTTGTTGGGGAGGGTGCCGAAGACGTAGTGGTTAAAGACGTTCGTGATGTTCACCTGACTCGAGAACCCGAAGCGTTTGCCGAGCTTGCGACGGTAGGAGACGAAGGTGTTGGCCTGCCAGGTGTCGGGTGAGCTGAAGAGTGAGCGGCCGCCGCCGGGCGTGTTGTAGTAAAACGTGCGATTCTTCATACCGAGGCCGACGGTGCCCCCGACGCTGACGCCCTTGAGAAAGGTTTCGCCGGTGAAGCTGTAGCTGTTCGTCATCGAGAAAACATATTGGGCGTAGCCGACGGTGCCCTCGCCCTTCTTCGCGACGACGGTTTCGCCTTTCGTGCCGTTGGGGTCGGACCACGTGTAGGGAATGTCGGAGGTGGAGCGGCCGGTCTTGCCGGTGAGGGCGCTGCCGTTGGTGCCGACGAAAAATTGGAGGACGCGGCGGAGGTTGCTGGTCTGGAGGCGACCGTTGTCGTCGGCGGGATTGGCCCAGTAGGGATTGGTGCGATCGTTCATCATCGCGAGGGTGAGCGGCTCCCACGTGCCGCCGACTTGGGCTTGGAGGGCCGCAGGATCGACCTGGCGATTGAGCGTGGTGATTGTAGGCGTGATGACGGTGGGCGTGGTCGGGACTAGGAGGGGTGTGCCGTTTTGATAGGTGACGGTGCCGCTGCGCACGGAGAAATCGTCATTCCAGAGTAGAGGGTATTTTTTGTCGGTGAGGTTCTGGCCGTCGGAGGTGGTGGCGGCGAGGCGCACCTTCCAATTGCGCGTGGGGTTGGCGGTGAGGATGACTTCGACGCCGCGCGTGGTGCGGTCGAGGTTGACCCATTGGTTCTTGGTGCCGGCGGGGCCGAGGTGCTCGCCGTTGAGACCGGTGGGGTTGACGAGGTCGCGGACGCCGGTGCCGGCGTTGATCATCTCATCCTTGGAGTTCGTCGTGTAATACTGGACGGAGCCGGAGATGCGGCCGCGTTCGTCGCCGAACTTGAGGCCGATCTCCTGGCCGACCCCGCTGGACGTGGCGGGCGGATTGCCGAGCGGGTCGTTGGCGTTGACGAGGGGCGTGTTGTAGGTGCTCGAGAAGCTGTAGTAGGCATTCAACCACGGGCGGATGGCGCCATTGATGCCGAGGTTGTAGCTCTTGTTGGTCTTGTTGGACTCGGCCCAAGGCGGAGCGGAGGCGAGGGTGGAAAGGTTGGGCGTGCGCTTGAAACTCTCGTTGGCGCGCAGGCCGACGAGGGTGAAGACGCGGTTATTAAACCAGCCGGTGTTGTTGGCGGCGTAGGCGCCGGCGGTGCGGCTTTCCCAGTTGTGGCCGTCGTTGTTCTGGCCGGAGACGCCGGCGAGGCCCGCGAGGCTGGCGAGGCCGAGAGGATTGTTGGGGCGCACCCAGCTCGGGTCGCGGGGATTGTTGGCCATGCGGACGTAATTTTGTCCGCCGGAGGTGACGCGCGGAGTTTTCCAGCCGCCGCGGCCGAGGGGATCTTTGACCGGACCGTCTTGCACGGACCACCAGAGGCGCGGCATGGGCGTGCGGCCGAGGTTGGAGGGAACGGCGGGGTTGTAGACGACGTTGAAATTGGCGTCGGCGAGGAAGTAGCCGTAGTCGGTGGGACCGGTATCGGCCCAATCGATATCGTAGCCGACGAGCGTTTGGCTGCGGGCGCGTTGGCCGAAGAGGTCGTTGGTGAGAAGGGCGGAGCCGCGGGTGGCCCAACGGCGGGTGGGCTGCTCGGTGTCGGCAAGGGTGCCGCCGTTGGCCCAGACGGTGAGTGGATTGCCGTTGAGCAGCGGGGCGCTCAGATTGGCGAGGCCGCCGTTCGCGCGGTCGGTGGGCGCATCGTTGTAGAGCAAGGAAAACTGGGTCGCGAGCCACGGCGTCCAGACGGTTTCGGCGGTGCCGATGAAGTATTTGTTGGTAACGTATTCGGAGGCGGCGGTGCCGGCCCACGAGTTAATATTGTCCCAGGTGAGGGTGCCGTTGGCGATGGCGCCGCGAGGATAGGGGTTACCGGTGACGGGGTCGTTGGCGCCGGCCATGTTGTTGCGGAGGAGGTAGGCGAGACCGAAGTTGTGGCGGGGGTCGGTAGCGGTGTTGGTGAACGCGATGTTTTCCTGATTCGAGTTCAGTACGCGGGTGTTTTCGGTCTGGCCCGCGATCACGCGAACGACGGTGCGGAGCGGGGCGACGCGGAAAGCGATTTGGCTGTAGATACCCTTGGTTTCGTAACCGATGAAGACGCGGCGGTAGAGTTGGTGGTCGTTGAGGAGGGCGACGCGGACGGCGACGTTTTCGGTGCCCCAGTTGTAGTCGAAGAGGAGTTGTTTCGAGCCGTATTGATCGATGCGGAAATCGGTGCGGCCAGCGTTGCGGTTGAAGGTGGCGCGCTTGGACACGATGTTGACGGTGCCGCCCGCGCCGCTGGCGCCGTAGAGGAGGCCTTGCGGGCCGCGCACGACATCGGCGCGCTCGATATCGAAGAGGCTGTTCATGCCGGTGCCGGTGCCGAACGTGCCGGCGAAACCATCGCGGCGGGGCGCACCGACGCCGACGCCGCGGACGCCCATGGTCTGGTTGCCGACGCGATCGCCGGGCTGCTGGCTGAGGGCGTCCGATTCGGGGTTCGACATGACGGTGCCCGCGCCGGCGCCGTAGTTCAGCATCAGCTCCTCGAGGTTGGTGACACCGACATCGCGAATAAAATCTTCGGTAAAGATATCGGCGGAGACGGGGACGTTTTTAAGCGCGGCGTCGAACTGGGTGAGCGAGTTAGAATTGAGGGCGCCGTAGCTGTTATCGGCCGCGGCCTTCACTTGGAAGGGATTGAGGGTTACGAGGTCGGCGGAGGATTTTTTCTTGGCGGCGGCGACTTCGGCGGCGGTGGGAGCTGGCGCGGTGGATTGACTGAAAGCCGGCGCGAGGAGCGTGAGTGACGCGAGGAGGAGGGCGGAGCGAATCAGGGAGTGCATGGGTGGTGATTGGTGATTGCCGGGGCTGGGCGATTTGCCGGATCGCGGCCGAGAGCGAGGTAGGGTGGGGCCAAGGACGTGGTGAGGGGCCGCGAGGGTGTCAAGGCAGTGAGCGGCGGGCAATTTTCCGAGGCGAACACGCACAGGGGCGTTGCGTGCGGAGGCGGCGGGCTTGACGCTTGCGAACGTCGTTCGACCTTCGCCGTTGTCCGACTCCTTCATCCCCCCATGTTCGAACAAGCCTTCAAAAACATCGACGACGTCCTCTGGAAGGACGCCGGCTGCACCAGCGAACTCGACTACACCGAGCAGTCTTCCTGGCTCCTCTTCCTCAAGTATCTCGACACCTTGGAAGTCGATAAGGCTACGGAGG
>CANIJN010000081.1 GCA_947467625.1 Opitutia bacterium | reverse complement strand
GACCTTGGCACCATGCGCACCGAAGTCTCCGCCTGGCTGAAACACCGCAACACTCGCGGCGCTCCTATCCACTGGCGCTTTACTACCGACGACGCCCGGATCAAACTCTTCAGGCTTTATCCGAAATTATAGCTGTTACAGGATACTAGAGTGTTCATATTAACTGGGACAACGTAGCGCCAAGCGACTCCTAGGCTATACGCGGCAAACCCTTTTATGCATCACAGTGGGCACAGCGCGCGCTCTTTTTACGCAAGGCCTCATCGGAAAGCGGCGACCCTGCTTTTGGAGCAGAAAAAGGAACATCTCAACCGGCCCCATTTCTTTTTATTGGGGTGAGATTTTTTCTGGCATCGAGTGGATCCATCCATTTCGGAGACTGCATGCCGCAGCCCTCAGTAGCGTCAAGCTGCGAGTAGGCCGTAAACCATCAATCGGGGTGCAATGCGAATTAAAGTCAGTCGCGGGCCCGCTGGCGTTCCCAGCGAAGATCGGCGCGCAAAGTGCGGAGTGGGCCGAATGCGTGAGCGTGAGCTTCGGTCGACCAAGCGCGGCTCGCTTGATCCGGGGCTGAAGGACGTGGCGGTGGGCGCTTTTGATCAAGCCGGAGCCGAGGGTCAGGTCGAGCGCGAGGACGCGGACTTAGTCGAGTCGATGGGTGCGATTGCCGAGGTAGCGGAGCGCTGCGCGCACGGGGGCCTTCTCGTCCGGTACGTCCGAGAGCTCCTCGCGCGGGCGGCAGCGTGGCGACTACGGAGGGGTGATCGCCGGCGATCAATAGAGAAACCTTTTTGCCGGGACGCCCTATGGCCACCGCGACGGACAGGAGCAACAGCTTGCCGCCAGACTCCGTCGCGCCAAGTTTCGTGTTTCATGAATGTTTCTGGCCGCCCTACTCGCACCCTCTGGCCCTCCGCCGACGGCACCGCGATCGAGATCATCGACCAAACGCGCCTCCCGCACGCGTTCGTCACCGCTCGCCTCTCCACCCTCGATGATGCGGCCCACGCCATCCGTGCGATGCTGGTGCGCGGGGCCCCGCTGATCGGCGCCACCGCGGCGTGGGGCCTGTGGCTCGCACTCCGCACGGATGCGTCCGACGCCGCCCTCGCCCGCGCCTACGCCACGCTCCTCGCCACCCGTCCGACCGCCGTCAATCTGCGCTGGGCGCTGGACCGCGTGCGCACTCACGTCGCCCCCCTCGCCCCCAGCGCACGCGCGGCCGCGGCGAGGCAGCTCGCCGCCTACGTGTGTGATGAAGACGTCGCCCTCAACCGCGGTATCGCCGTCGCCGGCCTGCCACTCATCCGGGCCATCGCCGCACGAAAGGCGCCCGGCGAACGCGTCAACGTGCTCACGCATTGCAACGCCGGCTGGCTCGCCACCGTCGACATCGGCACCGCGACCGCCCCTCTCTACGCCGCCCATGACGCCGGCCTGTCCGTCCATGTCTGGGTCGATGAAACCCGACCGCGCAACCAGGGCGCCAGCCTCACCGCTTGGGAGCTGCTCAATCACGGCGTACCCCACACCGTCATCGCCGACAACGCCGGCGGTCACCTGATGCAACACGGTCACGTCGATCTCGTCATCGTCGGCACTGACCGCACGACCGCCACCGGAGACGTCTGCAACAAAATCGGCACCTACCTGAAAGCCCTGGCCGCGCACGACAACCACGTACCGTTTTATGTCGCAGCACCCTCGCCGAGCATCGATTGGACGCTGAGTGACGGGCTGCGGGAAATCCCCATCGAGGAGCGGGCCGCCCGGGAAGTCACTCATCTCACGGGTCGTCTGCCCGATGGAACGGTCGCCACCATCGCGCTCCTCCCCGAGGGCAGCCCTGCCGCGAATCCGGCGTTCGATGTTACTCCCGCCCGCCTCGTCACCGGCCTCATCACGGAGCGCGGGGTCTGCGACGCCAATGCCGCCGCACTGCGCGCGCTGTTTCCCGATAAAGCTCAAACCGGGTGATGCCGAGGCCCGCCGCCCCGTCCAGCCCGTGACGCGCGCGCTCGCGCGCAGACCCGTTACTCACCGTCCGCGAATCGCACGTCACGCCGGTGTTCACAGCGACGGCGGCATCCCTCCGACGGGTTCGGCCCCCACCCCAGCGCAGGGCCCCCACTCGGAGAGAAGGTCGTCTGGACACACTCCGGACACACTACGCGCTGAAGCATGACCACGGGTATCGCCTGCCGATCGTCGCACCATGCGGAGCATCGCGCTAACGCGGGGCCCGTCATCGCCGTGGGGTCATCGCCGTGTGTGAGCTTGCCTCCCGCTCACTCCAGTGCGTTTGATGCGCTATGCGTCCCACCCCTCGCGTCCTCCTCGCCGCCCTCGGCCTCTTCGTCCTCGCCACACTCGCCCGCGCCCATGCGCCGGCAGTCGACATGTTGGGAGCCGCCCAGAAATTTCTCGCCACGCTGACCGCCGATCAGGCCAGGCAGGCCACCTACCCGCTCACCGATGCCGAACGTGAGAACTGGTTTTTCACTCCGGTCCCTCGTCAGGGTTTGTCGCTCAAGCACCTGACCGACGCTCAACGTGACCTCGGTCTCGCGCTGCTCCGCAGCGGGCTGGGGCAGCGCGGTCTCCTGCGCGCCGAAGGGATCAGGTCGCTAGAAATCATCCTCAAGGAACTGGAGAAAGACACGCCGGCTGGTCGCCGCGACCCGATTAACTATTTCATCACGATCTTCGGCACTCCGTCGGAAAAGCAATCCTGGGGCTGGCGCTTCGAGGGCCATCATCTCTCGTTTAACTTCACCCTCGTCGATGGCGCGCACGTCTTTTTCGCACCGGTCTTCATGGGCACCAATCCCGCTGAAGTGCGCACAGGACCGCGTAAGGGTGAACGCGTGCTCGGCGAGGAGGAAGACCTCGGTCTTGCCTTGGTGAATTCGCTCGACGCCGCGCAGCGCAAGGTCGCGATCATCGCTGACGTCGCCCCGAAGGAAATCGTCACCACGAACAAGAAGCGGGTGGAATTGCTCGCGCCTGCGGGTATCGGCGCCCCTCAACTCACCGCGGGGCAGCGCGAAAAACTCTTCGCCTTGGTCAAGGTCTACACCAGCCGCGGTCGCGCCGAAATCGCCGAGGAGACCTTTGCCGCCATCAGCAAGGCCGGCCTAGACCAGGTCACGTTTGCGTGGGCCGGCGCGCTCGACCGCAGCGCCGCAACCTACTATCGCATCCAAGGCCCGACCTTCCTCATCGAATTCGACAACTCCCAGAATAACGCCAACCACGTCCACTCCGTATTTCGCGATTTCAAAGGTGACTTTGGGCACGACCTCCTCGCCGAGCACTACGCCAAGGAGCACAAAAAATAGGCGGGAGGCCGCCGGGTCCGGAAACCGGCGGACAGCGGAAACCAATTGCTCGCTTCGGTATAGGAATCTTGACCGCCTGCGCTCCGCCGATGCCCTCCGCCGACTCGGCCAATTGCTTCCATTTTTTTGAAAAAAATCTCGACGACTCTGCGGAGAGTGTCACGGTCGCCAACGCATCAGGAACGAACTGACCCTCAAAAAGTCGGTTCCGCCAACCGGGCCGGGAGCGGCCACGGTGGATCGGGGACGGCCTCGGATGTGCGCAACCCGCAAGGGAAGCGAACCAAGAACGCTCCCGAAGACGAAACCGATCTGATGCCCAGATCGGTTTTTTGTTTTCAAAACCTGCTGCGCGATAACTCCCACCAAGAACATCACGCATCATGACTACTGTCGCCATCCTCCCCGGCATCCGCGTCCGCGCCGAGAACGAGAATCATCACCTGTGGAACAACCACGGGACCTGGTTTCTCCATTATACCGTCCACCCGACCCCCTTTACCAAGGAGCGGATCCGCCGCTCGCTGGGCACCAAGGACGTCACCATCGCCCGTGAGCGTCGCGACTCGTTTTTTGCCCAACTGGCAGCTGAGGCCCCGAAAGTCGCAGGCCCTGCCGTGGCCCGCAAAGCATTTGCCGCCTGATCAAAATGGCCTCCCCTCGCCGCAGTCGCCGCAGCGGTGTGTCCGGCGCGGGACGGCGCTTCTCACGCCGGTCGCCGTGAGCCACCCCCGCGGGAGGCTTCGACCAAGAGCAGCACGTGCGTTCGCCCAGTGAGACGCCCAGTGAAAATGACCGTACCTGCGACGTCTGAGCGAAGGGTTCTCGCTGTTAGGAATTGGGCGCGCTGCAGGAATTCGGTTCGAAACGGAAAAACGGGCATTGACAAGCGTGGGCGCCGCTTTGTTTTCATTCTCTTCTATCGGATGGCGAGGGTCACCCGAAGCCACGTTGCCTGGTAGCTCAGTGGCAGAGCAGGTGACTGTTAATCACTTGGTCGTAGGTTCGATCCCTACCCGGGCAGCCAATGAAGGCCAATCACTTACACGTGGTTGGCCTTCTCCTTTTATTTTAACTGGGCCATTTCTGGGCCATGTTTCGGGTTTTCACCCCTGCCCCACATGGATCGCGGTTACATCGTGCTCGCATTCGATTGGAGCCGTCTCAGCCAGCACAATCCGCCGGAATGCGAGGCACCCCCCGGGGGGAGGGGGTCGGGCGCAAGCGGGCGGGCGGGATATCTAATAGATCGAGCCCCTCAAAACAAATTTTGCAGAGATGCCTTCCCCCCGTTTGGATGCCCACCACACCACGCGGCCTGTTCCTGTCCGCCGTGCCGAGAGAACGCCCGCAAATGCAGCGCAATCGGCCTTCGGCAGGTCCAGCCCACCCACCGCTTGCTCGCCGTCTCGCTCCGAGCAGCGGTTTTTAATAGACCAAGATCAACACCGCCGACTGCTGCGCCTTCGCACCATGTCTTCGAATCGTAGTTTCGCACCCGACGGCTTCGTTTCCACCGCGCTGCCGTCGAGATAGGGCTCCGTCAAGGCTAGCCGCCGACATTAAAAACCGCCGCCTTTTTATCTCTTTTTTGCTGCTTCGATTTCCTTCAGGATTTCCTTGCTGCGCTGCTGCGCCGCCAAGGTCGCTTGCGGGCCGAGTTGACGTTCGAACAAGCTGCGAGCCTTTAGCCAAATCTCCATTCCTGATGCGGCCGCAATGTTCGTCCACGCCAATCCCTCAACTGCGTCTTTTGACACGCCTTCGCCGTAGGCATACATATTGCCGAGACTGCCCTGCGCGAAGGCATTCCCCTGATCGGCCGCCATGCGATACCATTTCGCCGCTTCTGCGCTGTCCTTTGCGACGCCTTCGCCGTAGGCATACATGTAGCCGAGACTGCCCTGCGCGATGGCATTCCCCTGATCGGCGGCCATGCGATACCATTTAACCGCTTCTGCGCTGTCCTTTCGCACACCTTGGGCGATGGCATACATCCAGCCGAGATTGAACTGCGCGATGGCGTTCCCCTGATCGGCAGCTTTGCGATACCACTTCACCGCTTCCACGCTGTCTTTCGTCACTCCTTCGCCGTTGGCATACCTGACGCCGAGACTGAACTGCGCGATGGCGTCTCCCTGATCGGCCGCCATGCGATACCATTTCACCGCTTCTGCGCTGTCCTTCGTCACTCCTTCGCCGATGTCATACGCGTAGCCGAGAAAGTACTGCGCGATGGAGTCACCCTGCTCGGCCGCCATGCGATACCACTTCACGGCTTCGGCGCTGTCCTTTGCGACGCCCTCGCCCTTGCGATACATCGACCCAAGGCTGCCCAGCGCGTTGGCGTACCCCTGATCGGCCGCCTTGCGATACCACTTCACCGCTTCGGCGCTGTCCTTCACCACGCCTTCGCCGTTGGCATACATGTAGCCGAGCCTTGATTGGGCAGGCGCGTCGCCCTGCTCGGCCGCCATGCGATACCACTTCACGGCTTCGGCGCTGTCCTTCGCCACGCCGTCACCATTGCGATACATCACGCCTAGATCAAATTGGGCTTCCGCGTAGCCCTGATCGGCTGCCATGCGATACCACTTCACCGCTTCCGCACTGTCCTTTGCGACGCCTTCGCCTTTACGATAAATCGAGCCGAGAAAGAATTGGGCAGCCGCGGCGCCCTGCTCGGCGGCCTTGCGATACCACTTCACCGCTTCCGCGCTGTCCTTTCGCACACCTTGGCCGATGGCATACATCCAGCCGAGATTGAACTGCGCGATGGCGTCTCCCTGATCGGCCGCCATGCGATACCATTTCACCGCTTCTGCGCTGTCCTTCACCACGCCTTTGCCGTTGGCATACATGACGCCGAGAAAGTGCTGCGCGTTGGCGTTCCCCTGATCGGCCGCCATGCGATACCATTTCACCGCTTCGACACTGTCCTTCGTCACTCCTTCGCCCTTGGCATACCTGCCGCCGAGAAAGTACTGCGCTAAGGCGTTCCCCTGATCGGCCGCCTTGCGATACCACTTTACTGCTTCGGTGCTGTCCTTTGCCACACCGTTGCCTAGGTCATACGCGACGCCGAGATGGAACTGCGCGTTGGCGTACCCCTGATCGGCTGCCATGCGATACCATTTCACCGCTTCGACGCTGTCCTTTGCCACACCTTCGCCGAGGGCATACGCGGCGCCGAGACTGTACTGCGCCTTGGCGTCTCCCTGTTCCGCACGAACTCGCGGGTCTTCCACCGGACTGAGTATCGAAACCGGGCGATTGTTGAGCGTCAGATATGGATCTTTTGTTTCTTTGGGGATTTGCGCGACTGCCCTTTCGGTGGCCACCGGCGTTTTTTTCGGCAAAACACTCATGATCTCGTTGACCGAAAAATTCAATGCGACGAGGCAAAGAGCGCCAGCGAGGGCCCATGTTATTTTTGTTTTCATTGGTTGCGTTATTTTCCTGTCGTCGTCGCCCTACCGAAACACCCTTTGTGGGGCAAAAGTTGGCATGCTACCAGCCCCCGCTCTAAGCCACACCAAAAGACGGAGCCCGACAGAGAGAGGTTGCTCGGGGCGATTGTCGTTATGACCCTATTCCGCGTTGTGACCCCCGCTGCTGATCCACAGGCTATCCATTGTTCCTTGCAGTTAGTGCATCACGACGACTCCCGATAATCGGGCGTCACCAACCGAGCCTACACGGGCCACGGTGGTCAATTGATGTGGGCCGCGTTTCGCGGGCCAAAATCGCCGTGGTGCTGCTTACGCAAAAAAGCCAGCACATGAAAATAAAAAACGTAGCATCTAGGCGTCCCAGCCTCAGCACAGAGCTAATCCAAATCGCGGACAATCTTGCCCACTTCGCCGTGGAGTTCGGATTCATCGTCAACGAGCACTTCAGCCACGACTTGGCGACAATCGGGTTCGCGAATGGGGTCCGGCTTCGGATTCACGCCCCAAGCGAGGCAGCCAAACTCGAAGCCCTCCTCGCCGCGGAATCCATCCCAGCGGAAGAGGAACTCGTCGGTCTGACAGCAGGCGTGATTGCGGCCTTTTCCGCAGACGCCGACTTGGAAGTTGGAATCAATCGCTTCCTGCGGGAGCGGTGGCGGCTTTCGGCTGATCGCGCACCCACCATCGAGCTACGCGAGGAACTGCTCCGTCGCATTCTGCATGGCATTCGTTTTGGCTTGTTCGTCGCGAAGGAGAGCCTTGAGACCGCGCAGAAAATCGAGGAGCACGCAACAACGCTAGGGTGCGGAAATCGTTTTCTGAGCCTGCTCCTCTACTACTGGCGTGACAATGGCTGGGAACCAAACGCGGTGCCCTTCGTCGAGTTCACCGCCAGCTGCTACGAACCGGGCTCGATGCAACAGCGCATGATTCGATACGCGGTCTCTGAAATCCTTCCGTTCGCCAAAGCCCTGAAGGAGCCGTGGAGGCTTTCATTTTGGGCCGAAATGGGCTGGAGCGGTGGGCGCGGCTTCGTCCGCAACAACCCCAAGGAGTGCGCGGCACTATTGGAGGAGGTCGGACGAGAAACCCTGCAAGTGCGGCACGCATTCTATCAACAGCACCTGCTCGGAACGGCTCGTTCAGACGGAGAAATTCAGATTGAGCGTGCGACGCTCAAATACTTTGGCGACCACCCCGACGCCGATCTCGCCCGATGTTACTGCACGGGGCGCGAACCACGACGATTAGCCCGCCTCGGTTTCGACTTCGCCTTCTGGATGGGGATCTTCTCGTCCCATCCAGTGCCGATCATCGAGCATTGAGGCGATGCGTGGTGGCACACTCCTGCGACTCGGCAATTCAGTGTGCTGCTCAGGCATCGAAGTCATCAGCCCCCCGTTTCGCTTTCATGCTCTGGGTCCTTTCGGTGGGGCCAGACTGTCGCACTGAGCGCCTCGATTTCGCGAGATCACGTCAACGTATGAGACTCGCTTTGATGTAGCCTAAACATCAGGGGCACTGACCCCAATGGCACCCTTGCTTTTCACGCACAATGCTGCACCTTGGATAAGCAATGAAGACATCACTGATGCTTTTCTTGATTGCGTTCATCGTCGGCTGCGCGAATTCCACGTCTCGGTCGACTATCTTGATAAATTCTCGCGCATCCATTGATGCGTCCGGGAAAACGAAGTTCGTCATCCTGCCGGGGCCAAATATCTCGAATCGCTTGGAGTTTGAAGACGTGTCAAATGCCCTGAGTTCTGCACTGATTGCGCAAGGCTATGTATTCGCGACTGCCGCAGACGCGGAACTCGCAATCTCTCTGGATTACTCGACTTCGACCGACACGCAGTCGTATACGACTTCCTCTCCGGTATATGGCAGCGTTCCGGGCCCGGTAAGCACCATTCACGCTGTGACGGTACCCATTGGATCATCCAAGGGGCCAACAATGACTACCGGACACATTATCAACCAGCCAATCACGGCAGTAGTTGGACAAGAGACGCAGGTTCGTAACGTGATTTTTTCCGGCGTCAGAGCGTTAATCGAAGCTTCCGACGCGCAAGCAATCCGAGATACTATCAACAAAAACACACCCTATTCAGGTAAAGTTCTCTGGCGGATCGATGCGACTTACGTGGTCCGCGGATATACCGACCAAGGCAAGGTTGCCCCTGTACTTGTAACCGCCGCCGCTCCTTACGCAGGAAAAAACACGGGTGGAGTTATTACGATAAAGCGTTGATAAGTAATATATAATATCTGCGTCAGCTTCGTCTAGCCTATGGCGGCAGGTCCTCCAACCAGTCCGGGAAATCCAACGGAGCTGGGTTTGGGGTGAACCGGGGAGAACACTTCCGGGAAATCAGTAACCAGATCCCGCCATCGTCCGCGACTCTTTGGCGGGGGGCGGGGTGAGATGACCGAGATCATCCATATCAGGCTGTCCGATACAGAATCCGTTGGACCACGCCAAAACCGGTTTTCAGGAGATGCTCGGGTGGGTGACCACTTCTGTGCGATGCCGCTGAACCGGCGTTCCTTCAAATGCTCGGGCGCAGGCCTCGGCAAGGATGTCGTCGGTGGGGTAGACTGACTTTCGCCAGCCGTAGACTTGGTATCCATTATCTGCTGGGTCTGGCTCCGCCGAGCTCCCCATCCCTCCCTGTCCGACGCCACCCAAGAAAGGATTCTCCAAAACGAACCCTGCACTCAGATGCTCGACAGTGGTTGGCAACGCGAGAATCCTGAGACACGATGAACGCGCCCGCGCGCTCCATCCGAACGATGTCGCCAGCTTTGTGAAAAGACACACCGCGCTATGTGATCACGTCAGCTTCACCCAACCCAACAATGAACATCCGCCCCCTCCTCGCAATCGCCTGCCTCGCCACCGCCGCTGCCTTTGCTGCCGAAAAACCGAACACGCCCCGCATTCCTGCTGGGCCCATCGCAAAAAAACTGGAGCTCCTGTTCTCCGACGACTTCCAAAGCGACACGCACGACAAGCGCTGGCACCGAGTCGTGGACACCTTTACCTTTGAAAAAGGTGCGCTTAAGGGCACCCAGACCCGCGACAAGGACATACCCGCCGCCGACGGCAAACCCGCCGTTACTGCCCACGCCGCCGTCTTCGGTCTCGAACTTCCGACGAAGGACAGCATCATCGAGGTGAAGATCCGCTTCTCAGGCAACACGCGCATGGACGTCGAGTTCGACGACCGCACATTCACAGGCTCCCACTACGGCCACCTCTGCCGCGCCATCGTCGCGCTGAACGGCGTCACCCTCATGGACGAGCGCGAGGGCAGCCAGAACCAGGCGATCAAAGCCTTGCGCAATGATCCCACGAAAAAGGCCGAAGTCGCCCGGATGATGGCCGGTAAGAGCGCCACCTTCCCCGGCACGTATGAAGCCGGCAAGACCTACACCTTCACCGTCGAGACCGTGGGCGACGAGATGCGCGCGAGTATCGATGGCACGCCCGTCGGCTACCTAAAGTCCGCCGGCATCGGCCACCCGACCAAGTCCAAGATCGAATTAGGCGTCTCCGGCAAGGACGGCTACTTCGAGGACATCAAGGTCTGGAACGCCGCGCCGGCGAAGTAACGGCACGCGCGTCTCCTGAGTTCGACGAGCGGCGCGATTCGGCCGCGATCACTTTCAGCGATCTCCGGCGGATCCAACGCACGCGGTCAAACGCTTGAAACGATGATGAGGTTGGGACGATTTTAAATAATTATTCGAAACGCCCGCTTAACGTCTTTCCACGAAACTGCCATTGGGTCATATCACGCGCGTGCTTTGAGCCTTCAAAGCCGAATCCGCGCTCATGCACCCGCCTGTTTCAACACCTAAAACACTTTTGAGGAAAACCATTCTCCCGCGTTGGCCATTGGCTTGTCGCGGACTCGCCTCCGTCCTCATTATCCTTGGCGTCCGGGGCGGCCTGCACGCCCAAACTTCGCCCGTTCCGCTGCTGCCGGTGAAGCTCGCTGACTACTCCCCTGCCCTGCCAGCGCACTTTCTGCTCCCCGCCGTCGTGCAGCAGGACAACACCCCCGCAGACAACCCGATTACCAATGCGGGCGCGACCCTTGGGCGGGTGCTGTTCTACGACAAACGCCTCTCCGCCAACCAAACCGTTTCATGCAGCTCGTGCCACCGCCAGCAAAGCGGCTTCAGTGATCCGCGCCCGTTCAGCATCGGTCTCGCCGGCGGCCTCACCGACCGCAATTCGATGGGCCTGACCAATGCCCGCTGGTATCAACGACGCTCATTTTTTTGGGATGAGCGCGCCGCCACTCTGGAGGTCCAGGTCCTGCAGCCCATCCAAAATTCCATCGAAATGGGCCTTTCGTTGCCGACCCTGGTCAGCCGGCTCAGCGGCGAGACGTTCTACGCGGATCTTTTTACGGCTGCCTTCGGCTCCTCAACGATTAACTCCGAGCGGATCAGCCGCGCGCTGGCACAATTCGTCCGCTCGCTGGCTTCGACGCGCTCCAAATACGATTTAGGCGTGGGCGTGAACTTCAGTAATTTCAGCCCCGAAGAAAATCTGGGCCGGCGCTTGTTCAACGGGGAAACCGGCACGGCCACCTGCGCACAGTGCCACGGCACCGACAATTTTTCCTCCGGCCCGCGGATCAACAACAACGGGCTGGAAAACCCCTACAGAGACAAGGGCGTGGGTGCGGTTTCCGGACGCGCACAGGACGAGGGCTTGTTCAAGGTGCCCTCGTTGCGCAACGTCGCCCTAACGGCCCCCTACATGCACGACGGCCGCTTTGCCACGCTCGAGGCGGTCGTCGAGTTCTACAATTCGGGCGTCGTCGCGCACCCGAATCTTTCGCCGCCGCTGCGTGCACGTCCGCCCGCCCCGGGCGCGTTACGTCTCAACCTCACGGCGGCAGAAAAGGCCGCGTTGGTCGCGTTCATGAAAACGCTCACCGACACGGCGCTGGCGGCAGATGAACGCTTTGCCGACCCGTTTCCCACGATCACTTTTCATGATGCAGATCTGGATCGCGACGGCCGGATCGGCCTCAACGAACTGACCCGGGTCGTCGAACTGTTCAACACCCGCTACGGCCACGGCCCAATTCGGACGGGCAGTTACGCGGTCGCCACCGAGGCTACCGAGGATGGCTTCGTGGTTGATCTCGGCCACTCCATCGACAGCACCGTCACGCTCTCCCGCTACCACGCGGCAGACTCCAATCGGAACGGAAAGATCGACCTGACCGAGCTGGCGCGGGTGATCGAGTTTTACAATTACCGGTCCGGCGTGATCCGCACCGGCGCCTACCACGCAAACACCGGCACCGAGGATGGGTTTGAGCCGGGGCCATGAGCACACATTGTAGAGGGTGCCGCGCTCATCGGCGGCGGGGCTATCGTGGTCATCTCATCCCACCGCAGCACACCGACCGCCGCTGACTCACGCACGCTTGCCGAAGCGATACGCTGACGGCGCCGCGGCTCCCGTTGGTGGGCGAGAGCCGCCGGGTCGGGTCACTCGCGTTACAATGAAAACGTCGAGCTGAGGAGGAACTGGCGCTCGCCGACGGTCTTCCGTTGTTGGTAGAAAACGGTGCCGTTGTCGTTCACGTCGGCGGACCAAGGTTGGGCGGTGCGATCGTTCCAGACGTTTTGCACGCGAAACTGACCCGACCAGCGCACCTTCTTGTTGGCCACCATGAAGGTGCGGCCATAGTCGAGCCACGCATCGAGGTTCGTGGAGGCGCGGCCATTAATGGGGCGCGAGGGATCGAGCACGCCCAGCGGCGTGGTGACCGTCGGCTTGCGGTAGTAGCCGATGATCGGTGCGGCCCGCCAGCGGAAGGCGGTGCCGACGGCGAAGCCTTTCAGGGCGGTTGCTGGATTGAACTGATAGCGGGTGATGAGGTTGGTCTGCCACTCGTAGACGCGGGTTTGCTTTTGCCCGATGACGAGGAGGTCGTCGCTGGCTTCAGCCTGAATCTTCGGGATGAGGTCGCCGACCGTCTTGCCGTCAGAAAGACTCGTGAGCAGCGGGGTCGAGCCCTTCGCCTGCCACCCCGGGTAGTTCTGATTGAGATAGGCAAACACGATCGCGCCGTGGTCGACGAGGGCGTTCACGTTGCGGCTCGCCGTGAAATACATGCGGAGATCTTTGGTCGGATTGGCGACGAGCTCGAATTCCGTACCGCGGGTTTTCTGGTCCTTGAGGTCGGTCCAGCTGGTGATCAGATCCGGTCGCTTGCTCGGATCGAGCACCTCCCAAATCGACGTGATCCACGCCGCTTTCTTTCCGCGCAGGGTGCCGTCCAAACTATTCGTTTGGGAGGTTTCGAAATAGGTGACCGAGCCGGAGAGCACTCCGCCGAGGTTGAATTTGAGTCCTGTGTCGACGCCGTTCCCGGCTTGGGTCGGGATCAGCTCCTGGTTGATGGTGCGGTTGGATTGATTGAAGCCGCGGTAGTTGGTCGCCCGGTTGTAGAACAAGCCGACGTTCTTGTGCGCATTGATCACGGCGCCGAAAAGATACGGCCGCCCCACATCGCGCAGGAACGGCGCGGCGCTGCCACCGAGGGCGTCAGGCCAGACGCCGCGCGCATCCTTGACGTAATTAACCGACGTGATGAGGAGCTCATCGCGGCGCAGGCCACCCGTGAGCGCCAAGAGATCGTCGAACAGGAGAGCCTGCGCGGCGAGGGCGTAGGAATGGGTGCGGGTGACATTGTTGCGCGGGGTGGCGGAGACGCGTTCCCAGCTGGAGTTGATGCCGTTGCCGCTCACGGGGTCGAAATTGCCCGCATAGAAATCCTCTTTTCCCGGGAGAAAATACCACCGGCGCTGGATCAGATTCACGCCGTTGCTGAGGTCCCGCTGGGTGCTGAGCGGAGTCATGTTGGTCTCGGCATATTGCTCCAGAAACTGGTGGACCGCCTCACTGTTCCATAGCCCGCCCAGTGAGAAACGGCCCAGGCCGCGATTAAATACTTTGAGATGGCTCAGGGATTTTTCATAGCTGAGCGTCGCCCGCAGTTGGTTCACGTCGGTCGCGATGTGCTGCTCGCTCGGTCGGACATCGACGAAGGCTTTGCCTACGTTGGGATTCGGCGAGCCATCGGGTAACTGGGCGTTCGGGTCGACCTTGATCGCGACGCGGTTACCGTCGGTTTCCCGGTTGAACCGGAAGTTGTGGTCGTGCTTGCCGGCGATTTCGAGGTAGAGGTTGCTCGCGAGGCGCTGCTGGAAGAAGACCCCATAGTTCTCGTTGTGTAACTCCATCAGGTCGCCGTTGCCGACGATGTTGGTATCCAGCGGTACAATCTGATTCGGCGAGCCGACGCCGTAGCTGATCGTGCTGACGCGGGCGGTCCGCACGAGGGGGCGTCCGCCGTAGGCCATGGCGCCCCAATTCGTCACGCCCTGACCGGGAATATACACGTTGTAGCCGCCGGTAGTTTCGAATTCCCAGCCGGGACCGGCGGCGGTATTTTTGGCGACCGCCTTGATGGGGCGGCCTGCCGTCACCCACCCGTTATACCAGTCGTAGAACTCGAACGGACGCGCGATCTGTGCGCGCTGGTGGTTCGATTCGGCGGTCACAAAGAGCAGCGAATTCTTCGCGGGCTGAAACGTCAGCGTTCCGAAGACAGAATTCCGCTTGTTGTAAGACGGCTCGATATTGCTCCGGCGGTCGTCGTGGAGGACGTCGAGCCGCAGGCCGAGCGTCTTCGGTACGATCACCGTATTGGCGTCGAACGCTGTCCGGAAGCTGCCAAAGGAATCGACCTTGAGATCGAGTTTCTGGAAGTTCCGGTGCAGGTCCGCCTTGTTGTTCGTGATATCGACGGTGCCGCCGGGGTTGCCGATGCCGAAGAGGATCGCGTTAGGCCCGCGGGTGAAGGTCATGCGGTCGGTGTTGTAGGAATCGACAGGAAAATTGGCCGTGAAGAAGTTGGTGGAGAGCGAGTCAGACCGGTAGCCGCGCACGACAAACGGACTGCCGGTGCGGAGTCCGTTGGCGTTGCCATCGCCCTCGTTGCTCCCGTAGGAGAACGTGCTCGGGAGGAAGTCCACGACGTCGTAGAAACTGGTGGCGCCCATGTCGCGCATCATCTCGGCCGTAATGACGGACATGGACGAGGCGACGTTTTTAATGTCGGTGCGCAGCCGCGTACCGGACAACGTGTCCTTGGCCGCGTAGCTGTTGTCGACCTCAGCGGTGATGACGAATGGGTTGAGCTCGATCGGCGTTTCCAGTGCCGCACTGGTGGCGGCGGGAGACGGCGGCGCGACCGATTGGGCGAAAGCGGTGGTGGCGAAGAGCGCCAGCGTGAGAGCGAGAGGAGGGGTTTTCATGGCAGGGAGAATTCGAGGGTTGATGACGATCACTTCAGAGGGCGGTACCGTTGGGCGGCCCCATGGGTGGAAGCGAGATCGTGCATTTTCCGTTTACCGTGCCCATTTTAATTTTGGCATCGAAGGTCGCACGCTGGATCGCAAAGCGCTGCTGGGATCACCGCCACCCCCGATCTCAGTTCTGGCAAGGTTCATTCACCGGCTCCGCGACCGCTGGTGCATGCGCTCCACCAAAGAAACCGACCGCTCCGCCCTTCACGCCGTTGTCGAACGCTGGCAACGCGAGGCCAAGACGCTCGGCGCTGGCCCCGATTCCCCGCTGGCCCTGCCCAACGCCCCCGAGATTCTAGAACGTGTCGTCACCCTCACGCAAAAGGCCAAGGCTGGCCCCCTGACGTTGGGCGACGGGCAAGACCTCATCTCCGCTATGCTCGCCGCGAGCGGCCAAGACCGACTTCGCACCGAGACTGCCCGCCAGTTTCTCGCCGCCTTCGTCGCTGAGAAAACCAAAGCCCGCGCCGACGGCACCGCCCTGCGTTACAAACGAATCGTCGAAGACTTCCTGACTTACCTCGGCAAGCGCGCCGACCTGCCACTGGCGAACGTGAACGCCCGCGACGTGCAATGCTTCCGCGACGCCGAACTCAAACGCGGCATGTCGCCCGCCTCCGCCAATCTGGCCGTGAAGGTTCTCCGCGTGCCCTTCAACGCCGCCCGCCGCCAAGCCGTCATTACGAGCAACCCCGCCGAGGCCTTGGACATGCTGGGCCACGATGCCGCCGAACGCCGCGCCTTCACGCTCGACGAACTCCGCGCCCTGCTCGCCGCCGTCCCCGAGGATTGGCAAGGGATGGTTCTCGTCGGGTATTGGTGCGGCTTCCGCATCGGGGACGCGGCGAGCCTGCGGTGGAGCGACATCGATCTTGACCGCGAACGGGTTAACCTCCGCCCCGGCAAAGAACGCCGCGACCGCCAGGCCCACAAGACCTCGACCGTCATTTTACCCCAGTTGCTCGACTGGCTCACGCCACGCCGGGGAGTCGGCAAGGCTCCGCTCTTCCCTACCCTTCACGGGAGAAAGGCCGGCGGGAAATATGGCCTGTCCCTCACCTTCCGCGAACTCATGAGCCAAGCGAAAATCACCTTTGCCGACGTCGCGCCCACGGGCTCCGTGAAAGCCTTTTACGATCTTGGATTTCATGCCCTCCGCCATTCGCATATTTCCCACGCGGCCAACGCGGGCGTGCCCGAGGAAATCCGCCGCGAGCATGTCGGCATGCGTCGACGTTCATCGCCAATACACGCACCGCGAGACGGAGGCCACGAAACTCGCTTTCGCCAACATGCCGCGCCTACTCGTCAAGCCCGCCGCCTCCGCATGAAGTCCGCCAGCTTAAAGCTCCGCGCAAAACGCCTCGACGCTCACGCCTGCCTGAGCAATCAGGCCCGCCAGCGTCCCCGGCTTGATCGGCTTGTGCACGGGGACGACGACGGTGCGGGCGTCCTTCCGCATAATCAGATGCGAACCGGTCTGCCGCTTCACAACGAAGCCGAGTCGGCCCAACGCCTTCGCCGCTTCCGAGCCGTTGACATCGCGCGGGGTCTTCACGCCACCGCCAAAACCGGATCTTGCACGAAATGGAGACGCACCGCTCTAGGCAAAGTCTCCCCGTCGAAATACCCGCGCACCGCATCCGTCACCATGGTTTGCAACTCGGCGAGCGTATCGCCCTGCGTGCAAATGCCACCGCCCGCCGGATCGTCCCAACGGGCCACGAACCCTCCCGTCTCGGCGCAAGGAGTGACAGTGAGAACCAATTCCATGTCCGCACCCTACCGCCTCCACCTCTCCGGTCAAACCAAAGCTCCCGCATCCTCCGCATGAAACCGCCCCGCCAGAACGTAGGCAAAGCAGGGACACAAGGGACAAAACCCCTGCCCGATGGTGCGGGGATAGCCGTCCGCCCCTTTCCGATTCATCGCTTCAACGCCGCGTTAGACGCACCGCACGACCTCGGCCAGATACTCGCGCCCGCGCAAATGGCCGCGAAAGCCACCCCGCACGCTATTGCCGAAGCAAATGGTGAGCCGCTCGACAAGGTGCCCGCCAACGTCTCCCCTCGTCACATTGCCAAAGCAACCGGCAAGGCCATCGCCACCCTCGTTGGCTCCGGCCCAAAGCAGGACGTGACGCACTTTGACACCGCCCTTACTCTGGCCGAAGGGCTCGCCCGTCTCCGCGACTTCGCCATTGCTGGTGACGCCGCCGCCATGCGTGCGCTCGGCTTCGTACTGTCGCCAGCCGTCGCCGATCTCGGGGAAATGGCTCGACGGAAGAAACCCGAAGTGGTTCGCGAGTGGAGCCGCAAGCAAAACGTCGTGCCCGTGCTCACCGGGAAAAACAAAGGGCACCGCACGCAACCTTCAAGGCGCTGCGAAACCTTGGCCGCGACCGCCCAACCTCCGAGCTAGTCGCCCTGAAGGCCGGACTACTACGCGAGCAAATCAAACGCGAGCGCGCCCGCAACGCGCGCGAATCCGCCGACGTGATAGACCGCATCGTCGTGGAGACGATGCTGGTGACCCTTGGCCAAAAGCTGAACCTACTGTTGCGGCTGAAGCTCGAAGTGGAGCTAGGCCCGCGCATGGTGGGCAAGAACGCCGCCGAGGTGTGCGTTGAGGGCGCTTTGATCGTGGATGAAATCCGCGAAGTCGTGAACGCGAACCTTGCGACGGTTGAAACCGAGGCGCTGACAAAGTCGCACGACTCGATTGGGTGACGGCCCGAAGCGTGGGGGACGGGCAAACGTGCTTTGCCCAACGGTTGAGAACCTCGCCCTCCACGTTGTCGGCAACCTCCGGCAATTGTTCGCGTTCTTTTAGGACTTTGGCCCGTTTTTGTTCGGAGTAAAAGCACCTCCAGAAACTAAAAACCCCGGTAACCTTTTGGGCTACCGGGGTCTCCATCAAAATGGAGCGGGCGAAGAGACTCGAACTCTCGACGTCCACCTTGGCAAGGTGGTGCTCTACCAACTGAGCTACACCCGCAGAGCAGGCGGCTAGAAGTAGGCACTCACCGACGTCCGTCAACAGCTATTTTCGAAGTTTTGCGCCGCCCATGAAAAACAACTGCGAGCACGTATTCTTGAGGGCCGCCGACGGCATCGGAATACGTCCAGCGCGCTCAAGAATCATCGCCACCGAGTCACTGTCACTGAGCACGAGTGTGAAAAAGCCCGCGCCGGTAGAGAGCTGGCGCCCGGTGTGGGCTTGCACCACGACGCAATCGTTCACGCGACCGTGAAATAGCATCCACTTCATTAGCACGGCGAGCGCCAGCGTCAGGGCGAGGACTGCCGCGAGGCGAATCCACTAGGCTCCAGCACCGGCGTCGGCCAGTGCAGGAATTCCTAAGCCGTGCGCCCGTGCTTCAAGGTTGCCCCGCTCGCCTCACGGCACCGATCATTAGTCGGTCACATCACCCTCGAGCAATTGCGCAAGCTTGCGGTGCAGTGTGCGGCGACTGATGCCCATCAGCTCCGCGGCCTTCGTCCGATTGCCCCGCGATTGATGGAGCGCCTCTCGCAGGAGTCGCTTCTCATTATCCTCGATCGACAACGACGTTCCACCGGGAGCCGTCGCGGTGAAGGCACCGGCGGGTGACGCGACCACACCATCGGGCTGACCGCGGAATTTCGACTCCAAATCGTATTCACTCAGGCTGCCACCGCGGCGCATGACCACCGCGTTCTCACAGAAATTGCGCAGCTCACGGATATTCCCCGGCCACGGATAGGCTTGGAGCGTGCGGAGCGCACCCGACTCTACGGTGAGCGGCGGCACCGCATTTTCATCGGAGAAGATTTTAATGAAGTGTGCCAACAGGAGCGGAATATCCTCGGTGCGTGCGCGGAGGGGCGGCATGACGAGACGCACGACGTTAAGGCGAAAGAACAGGTCGTCCCTAAATTTCCCGTCGCGCACCAACTGCTCCAAATTACGGTTGGTCGCAGCGACCAGCCGCACATCGAGGTTAATCGGCTTGGAACTTCCCACCCGCTCAATCGCTTTGGTTTCGAGAAAACGCAGGAGCTTCACCTGGGTCGAGGGTGAGATCTCACCGATCTCGTCGAGGAAAAGTGTGCCGCCGTCGGCGGACTCGAACCGGCCCACGCGTCGCTCGGTCGCGCCGGTAAACGAGCCCCGCTCGTGGCCGAAAATTTCGCTCTCGAGGAGATTGTCCGAGAGCGCCGCACAATGCACGGCGATAAACGGCGCGCGGGCGCGCGCGCTCGCCTGATGAATCGCTTGGGCGATCAGCTCTTTTCCCGTGCCGGACTCACCCTCGATGAGAATGGTGGCGCGCGATGGAGCCACGAGGCGCATCTTAGCGAGCACATCCTTGAGTTTCTGCGACGCGCCAATCACACCTTCGATACTAAATTTCTCGTCTAGCCGCTCGTGCAACTGCTTCACCTCGACCTCGAGCGTCTTGGTTTTCAGCGCCCGCTGGATGATCACCTCCAGACGCTCGATGTTGACCGGCTTCGTCAGAAAATCGACCGCACCGCGCTTCATCGCCTCGACCGCGGTGTCGATATTGCCGTAAGCCGTCATCATCAGGACCGCCGGGCGATGGGCCAGCCCGAGCGCTTTGTCGATGACCTTGAGTCCGGATTTTCCGGGCATGCGCAGATCGGTCAGAACGACGTCGAACGTGTCGGCTTCGAGGAGATTAAAGGCCTCGTCTGCACTGGCCGCCGTCGTCACATCGTAATGCTCCGCGAGGGCCTGCTGAAGTCCCTCACGAGTATGTTTCTCGTCATCAACGATCAAAACGGACGGCACCATGGATCGATTCACGCGGTACGCGCAGCGGCGGTCAAGCCCACGGAAATGACGGGCGCAAAAGGGCCGCCGCCTATTGTGGCGGTGCCGCGACCCGTTGCACGAGTGGGGCGAGGCGGCTGAGGCGAATCGTCGGATGCGCCGTCGAATCGAGGAGCGACATAAATTGGTTGCGACGGAGCGCAAGTAGCGCGCGCGCCTTGGCCTGCTGGACGTCGTCGAGCCCGTATTCCTTGGTCATCCATTCGAGCGGCGGGGTCACGGTCACTTGCCGGTAGATATCCGTGAGCGGACGATCGCGTTCACGATTGATATCCTCATCCGATAGCAGCGACGTATCGGTCTTTTTCTTAACGTCGCGTTCGGTCATTTTCTTTTTATTCAACAGAAATTTCTCCCGTTGCTCGGGCGTGAGTAGCCCGCTAAATTCGCGATCGAAGCCGACGTCGATCTCGGCCACCTGAGCGGTATAAGCCAAAATTTGTGGCCGCAATTTTTCGATCTCGGCGAGGAGTTTCGCCCGGTCGAGCTTTTGCTTGCTCTTGGCGTCGGTCGGCAACGTTGCCGAGCGCGCATACTCCTGGGTCAGCGCCGCCGGTGGTGGTGGTACCGGGCCGCCACGATCCGTCAATCCACGGGCCCCGTAGCCCGCGAGAAAGACCACCACAGTCAAAAAGGAAACGAAGACACGCTGAGTCATCAGATCGAGTCGAAATCCTGTGCATCCTGCGCGACGAGCACGATGCGCTCCCAATCGGCGAGGTTGCGCTCATCGGACAACTGCGCACGGCGGTCTTGCACCAAAACAACCGCAGCCAAGCACACGGCGGCGGTGGCGGCGCTCAGGGCAAACTGACTGGTCAAGGAGGGAACTTCAGCCGCCGCCCGGGCGAGCCGGAGCACGCCTTCGGCAAAGCCAACGGGCAGTTGGCGCGAGCCATGGGCGCTGAGAAGGCCCCAGGTGACATCCTTTGGGCCGAGCGCTGCACGCAAGGTGCGATCGGCAAACCCGGTGCGCAATTGCGCAGCGGCGTGGGATTGGAGGTCACGCCAAGCTTGGTCTTCAGTTTTCATGGTCTGGTTGGTAGTGTTCGCGGAGGTGTTCACGGGCCCGATGGAGGCGTGCTTTCACGGCGGCGACCGTGGTATCGAGCGTCTCGGCAATTTCCGCGTGGCTGCGGCCCTCTTGCACCAGCGCCAGCAGCGCCCGATCTTGTGGGCGAAGCTGTTCGAGCGCGTGACGCAGGGCATCCAACTCCTCGGTGCCGACAGCACCGGGCGGTTCCGCGATGTTTTCGTGTTCCTCTCCGAAAGGCAAAAAAATCCGGCGCAGCTTTTGGCGCCGCAGCTGATCAATGCACGTGTTGCGCGCCAGACGGAAGAGCCACGACTCAAACTGCGCCGGGGCCTGCAGACGATCGATCGCTCGCACCATCTTGATGAAAATCTGCTGCGACAGATCCTCCACATAATCGCTTCGATTAGTCATGGCGTAAACGAACCCCGCGACGCGATGCTGGTAGGCGACAATAATATCCCTCTGGGCGTTTTCGTCGCCTTTTTGAGCCCGGCGGACAAGGTCGGCCAGCGCGGTCGTTGCAGATGATTCCATGCGCGGTGCATTGCTGTGTCACAGCAAGACGCCACAAAGGCCAGAAAGATTCATGCGTTTCCCGAGCGACCTTGCAATCCCCGCAAGCTTCGCGTGGGGTTTAAGGTAATCGCTTTTCCTATGCACCTCTCAAGATTCATTTCTGCCGCGACCATGTTTCTCTCGCTGGGTTTCATTGCAGGCTGCGGCACACCGACGCAGCGCGATATGATGCGCGAGGCGGCCAACACCGGAGAAAAGCCCGTCGCCATGAAAGGCGACACCACGTTGCTCGACGGAACGCTCTCCGCGATGGCGACCGTCAGCCGCGGATTCGAACGGGGCCCCAAGGCTACCCGCGCACCTGGCGACCCCAAAGACAGCCTCGAAGAACAAAGCCGCCGCGGGCGCCGTGATCGTGATTCCGACGGCCTGACCGAGGTTTACTCGACGGGCTTCGGCGATTCGGAGGAGGAGCAAAAAGAAGCCATGAAGGAATACTACCGCATGGCTCTGGCCCGCCGCGCTCAAGGCAGCCCGATGCCCCCCGTCACTCTGCGCGTCGCCTTCGAAAATCGGGGCACAGCGCCGATGGAACTCGAGATTACCGAGGTAAATTCCGAGCTGGGAAATTTCGCGGTTCGGCCCGATAAGCTCAAGCTCGCGCCCGGAGAGAAAGGCGTGCTCGACCCCATGATTTCCCAACTCGGGGTCACCAGTGACGAAATTCCGCTTAAGGTCTCGGTTCGGCTCGGAGGAAAAAAGGAGACGCAAGTGATCTTGGTGAAAAACATTATCTTGCCCTCGGTCCTCAAACAATAGGCGGGCATTCTTCGTCGGAGGTGCGTCGCACCCAGTCATGCCACGGATCGTGCCGAGCACGTCTCGGATCGGGTCCAGCCGGCGGTCGGACTTAGGCCGTGGAAGAGATTTACCACTCGTAGGGCATGTTTTTAGAAAACGATTCTCGCGATTGTCGCATAGGAAATGCCTTCAATTTCTAAGTCCGAAAAACTGCTAGGCCGCTCGGCTTGTCACGCGACAGCATGCGGCTGACTACGCGGTAAGTACGCGGCCAGTACAAGGGCCGCAACGCACACTGAGCCCCATAAAACTCTGCCTACCGACGACGGCTGTCCATCAGGCCCTTAGGCTCTGGTTTCACGATGGCGGAAAAACCCCAACGCAATGGCGTGGCTAAAACTAACGTGCTTTGAACTCTGGACTTCTCGGTAGCCGCGAGCGCCAGCGAGTGGACAAATCACCACTCGCT
>CANIJN010000080.1 GCA_947467625.1 Opitutia bacterium | reverse complement strand
GGAGCGCCGTCTTCCGCGCTACCCCGACCGTCCGCAGCCTCGAACTCGACCCGCTGCTCGGCCCCGGTTCAGCCCCCTTCACTTCGGTTGCACCCGGCGCCGACGGCACTGGCGGCCTCGGTGCCTTCGCCGGTCGCTCCGGTGTGCGCAATCTCACTTTCTTCAACTCGCCCGGCTCCCTCGCTGTCTCCCGCGACAGCGTCGATTTTCCGTATGGCCGCAAACAGCGCCGCTCGTCCTATTTCGGCTCTGTCGTCTACGATATTTTCCCGCGCCTTGAAGTCGGTCTCGATGTCACCTTCGCCCGCACCATCGCCAATCGCGGCTACGACGTTTTCGCGGCCGACCTCACCCTCGCCGAGACCTCGCCGTTAAATCCCTTCCGCCAAAACGTGCTCGTTTCCCTCAACGAAATTGCCCCGCTGCTGGGCGAAAACTACGGCGAGTCCCGCGTCGACTACACCGCCGCTGTCCTCGGCTTTATCCTCAAACTCCCCCCCGACTGGCGGCTCTCCCTCGACGGCCAGCATGGTCACAGCGTCACGAACTATCGCGGTCTCTTCGCCGCCGATTCCCTCCGGTGGCAGCAACTCGTCGACGAGGGTCGCTACCACCCGCTGCGCGACACCCAAGTTTTCGGTCCACCCCAATCCTTCTACGACGAAGTGCTCGTCTACCGCGGCGAGCGGGGAAAATTTTCCCGCCTCGGCGACTACCAGACGCTCGATCTGGCCGCCCGCGCCACCAACGAATCCCTGCCGCTGAAACTTTTCCATCGCGCCCACTGGCGGGTTTGCGCGCCCCGCTTGTCTCACTCCCCAGCCACCCCGTTTCCCCCGTGACCATCTCCCCCTCTCCTTCCTCACCCGCTCCGCTCGACGAGCCCCACCTCCGCGAAGCCCTCAAACGCTGCTCCCCCGCCACCCTCGCAGCCGCGCTCGCCTTCCGCGCCACCGGCGACTCCGCCCACCTCCCCGCCATCATCACCGGCGTCATCGAACGCTTCGTCGAACGTTCCCTCCGCGAAAAACTCGCGCCCTCCGCCGACGGCCACGCTGCCTCCGGTGATCTCCGTCTCGTCCAAGACCTCGGCCTCGATTCTCTCACCATGATGGAAATTGTGATACTCACCGAGGACGTCCTGCCCGTGACCATCAACAACGACGAGCTCCGTCACCTCCGCACACTCGGCGACATCCACGTTTTCCTCGACTGCAAACTCCGCGGCCTCCCCCTCCCGCCCGCTCTCCTCGCCCAATCCAACCCCGCCTGCGCCGCCCTCACGCCCATGCCCGTCACCACCGCAAATCAGCACTCAGTGGTCATTAGTCCCTAGTCATTAGTCATTAGTCCTTAGTCATTAGTCATTCCCCTCTCCCATGAAAATCTCCCTCCCCCTCCACCTCCCCCTCCACCTCCACCTCCACTTCCGCCTCTTCCACACCCTCCTCTTCATCGCGCTCTTCTCCGCCGCTACGTGCGCCCAAGCCCAAGCCACCTTCACCCAGCGCAACCTCACGCCCAACTCCAACAATCTCCTCTGGAGCTTCGCGAGCGGCGGCGGCGCGATGGTCGCCGTCGGCCAACCCGGGCGCATCCTCAGCTCCACTGACGGCGTCACCTGGACACCCCGTTCTTCCGGCACCAACGAATGGATCGTCGCCGTCGCCTACGGCAATGGCCTGTTCGTCGCCGTCGGTGACAACGGCCGCATCCTCCGCTCCGCCGACGGCGGCGTCTCGTGGACCTACGCCAGCAACCTCGCCACCATCTTCCGCCTCAACGGCATCATCTACACCTTCGGCAAGTGGATCGCCGTCGGTGAGAGCGGCATCATCCTCACCTCCACCGACGCCAACACCTGGACCTCCACGCCCTCCGGCACCACGCGCTGGCTCCACGGCCTCGCCACCAGCGGACCATACCTCTGCACCGTCGGCCAAGCCGGCACCATTCTCATTTCCACCGACGGCCTCGCATGGACACCACGCAACTCCACGACGACCCGCAACCTTGAGGTCGTCACCTACGTGAACGGTTACTTCGCCGTCGTCGGCGAAGCCGGCGAATACGTCTTCGCCAGTGCCAGCGGCGGGGCCCAATTCTGGAACAACTATACCGCCTACAAACCCGCCACGACGGCCAACCTGCGCGCCATCGCCAGCGGCGGCGGGAGTATTGTGGCCGTCTCCGACACCGGCGAGATTTTCTCCACGCCCTTCGTGTTCTCTCCGTGGACGCGCCGCGCCAGCGGCACCACCAACATCCTCAACGCCGTCGGCTTCGCGCGGGACGCGTTCTTCATTCTCGGCCTCAACGACGTGATCCTCCAATCCGAAGGCATCTTCGACGGCCGCCTCGGCAACCTCTCCACGCGCGGCCAGGTCGGCGTCGGCGGAAATATTCTCATCAGCGGCCTCGTCGTCCGCGGCACCGCGTCGAAACGGCTCCTGCTCCGCGCCGCCGGCCCCGCCCTCGCCGCCTTCGGACTCACCGGCACCCTCGCCCGTCCCATCCTCTCGCTCTTCGATGGCGCCGGGCGTCCTCTGTTTTCAAATACGGGCTGGAGCACTGCCGCCAACGTCGCCGAGATCCGCGCCGCCGCCCAGCAAGTCGGCGCCTTCGCCTTCCCTGATGGCAGCGCCGACTCCGCCCTTCTCGTCACGCTCCCTCCCGGCAGCTACACCGCGCAAGTTTCCGGCGGCGGCGCCACCGGCCTCGCCCTCCTCGAAAGCTACGACCTCGACAACCTCACCACCATGCAGTCCCGCCTCGTCAACCTCTCCAGCCGCGGCCTCGTCGGCACCGACCAAAATATTATCATTCCCGGCATCGCCACCGGTGGCACCTCCGCGCGCCTCCTCCTCGTCCGCGCCATCGGCCCCGCCCTCGATGCCTTCGGCGTCACCGGCACCCTCACCGACCCACAGATCACCGTCACCCGCACCACGAGCCCCGTCACCGTCGCGACCAACGACAATTGGAACACCCAGCTCTCGCCGACCAACGCGACCTTCACCGCCGCCGACATCCGCGACTACTCCGCCCGCGCCGGTGCCTTCTCCCTCCCGGAGAACAGCCGCGACGCCGCCCTCCTCTTCACGACGTCACCAGGAGCCAACTACACTGTCCAAGTCTCCGGCACCGCCAACACCACCGGCACCGGCCTCGTGGAAGTCTACGACGTGACCGGCCTCTAATCTCTTCTCGTGCCCGCCCCGTCCTCAGTCACCCTTCGTTCCGCATGAAGTCCCTCCTCGCTCTCGTCACGTTTACCCTCGTCGCCCTCACCACCGCATCCACCCGCGCCCAAGAGCAATGGCTCTCCCGCACCTCGGACGTGACGAACAATCTCTGGAGCGTCGCCCACGGTGGGAGCCCCACCGCCCAGTGGGTCGCGGTCGGCGAGCAGGGCACGATCCTCACCTCGCCCGACGGCACCAACTGGACCAAGCGCCCGTCGGGTTTTCCCACCCGCTGGCTCGTCAGTGTCGGCTACGGTGCCGGCGTTTGGATAGCGGTCGGTGAAGGCGGCCTCGTGCTCACCTCACCCGACGCCCTCGTCTGGACCCCGCGCACCAGCGGCACCACGGCGCGTCTCAACGGTGTTGCGTACGGCGGCGGACGCTGGATAGCCGTCGCTGAATCCGGCGAGTTAATCACCTCCACGGATTCCGTGACATGGACCAAACTCAGCCCCAGCACGGATCGCCTGCGCGGCCTGCTCTACGCTTACGGCCAATTCGTGATCACGGGCGACAACGGCCTCATGCGGACGACCATCGATACCACTGACTACGCGGCCAACGTCCTCCCTGGCGGCTTCTTCGTTGAAAGCGTTGCGTATGGTCGCCGCGCCTTCGTCGCCGTCGGCGAAGATGGCTACGCGATCACCTCCACCGATGCCGTCACGTGGTCGAGCCTCGCGAGCGGCACCACCGCCTATCTACGCGGCATCACGTTTTTCAACGGCCAGTTTATCGCCGTCGGCACCGGCGGCGCGATCCTCACGACGCCTGCGCCCGGCACCGCTTGGACTGCCCGCACCTCCGGCACCACCGGAGTATTGACCGCCGTGGCCGCCAGTGACGCCGCCGTGGTCGCCGTGGGATTGGATGGGATTATCGTGCGCTCCGCCCCCGCCGCCGCCGCTCCCGTCGTCACGACCTCACCGCGCAGCCTGACCGACGCCGTGGGCAGCAACGTCCTCTTCGCCGTCACCGCCACCGGATCACCTCCGCTCGCCTACCGCTGGTTCTTCAACGGCCAGCCGCTTGCCGGCCAGACCAGCGACCGCCTGCTCCTCGTCGATGTGCAATCCGCCCAAGCTGGCAGCTACAGCGCGACCGTGAGCAACGCCCTCGGCATTGCAAACAGTGCGCCCGCGACCCTGCAATTTGTGGCGACCACGGCACCCGGCCCCATCGTCGATCCTTCGTTCGCACCCACGCTGATAATGACCGGCGGCGCTACGGCCGCCGTCGAACAACCCGACGGTAAAGTGATCATCGGTGGCTCGCAATTTTTCGTCACCCCGGGCGTCTCGCCCTTCGCACTGGCCCGCCTGAACGTCGATGGCTCCCTCGATCCGACGTTCAATCCCGGCGTCGGGCTTAACGCCGGTGGCACTGTCAGCCAACTCCTGCTCCAACCCGACGGCCGCGTGCTCGTCGCGGGCGCCTTCCAAAGCATCAACGGCCTCGCCCGCCTTAATCTCGCCCGGCTCAACGCCGACGGCAGCGTCGACACTGCATTCACGCCCGCTTCCGGAACGAGCGAAACTCTCAAAGGAAATATCGCGCTGCAATCTGATGGAAAAATTCTTGTGCTAAACGGAGAAGGACTGCTCCGCCTGAATAACGACGGGAGCATTGATACCGGCTTTCTCGGCAAGGACACTTTTTTTGGGTTTAATGGTTTCTTCACTAAGAGAATGTCTTCGTTCGCGCTGTTAACGAACGGAAAAATTCTCGTAGCTGGTGGTGTTGCTTATGACAGTCTGCGCCGACTAGATTCAGGCGGAGCTCCTGATCGTGATTTCCAAGAAAGCCCAAGCAGCGGGCTCGGCTACTTAGCTAGTCTCTTCCCAATTCTTGATGGTGAAGCTCTAGTCTCAACCGGCTATCAGTCGACAGGGATTTCGCGATATGAGGTGAGGAATCTAAAATCCGATGCACGCGACTACACCACGGGATCCAAGATCTTTCTTCAGGGTAGTTATGGTATCGAAGCACCTGAAACTAGTTTACTTGCGGTTGACCGCCGCGGCGATGTCTTACGGTCGGTTACCAAAATAGTGCGGGGGATCGCCAGCGGCACAATACGGCGATACAAAAGTGAGGGGGCTATCGATACTTCGTTTGACACCCGCGGCGGTGCGAATGGGACGATCACTACAATATTCCCGTTACGGGACGGCCGCGTGCTCGTCGCCGGTTCGTTCACCACCTTTGACGGGGTTGCCCGACCCAATCTCGCCCGGCTGGTCGCTGCCAACGCTCCAGAAACTCAGGCCCCCGTGATTGTCTCTGTGAGTCCCGAGGCGACCAGCGTGCTGCCCGGCACACCCGTTTCGCTCTCGGTAACCGCCGCCGGTGCCGGTCCGCTCACCTACAGATGGAACGAGGTGATCCCGGGTGCCGACTCCGGCAAATCCGTCGTCTCCGTCCCGACCAACATCGCTGGCACCTACACCGCTACAGTCACGGTTTCCAACCGAGTTGGTTCAGTAACCAGTGCACCCGTCCGAATCGTCGTCGCGCCCAGCGTCCCGCTCCTCACAGGCCTTCCAGCCACGCTGACCACTCCTACGGGGCGCACCGCGACCCTGTCCGTCACCGCCGCCGGCAACGCGCCTTTCTCCTACCAATGGTTCCGGGGCTCAACGCCCGTGGGCACGGGCAGCACGCTCACGCTCAAAGCGGTCACTGCGTCGGCGGCCGGCGACTACACCGTGGTCGTGACCAACAACCTCGGGAGCACGCGCAGCCTTCCCGTGCAGCTCACAGTTGATGGTGGTGCTCGGCTCACGAACATCGCCACGCGCGCTGGCACGGGCCCGGGCGAGAATACCCTCACCGCCGGCTTCGTCATCACCGGCGCGGCGACCAAAACCGTCCTCGTGCGCGGCATCGGACCGGGGCTCTCCGCCTTCGGCCTCACCGGACTCCTGCCGAATCCGAAACTCACGCTCTTCGACGCCGCGGGTAAAACCATCGCCGCGAACGACGATTTCGTCAGCTCAGCGACCCCCAATGGCCTCGTCGCCGCCGTCAGCGCCTTTCCGCTCTCTAACTCCCGCGACGCCGCGCTCGTCTCCCCGCTCCCCTCAGGGAGCTACACCGTGCAGCTCACCGATTCTGGGGCTGGCTCCGGAGTCGCCCTCGTTGAAGTTTACGAAGCCGACGACAACGCCAACCGCATCGTCAATCTTTCCAGCCGCGCCTTTGTCGGCACCGGCGCGAGCATCGCCATCGGCGGCATCTCTGTGCAGGGCGAAAAGCCACGCCAATTCCTGATTCGTGGCATCGGACCCACACTCCGCGCGTTCGGTGTGAATGGTGCGTTGGGCGATCCCGTGCTCACCCTTACGACGGCCCTCGGGACAATCGTGGCCACGAACGACGACTGGGGCTCAGCAACCAACGCGTTTGAAATTATCGCGACGTCCGCAACGGTCGGTGCCTTTGCGCTGCCATCCGGATCCAAGGACGCCGTGCTCCTGATCTCCCTCGCCCCCGGCAACTACACCGCGCTCATCAGTGGCGGTAACGACACCACCGGCATCGCCCTCGTGGAGGTTTACGAGGTGCCGTAAGCCGAAAACTTGCTCACGCTCTCTCCGCTCCGCTATGCGGGGCAGGCTTTACGCCTGCCGTCAGCCACTCCCGCACCTCACCCCGAATCCTCCGCCCCACCCACGCTCACGGACCTCCCGTTGTCCTTCGCGCCGAGTTCGCGCTGAGTTTCAAAATAAACGGCGCCGCCGTCTTCGCCCACGCTTCCGCTTTCGGATAACTCCCCGCACCGTCCGCGCAGCGGGAGCATGCATCCCTTGACTTGGCTTGACCCACCAAACGCACCTCTGAATCCTCGCCCCGTGACTCAATTGGCGCTGCCACTGCGGAAAATGTCCGTGTCCGAGAAACTCGATGTCATTGAGCGCGTGTGGTCGAGCTTGCGCGAGCAGGAGGGGAAGTTCGAGTCGCCGGCATGGCATCAGGAAGTCTTGGCCGGGCGCAGGAAACTTCACACCGAAGGCAAAGCCACATTCTCGTCTTGGTCGGAAGCCAAGGAGCGAATTCGCCGGAAAGTCCGTGCAAGTTAAGATTCTCACATTGGCGGAGCACGACCTTGAGTCGGGCCACGCGTTCTATGAAGGCCAGCAGCCGGGACTGGGCGACTACTTCCTCAACTCGCTTTACGCCGATATCGATTCGCTGGCGTTCTATGCGGGTATTCACCGTGTCGTGTTCGGTTCGCATCGTCTGCTTGCGCGAACTTTTCCCTATGCGGTCTACTGCGACGTCATGGGAGCTGAGGCTTGGGTCTGGGCGGTGGTGGATTGCCGCCGCAAACCCTCGTGGATTGCCGGTCACTTGAAAAAAGGCCGCACCGACCGGTGAGCCGCCATGCAAAGTCGCCGCTCTCGTCGCGCAGAAGTCCCGCGACTGCGGGACGAAGGCGGCTCAATCCTCCTCCCCGCCCACGCTCACCGACTTCCCATTATCCTTCGCCCCGAGCTGCAAAATAAACGGCGCCGCCATCTTCACCCACACGTCCGCCTTCAGACAACTCGCCGCACCGTCCGCCCAGCACGAGCACAATATCGCGGTATCGTTCACCCCCGGATTCAGCGCATTGCCCGGTCGTGCTCGTGGCCGTCAGCGCCTTCGCAGACGTTCCAATTCGTCGCGGCGCTGCGCCCGGCCCCGCTCGTCTTGTCTTACTCATTTTCGATTGCCTTACTTCCGACGGACTCGCTGCCTTGGTCTGCCATGTCTCCCATCACCGAAAGCGCCTATGTCACGTCGAAGGGCCAGGTTGTCGTCCCCGCCCGCCTGCGCCGCAAGTTCGGCATCAAGCCGGGCACCCGGTTGAATTTCACCGAGGAAAAGGGCCGCATTGTCGTCCAGCCGTTCACCAAGGAGTTCATCGATTCCTTCTGCGGAATTTTTAAGCTCAAACCCGGCGAGAAATCCGCCGTGCAGGAATTATTGGAGGACCGCGATCGCGAACGCGCTCGCGAGGATCGCGAACTCGCCGAGGACAAACGAAAATGAAGGCCACGGTGCTTGATGCTTCTGCCCTGCTTGCCATGCTGTTTGGCGAGCCGGGCGTCGAAGAGATGCGCGCCTTATTCCACCGTGCCGCCGCCGCGGATCGGCCCGTGCTCATCTCGGCGGTCAATTGGGCGGAGACCCTCTATCGCGTCTCAGGCCGTCAGGGCGAAACCGGTTTGCAATCGGTGCGGCTCCTCGTCGCGCATGGCGCGCTGCAGGTCGTGCCCGTCGACGCCGAACTTGCGGAGCTGGCCGCCGCCTACAAAGCCGCCGGCTCGCTCGCCCTCGCCGACGCGTTCGCCGCCGCGCTCGCCAAGCTTCGCCAGGCCGAACTCATCACCGCCGATCGCGAATTCAAGGCCGTAGAAAAAGAAATCAGAGTCGTCTGGCTGAAGAACAAATAACCTCCGGCTCCGTAAACGTCCTGCGTCGACCGCCGCCGGAAATCAATTCGGCTCCAAACTAATCCCCCGCCCCGCCCACGTTCACGGACTGCCCGTTGTCCTTCGCCCCGAGTTGCAAGATAAACGGCCCCGCAGTCTTCACCGCTGCATCCTCGATCCGCAATGGACATTGGCTGGTGCTGGCCGGATTCAACCTCAATCTGAGCGCCCCGAGGAAAGTTTCCGCGCTCACATGCCAACCGCCTTCGCGCATTTTCACGGCGTCGATCTAGGCGCGGCCTCTTCGCTCGATTGGTCGGTTTCATTCCTTGGGCCCATTCTTGGGCGGTCTCGGTACAATCGATTGGTCCGTTGAATCAAGGCCCACGCTCCCCCGAGCGATTCCCCTGCCCCCCATTCCTCAGCTGCCCTGCAGTGCCCGGATTCGCCTCTGAACATTTCCCACGGCCATGCGCTGGGCTTTCACGACGCAACAATGCGTCAGGCTCGTTTTCATGCGGCGCAACGTTCGTTTGCGCCACCCGCGAAGAATCCGCCCCGTCTCCCGCCACCTTCGCGGGAACATGAAAAAAAACCCATTCCCGCGTGCCCTTCCTCTCAGTGGCCCGCTAGCCCTACTTCAGTGATCAGCTTCCCGTCAGCGACACCCACCCTAATCACTCTCACGCCGAAAACCTCGACGGGCCGCGTTCGCCCTGCATCGTCTCTCACTTCTTCGGCTTTCAGATGCGCCTTTCTTACCCATTCTCCCTCGTGCGACGTCTTCTTGCCTCGGTGTTGGCTTGTGCGGCCGGACTACTCGTGAGCGGTTGCGGCCGGCCGTCCTCATCGAGCTCCGCCACCTCGACCGGCGTCAGGACCGTGGCCCAGGCGACGAGCCAGACCTCGGAAACCTGTATGCAGTGCCACACCGCCCAACACGCGTTGTGGGCCGGCACGGACCACGCCCTCGCCAATCGTCCGGTCGCCTCCGCTGCTGTCGAGGCCGCCTTCACCGCGCAAAAATCCATCGCCGACGGGGGCTCCGCCTTCGATCTCGCGTGGAACCACGGTCGCCCGAGCATGACCCCGCCAGCCACCGCCAGCGCTCCCGCCGCCACCCTTTCGCCCGATCTCATTTTGGGCCACTTACCGATCTGGCAGCCGCTCATCCCCGCCGGCGGTGGTCGCTGGCAACCCACCGATCTCGCCTACGATCCTGTTAAAAAAGATTGGTTCAACGTCTTCGCCCAAGAGAACCGGCGCCAGGGAGAGTGGGGGCACTGGACCGGACGCGGCATGAACTGGAATTCCATGTGCGCCCACTGCCACATGACCGGGTATCAGAAAAACTATGACGCCGCATCCGACAGTTACCAATCTACGTGGGTCGAACACGGGGTCGGTTGCATTCAATGCCACGGCCCGACTGCGGACGCCCACGGCGCCCCCTCCTCTCAAGCGAAGCGTCCCGCCGCCCCGTATTTCGGCGATCGCCAGAAGATGATGCAAACCTGTGCGCCATGCCACGCTCGCAACGAACCGCTCACGGCCAATTTTCAGCCCGGCGACAACTACCCCGACCACTACCGCGTGACCTTGCCCACCGAGGCGGCCGTCTTCTATCCCGACGGTCAGCAGCGCGACGAGGACTTCAACTGGACCTCCGTGCTCACCAGCCGCATGGGCCACGCCGGCGTCACTTGTCTCGATTGCCACGATCCCCACTCGAACAAGACCATTCTCCCCACGAGCGACAACAGCCTGTGCTTGCAATGCCACGCCGCTCCGGGTCGACCGCAGCCCAACGGCACCCGCGCCCCGGTGATCGATCCGCTCGGCCACTCCCGCCATGCCGCCGGTAGCACGGGTAATCAATGCGTCTCGTGTCACATGCCCACCACCACCTACATGCAGCGCTCTCCGCGCCATGACCACGGCTGGCTGCGGCCCGATCCGCTCATGACGAAAGAGCTCGGCATCCCCAATGCGTGCAACCGCTGTCACATCGAAAAGGATACCGATTGGGCCATCAAGATCACCGACGAATGGTATGGCGCGAGCCTCAATTCCCTCCAACGCGCCCGCACTCGCGCCATCGCCTCCGCCCAAGCCAACCAACCCGGCGCTCCCGCTGCGCTGCTCGTCGAACTCGCCCGCGAAGAAGTTCCCGCCTGGCGGGCGACGCTCCTCGACTTACTCATTCCTTTCGAACGTACGGCCCCGGTGATCGCCGTGGCCCAGACTGCACTCACCGCCCGCGACCCCTTGGAGCGCGCCGCCGCCGTACGCCTGCTCAATGGCCACGCTCCGTCCCACGACCGTCTCCACGCCCTGTTGCAGGATCCCGTCCGCCTCGTCCGGCTCGACGCCGCGTGGGCGTTGTCAGCCGAGTTGCCCGCCGACTCCGCGTCGCGCCGCGAACTCGACGCCTACTTCGCCCTGTCGCTCGACCAGCCCGGCGGCCAGCTCCGCCTCGGCCAAGATTTCGCGAACCGTCGCCAATACCCCGCCGCCGAGAAGGCCATGCAGCTCGCCGCCCAGTGGGACCCCCATTCGCCCGGCATCTACGAGGCCCTCGGTTTCGTGCACAACGCTCAGGGTGCCGCGCAACCCGCCGCCGCCGCCTTCTTCCGCTCCTCGCAGCTCCAGCCCAACGACGCCCCTGCCGCCTACCGCGCCGCCCTCGCCTTTTCCGAAGCCGGCCAACCGGCCGACGCCGAGATGGCGTTCCGCCAAGCGATCCAGCGCGACGCGCGCTTCGACCGCGCGTGGTATAATCTCGGCCTCCTCCTCGCCCAAACCAACCGCCTCCCCGCCTCCATCGACGCCCTGCGCAAAGCCGAGGCCCTCGCCCCCGCGTCTCCGGATTATCCCTACGCGCTCGCCACCGTCCTCCTCCGCAGCGGCGACCGCGCGGGCGCTCAGGCCGCCGCCCGGCGTACCCTCACCCTCGATCCCTCGCGCACCGACGCCCGCCAGCTCCTCGCCGCCCCTTGATCCGTAAAACGTCTCGCGCTCCGAAGCCCTCCCTTCATGTTTCCCTTCCTTGGTCCCCTCGTCGCCGCGGTGCTCGTCGCGCCGCTGCTCCTCGTCGCCGCCGATCCGGTCAAAGCGCCCAGTCTCTTGGAACAACGCTTTCACCAACTCGACGCCAACCACGACGAGAAACTGACGCGCGCAGAAGCCGGCAACGCCGCGTGGTTTGACCGGATTGACCGCGCCAAGCGCGGCGTGGTCACGCTCGAGCAGATTCGCTTGGTCGCCGAATGGCTCGACCCCGAACGCGCTGGACGTTTGCGGGACGCCCTCGGCGCTTCAGCCGAGATCACACCGCCGCCGTCGTCCGCCACTGCGCCCACCGCACCAGCCTCTCCGCGCGAGGGACCCAAAATACTCAAGCCCTCCGAAGCGGGCGTCGGTCGCCTTGTAGCCGATCTCACCTTTACCGATCTCGACGGTAAGACTGGCCGCCTCTCCGACTATCGCTCCGCGAAAGCCCTCGTGATCGCGTTCACGAGCACAACGTGTCCCATCACCATGAAATCGACCGCGAGTCTCGGCCGGCTCGAAAAAGAGTTCGCCGAGCGCGGCGTCGCCTGCCTCTTCGTCAACCCGACCGCCACCGACACCGTCGCCGACATCCGTTCCGCCCTCCGCGAACACGGGCTCGCCGGCCGTTACGTCCACGATCGCGACCACTCACTCGCCACCGCCCTCGATGCGAAAACCACGGCCGAAGTCTTCGTCCTCGATGCCGCGCGCACGCTGATTTATCGCGGCGCCCTCGACGACCAATACGGCGTCGGCTACAGCCTCGACGCGCCGCGTCACACCTACGTGCGCGATGCCCTGACCGCTCTGCTCGCTGGAAAACGCCCGCTCGTCGCGGCGACGGACGCGCCCGGTTGCACCCTCGATCTCCAGCTCGCCGCGCTCGCCTGGCCAGCTGCGCCGACGCCCGCTCCCGCTGCGCAGAGCAACCTCACTTACCACAACCGGATCTCGCGCCTCGTGCAAAACAACTGTCTCGAGTGCCACCGGGACGGCGGGGTCGCCCCCTTCAGCCTCGCGACGTATGAGGACGTGCGCTCCCACGCCGGCATGATGCGCAAGCAGGTCGACCGCGGTGCCATGCCACCGTGGTTCGCCGCCCCGTCCGCCCCCGGCGAATCGATCCACTGGAGCAACGATCGTTCGCTCGCTGCCGCTGACAAAGCTGACCTCCTCGCGTGGCTCGCGGGGGACAAACCGATCGGAGATCCGGCCGAAGCGCCCCTGCCCCGCACATTTCCGGCCGGCTGGTTGATCGGCTCGCCTGACACTGTTCTCCAGTTTCCCAAGGCCGTCGCGATTAAGGCCGACGGCGTGATGCCCTACCAAACCATCCGCGTTGAAACCAAATTTACCGAAGATAAATGGGTGCAGGGTTACGAAGTTCAACCGACCGCCCGTGCCGTCGTGCATCACGTGATCGTCCGGGTCCATCCGCCCGGTGAGCAAGCACGCGGCAAGCGCGACGCAGGCGGCGAAGAACGCGACGGCTTCTTTGCCGCGTATGTGCCCGGCAATACGTCCTCGATTTTCCCACCCGGCTTCGCGAAAAAAATCCCCGCCGGCTCCACCTTGAGTTTCCAGATGCACTACACGCCGAACGGCAAGGCGACCACCGACCAAACGAAACTCGGCCTCATTTTCTCGCCGGCACCGCCGCAGCACGTCATTCAGGTCGCCGGGCTCGCCAACCCTCGTCTCAAGATCCCCCCCGGTAGCGCCCACCACCCAGAGACTACGGCCATCACGCTGCCGGCCGCCGTGACGCTGCTGAGCTTCACCCCACACATGCACGTCCGCGGTAAAGCGGCCCGCTACGAAGCGGTCCTGCCCGACGGCACGCGCCGTCGCCTGCTCGATGTGCCCGCCTACGATTTCAACTGGCAACTCCCCTATCGACTCGCCGAGCCGCTTTCGCTCCCGCGCGGCACCCGCCTCATTTATACCGCGTGGTACGACAACAGCACGGGCAATCCCGCCAACCCGGATCCCACCAAAACCGTGCGCTGGGGCCCGCAGACGTTCGACGAAATGATGCTCGGTTACGTCGAATATTTTGTGCCCGAGCGAGGCACCCTCGCCCAATCCCCTCTATGATCCCCCTCCCCGCCCGCTACTGCTCCCTGCTCGTACCGATCTTCGCATCCCTTTTCGCGGCGGAATCACCGCCGCGGCCGAACATTTTGCTCATCGTCGCCGATGATCTCGGGTACCACGACGTCGGCTTCCAAGGTGGCCGCGATATTCCTACGCCGCACCTGGATCGCCTCGCCGCCTCGGGCATCCGTTGCACCGACGGCTACGTCTCCTATCCCGTGTGCAGTCCCTCGCGCGCCGGAATTCTCACGGGACGTTACCAACAACGCTTCGGCTACGAATTTAATCCCAAATGGGACGCCACCGCCGCCACCCACGGCCTACCACTCTCCGAAACGACCCTCGCCGATTCGCTCCGTTCCGCCGGCTATACCACTGGGGCCATTGGCAAGTGGCATCTCGGCGCCCACCCGCAATTCCACCCGAACCGCCGCGGCTTCGACGAATTCTTCGGTTTCCTCGGCGGTGGCCACCGCTATCTCCCTGGCTCCATCGTCGAAGTTGAGGTGGGCGCGGGTAAGAAGGGCACCACCAGTGGCGACGCGGAACAGGCCGCTCCCCTCTTGCGCAATACCACGGCCGTCCCCGAGGTCGGCGAACTCACCACGCGCCTCGGCGAAGAGGCCGCCGCCGCCGTCACCCGCCACGCCCGCAACGCGAAACCGTGGTTCCTCTATCTCGCTTTCAACGCGCCCCACACTCCGCTCCAAGCGCGTGAGGACATGCTGAAAAAATTCGCGGCCATCGCCGACACCCGCCGCCGCACCTACGCGGCCATGGTCGCCACCGTCGACGAAGCCGTGGGGCGCATCGTCACCGCCCTTGAGGCCACCGGCCAACGCGAACGCACGCTCATCTTCTTCATCTCCGACAACGGCGGTCCGATGACCAAGCGCAACGCCAACGCCTCCGTTAACTCTCCCCTGCACGGACAAAAAGGCGACGTCTTCGAAGGCGGCATCCGCGTCCCCTTCCTCGTCTCCTGGCCCGCCCGTATCCTTGCTGGGCGTACGTATACGCAACCTGTAATCTCCCTCGATATTTTACCCACCGCCCTCGCCGCCGCCGGCGCCACGCGCGCCGCCGCCCTTGCGCCCCTCGACGGCACCGATCTCCTCCCCTTCCTCACCGGAAAGAACGACTCCGCACCCCACGCCCGCCTCTTCTGGCGGATGGACGGGGGCGAAGCCTTCGCCGTGCGCGAGGGCCAGTGGAAGTGGCTGCGCACCTATCAAAACGCCCCGCAACTCTTCGACCTCGCCACTGACCTCGGCGAATCCCGCGACCTCGCCGCCGCTCACCCTGAAATCGCCGCGCGCCTCGCCGCTGCCTCCGCTGAATGGAACCGCGGCCTCATCGCCCCGACTTTCGGCAACAATCCTTTCGGCGGCCTCATCAACCGCACCGGTCTAGAGAAAAACTCCGCACCCTAGTTGCCTCCCAATTTTACCTCGCCCACCCCCTCACCCCATGCGCTTCTTTGTCTTTATTTTTCTCCTCGGCACGCTCCTTGGTCGCGCGGCCGACCGTCCCAACATCGTCATCCTCTATGCCGACGACATGGGTTACGGCGATCTCGGCATCCAGAATCCTGATTCAAAAATCCGCACGCCTCACCTCGACCAATTGGCGCGCGACGGTCTGCGCTTCACCGACGCCCACAGTTCTTCCGGGATCTGCACACCCAGTCGCTATGCGCTGCTCACCGGCCGCTTCCATTGGCGAAAATTCCACAAGATCGTCGACAGTTTCGGTCCACCCGTGTTCGACGCCGCCGAACTCACCCTCCCCGAGATGCTCAAGGAAAAAGGCTATCGCACCGCGTGCATCGGCAAGTGGCACCTCGGTTGGAATTGGGACGCCATCAAGCGTCCTGACGCGAAACCCGCCCCAGGATCAGGCTACGCCTCCGCCGACTTCGACTGGACCAAGCCCATCCCCGGCGGCCCGCGCGATCACGGCTTCGATTACTATTTTGGCGACGACGTGCCCAATTTCCCACCCTACGCTTGGTTTGAGAACGACCGCGTCATCACCATCCCCAGCGTCCCGTTGGTCACACCGCCCAAGACCGCCGAAGGCGCTTGGGAAGCGCGCCCAGGCCCCATGACTCCCGGCTGGGATTTTACCGCCGTCATGCCGCGGCTCACGGAACGGGCGGTCGCCTGGCTCGGTGAGCAGCAGGGAAAAACCGAACCGTTCTTCCTCTATTTCCCTTTCACTTCACCGCACGCACCGATCGTGCCTTCGGCCGAATTCTCCGGGAAATCCCAAGCGGGCGGCTACGGCGACGTCATGGAACAGACCGACGCCACTGTGGGCCGCGTCCTCGCGGCGCTGACCGCGCACGGTTTCGCCGACAACACGATCGTGATCTTCTCCGCCGACAACGGCCCCGAACACTACGCCTACCCGCGTATCCAGAATTTTCAGCACCGGAGCGCCGGCCCCCTCCGCGGCCTGAAGCGCGACCTCTGGGAAGGTGGCCATCGCGTTCCGTTCATCGTGCGCTGGCCCGGGGTCGTTCCCCGCGGGCGGGTCAGCCCGGCGCTCATTAGCCAGGTCGATATCATGGCGACCCTTGCCGCCATCACGGGCTTCCCGCTGCCGGCTGACACCGCCCACGATAGCCACGATTTGCTCAAGGTCTGGAAATCCGACGCCCCGAGCCCCCGCCACACCATCGTGCACAGCACGAACGCCAACGGCTACGCTCTCCGCCACGACCAGTGGCTGCTCGTCGCCACAAAAACCGGCGCCATCAGCAAGGTCCCCGCCGGCTTCGACGCGGCCCACGGCTACACCGCGCACGATCAACCGGGGGAACTCTTTGATCTCTCCCGCGATCTGGCCCAACGCGACAATCTCTACGCTCGGCAGCCCGGAAAAGTCGCGGAGCTCCAGGCGCTCCTTGAGCAAGTCCGCGCAAAAGGCCAGGTGCGTTGAGCTGGGTCAGTCCCGCCAGTTTCCCCTCTCCCCTATGTCCCTCCTCCGCTTCTGCATTGTTTCCTGGGCGCTCGTGGCCACCACCTTCGCCGCCGAAACCCGCCGGCCGAATATCTTGTTCATCCTCGTCGACGATCAGTCGCCGCTGGATCTCAAAGCTTACAATCCGAAATCTCCCCTGCACTCGCCTAACCTCGATCGCCTAGCCGCCCAAGGCATGGTGCTCGATGGCGCGTATCATATGGGCTCATTCATCGGCGGGGTCTGCACGCCGTCGCGCCACATGATCATGAGCGGCCGTACCGTGTGGCATTTGCCGATCGGACCGGGCGCCGCCGCTCATTGCCCGCCCCAGCTCGAACAAAATACGATCCCTGCCGTCTTCAATCGCGCCGGCTACGACACGATGCGCACCTGCAAACTGGGCAACAGTTACGAGGCGGCTAACCAGCTTTTCACCGTGCGCAAGGACGCCTCCAAACGCGGCGGGACTGACGAAACCGGTAGCGCGTGGCACGGCGAACAGGTGCTCGCTTATCTCCAAAATCGCGAGGCCACGCAGGACCGTGATCCGTTTCTCATCTATTTTGGCTTCTCGCACCCGCACGACACGCGCGACGGCCAGCCCGCTCTCCTCGCGAAATATGGCGCGACCAACCACACCGACGCGAGGACGCTCCCGCCTGCGCATCCCCAGCAACCCGCCCTTCCCGAAAACTATTTACCCGCCCATCCCTTTCCGCACGGCCATCCCGATCTTCGCGACGAGGTCGCCGTGAGCGGCGTCTGGGAGCGTCGCGACGAGCGCACGATCCGCAACGAGCTCGGCCGCGAATTCGCCTGCGCCGAGGCCATCGATGTCCAAGTCGGGCGCGTCCTTGCCAAGCTCGAAGCCATGGGCGAGCTCGACAACACCTACATCTTTTACACTGCCGATCACGGCATCGCGATCGGTCGCCACGGCTTGCAGGGAAAACAGAATCTCTACCAACACACGTGGCGCGTCCCCTTCATCGCCAAGGGCCCCGGCATCAAGCCCGGCACGCGCGCCGAGGGAAACACCTACCTGCTCGATGTGCTCGCCACCCTCTGCGATTTCGCCGGCATCACCGCACCCGCGAGCAACGAGGGCCTGAGCTTCCGTCCCGTGCTCGAAGGCAAACAATCCGTCGTGCGCGACGTCGTCTACGGGGTCTACAACGGCGGCACGAAGCCCGGGATGCGCAGCGTGAAGCAGGGTGACTGGAAGCTCGTGAAGTTCGATGTCCTCGGCGGCACCGTGCGCGAAACCCAGCTCTTCAACCTCCGCGAAAACCCGCACGAATTCTTGGAACAGCATCACGCGCCCGCCCTCATCGCACTCACCGGCGTCACCCCTGCCGCCCACCAGCGCAACCTCGCCACCGCTCCGCGGCACGCTGCGAAACTCGCCGAACTGGAAGCCCTGCTGCTCTCCGAAATGCGCCGCCTCGACGACCCGTGGCGCCTGTGGAATCAACCGACTGACGGGCTCACGCCACCGCCTGAAGCGCCCGCCGCGAAGGCGAAGAAGCAAGCCAAGAGCTGACGCCCACCGCTCGATCGCCACCAAAAATTAACCGCTGCTTTCCCATGCGCTCACGTCGATTTTTATCCACCCTCCTCTGGCTGCTCATGTTCTCCGTCCAGCTGCCTGCGGCGACCGCACCGACCCGCCCGAACATCATTATCATTCTTACCGACGACCAAGGTTACGGTGATCTCGGGTGCTATGGCAGCCCGACGATCCGCACGCCGAATATCGATCGCATGGCCGCCGAGGGCGTGCGGTTCACCGATTTCTACTCCGGCGCCGAAGTCTGCACACCGAGCCGCACCGCGCTCCTCACGGGCCGTTATCCCCTGCGGAGCGGGATGGCGGGAAACCGCCGCGTGCTCTTTCCCGATTCCGCGGGCGGTCTGCCGCCTGCCGAGGTCACGCTCGCCGAAGCGCTCAAAGCCCGCGCCTACACCACCGCTCATATTGGCAAGTGGCACCTCGGCATTCACGCCGGCTCTCGTCCGCAGGATCAGGGCTTCGATTCCACCTTCGGCCTGCCGTATTCAAACGATATGGATGCCCGCCCCGGCATCACCGCCAAGGACCGCTTCAGCGCTCATCCGCCGGCCGACGGTTGGAACGTCGCCCTCCAACGCAACGGCGAGGTTGTGGAGCGTCCCGCCGATCAAACCACCCTCACCAAACGCTACACCGAGGAAGCCCTCCGCGTGATCGCCGCGGCCAAGGATAAACCTTTTTTCATCTACCTCGCCCACTCGATGCCCCACACGCCGCTCTTCGCGTCCCCGGCCTTCAAAGGCAAAAGTCGCCGCGGAATCTACGGCGACGTGATTGAGGAGATTGACTGGAGCACGGGTGAAATTCTCGCCGCCCTCCGCCGCGCCGGCCTCGCCGAGAACACGTTCGTCTTCTTCACGAGCGACAACGGTCCCTGGCTCACCGAGGGAGCCCAGGGCGGCAGCGCCGGCCCGCTCCGCGAGGGCAAAGGCAGCACGTGGGAAGGCGGCATGCGCGTCCCCGGCATTGCGTGGATGCCCGGACGCGTTCGCCCTGCGGTGACCAGCGAGCCCGCCAGTTCGCTCGACCTGTATCCGACCGCTCTCGCCCTCGCCGGCGCACCGGGCCCCACCGGCGTCGCGCTCGACGGCCTCGATCTGCTGCCGCTGCTCGTCGGGCAACGCGCGCTGCCCGAGCGCCCGTATTTTTTTTACCGCGGCACGGAGCTCTTCGCCTGCCGGCTCGGCGAGTGGAAGGCCCACTTCCGCACTCAGAGCGGCTACGGCCAGCCCCAACCCGACGTCCACGCCACGCCATTGCTCTTTCGCTTGCCCCACGATCCCTCGGAAAAATACGACGTCGCAGCCACCAACGCCGACGTGCTGACACGAATTGCCAGCGCCGTCACCGCGCACCGCGCCGCCATCGTCCCGGTCGAGCCGCAGTTGAAATAGCTGCTCCCCGCGCAGCGTCCTTCGACCGTCCGGCGCTGCTCCGCCAGGGCCCTCCGCCAAACGTGCGCATCAGCGCGGTGGAGCGGTGAGCCAACGATTGCCCTGGCCGCTCAATACTCGCGCTTCGACTCAACGCCCGGCCGCGGCACCGGATACTTGCCATCGGGGCCTAGCTGCAGCGGAGACGGTCCATCCATCGTCAGCGTATCGACCCCCGGCGCAAACTCGTGTTCGCAGTTCAGCATTTGATCGAACGTGATGATCTGACCCGTGTGCGCGGCCATGCGGCCCATGGAAGCAACCAAGCTGGCCTCCGCACCCCGCTTGACCTCGTTGTAGGGCCGGTCCTGGCGGATCGCGGCGACGAGGTTGTCCCATTCCAGCTGCTGCGGATTCATTTCCGGCTGCGGAAACGCCCAGCGCAAATTTTTATCCGCAAGGTCGATCGCGTCCTTCGCGGTCAAGATGCGAGGGACTTTCTGGCCGTTGTAGATCCGCACTTGCCCGGGATGGTGGGACCGCGTCGTGATGACGGCCGAGCCCTTGGTGCCATGCGCATAGCTGGCAAATTCATTGTGCACGCCGGGCATGTTGCGCCCTTCATAGTAGAGCTTGGCTCCGTCGGGATAGGTGTATTGGACCGAGTAGGTGTCGAAGTTCTGATCGAGGGAATCGCCACGATAGTGGCGGCCACCGGTCGCCATCGCCTCCACGGGCCACGCGTCCTTCATCCAGGAGCACTCGTCGATTTGATGGATGTAGTAATCGGAGAACACCCCGCCGCTCAGCCACAAGAAAGCGTGGAACTTGGATATCTGATACATCAACTCCGAGATACCCTCGGGCTTGGGCGGGGCCGTGCCGCCGCCTGAGCCCATCCGATAGGCCCGCATCGAAACGATCTCGCCGATCTCGCCCTTGCGGATGCGTTGATAGAGCTCCTTGCGACCCTCGCAGTGGCGGACCATCAGACCGACGCCCACCTTGAGGCTCTTCTCTTTCGCCTTCTCACCGAGGGCGATCATGCGGCGCGTCGTGGGCCCGTCCACCGACACGGGTTTTTCCATGAACACGTGCAGCCCCTTGGCGATCGCGTGCTGAAACATCACCCAACGAAAGGCCGGTGGCGTCGCGAGGATGACCACGTCGCCCGGCTTCAAGCATTCCATCGCTCCCTTGTAGCCGTCGAAACCGATGAACTGCCGCTCCGCCGGCACCTCAATCCGGGCCGTCTGCTGCGCATGCTGTTTCGTGAGACGCTCGAGCGACGCTTTCAATTTCGCCGGAAACACATCCGCCATCGCCACGAGTGTGATGGGGCCGCTCGTCGTCGAGAGCGCTTGACCCGCCGCCCCGGTGCCACGGCCACCACACCCCACGAGCGCCACGCGGATCAGGTCGCTCCCGGCCGCATGCACGTGCGGCAGGGCCACACCAGCCAGCGCCGACACAGCGGCGACCTGACCTGATTGCTTAATAAAATCGCGACGAGACAACGCCAGAGCGGGAGAGGAGGAAGCATTCATGAAATGAGCGGGTTTTTTGGGGTAATGAGAGCGCCCCGCCCAAGCGGCGAAACGCGGAATCTTCAGAGGAGAACGACGCAGCAAGACTGGAGTTCGTTGCTCCGTGGCGGCGAGGAAGATCCGAAAAGAATTCATTCCGGATACGACCGGCTTTCCGGCGCGCACGGGCGCGCTCCTAAAACCAGGCCGCTGCAATCGGTGAAGACGTACCGTTCGCCCCGAGCAGGGCCGCCCGAGCGACTGCGACCTCCGCCTAACCGGTCTTGCCGGCAAAGTAATCCGCCGCGAGCATCCCCGACCGAAGATTTCCCCAGCCCCGTCACCACCGCGACCACTCCGTGAAACATCCCCAGCTTATTGTTCTGCTCACCCTATTCGGCTTTCTGCTCGGCAGCGTGCACGCCGCCACGCCGCCGAAGAAATTCAACGTCCTCCTCATCGCCGTTGACGACCTCCGCGACGCCCTCGGCTGCTACGGTAACCCCGTCGTCCAGACGCCCCACATCAACCGCCTCGCCGCCCGCGCCGTCCGCTTCGACCGCGCTTACGTGCAATACACGGTCTGCAATCCCAGTCGCAGTTCGTTCCTAACCGGTCTCCGCCCCGATCAAACCGGCGTCACCGACAACCGCACGCTCCTCCGTGATCGCCTGCCCAACGTCGTGACACTGCCGCAGCTCCTCAAAGACGACGGCCGCCACGCCGCAGCCTTCGGCAAAATCTTTCACCTCGGCGGCGGTCGTGATGGCGCCCTGCGCGAGAAATGGATGGATCTCCCGCGCTCCTGGCACACCGCGCAATCCTTCGAAGCGACACCGCTCGGCCGGACGAAACTCGCGGGCCGCGATCTTACGCAAGGGAAGTTAAACTGGTGCAACTGGGGCGCCATGGACGGCGGCGACGATGACCAACCCGACGGCCAAATCGCCCGCGCCGTCAGCGCCGAGATCGAAAGACTCGGCGATCGCTCGTGGATCATCGGCGCCGGCTTCATGAAGCCACACGATCCCTTCGTCGCGCCGAAAAAATATTTCGATCTGTATCCAGACGGCTCGCTCGCTCTGCATCGTCCACCCGCCGACCAGACGCCCGCTCCTCCTCTGGCCGTCGGTTTCGGTGAACTCGGCTCTGCCTTCGGCAAATTCACCGACCGCGAGCGCCACGAATTTCTCCGCGCCTACTACGCTTGCACTTCCTACATGGACGCGCAGGTCGGCCGCGTCCTCGCTACCCTCGACCGCCTCCAACTATGGGAAAACACCATCGTCATCTTACTCGGCGACCACGGCTACCACCTCGGCGAGCGCGCCTGGTGGAACAAGCAAACCCTCTTCGAACGCAGCTGCCGCGCGCCGCTCCTCATCGCTGCACCCGGCGTGAAACCCGGCGTCGCCCGCGGACTCGTCGAGTTCGTCGATCTTTACCCCACCGTCGCCGATCTCTGCGGACTCACGCCGCCCAAAAACCTCGCCGGCCAGAGCCTCCGCGCGCTCCTCCACGATCCCGCTTCGCCCGGAAAACCCGCCGCCTTTACGCTCGTCACGCGCGGCAATGCCCGCGGCGATTCGATCCGCACCGACCGCTGGCGCTTCACCCGCTGGAGCGATGGAGCCGTCGAACTCTACGATCATGCGACTGAT
>CANIJN010000079.1 GCA_947467625.1 Opitutia bacterium | reverse complement strand
CGGCGGCGGCGGATTCGGCGGCGGCGGCGGTGGTCGCGGTGGCGATCGCGATCGCGGCGAGCGCCGTTACTAATCGATTCGTTCTCACGAACTGAATTTTCGAGGGACGGAGCTCCTTTGGGGCCCGTCCCTTTTTCTTTTTCCACGCCGCGCTCTCTTCGGTTTGTCATTCTGAGCGCAGCGAAGAATCCCGCGGCACCTTAGCGTCCGCACTCAGCAACGAATGTCCTTTTGGATTCTTCGCTGCGCCCAGAATGGCACCACGAAAATAAGTCATGGCCTTTAAAGCTCTCAATCTGTCCGAAAATGTTCTCCGCGGCGTCCAAGCCGCCGGTTACACTGATCCCACGCCCATTCAGTTGCGCGCGATCCCCGTCGTCCTTGGTGGCGGCGACCTCATTGCTTCCGCCCAGACCGGTACCGGTAAGACGGCGGCCTTCGCGCTGCCCGTCCTCACCCGCCTCGGCCAGCACGGGCGCGCCCGCGTGCTCGTCCTCGAGCCCACGCGCGAACTCGCCGCGCAGGTCGAAACCGCGTTTCGCGATTTCGCCCGCTTCACCGATATCCGCACCGTCGCCGTCTTCGGTGGCGTCGGTTATGGTGCCCAACGCTCCGATCTGAAGCGCGGCGTCGACATCATCGTCGCCACGCCCGGCCGCCTAGTGGACTACCTCAAAACCGGAGAAATCAGCCTCCGCGATATCACTATTCTCATTCTCGATGAGGTGGACCGGATGCTCGATATGGGGTTTCTCCCGGTCGTTAAAGACATCATCGCGCGCTGCCCGAAGGAGCGCCAGACACTGTTTTTCTCCGCCACGGTTCCTCCGGAGATCGCGGCGGTCGCCTCGTTTGCACTCCGCAATCCGGCGCGCGTCGAGTGTGGCGTTGCCCGCTCCGTCACCGCGTCCGTCAACCACGCTCTCTATCCGGTCGCTGCCGACCAGAAGTTCGAACTGCTCGAAGCGCTCCTCGCTAAGACCGATTTCGACAGCGTGTTGGTATTCTCCCGCACGAAGCACGGCGCCGACAAAATCGCGCGCCGGCTCAAATCCGCCAACCACTCCGTCGCCGTCCTCCACGCGAACCGTTCGCAGAATCAGCGCATCGAGGCGCTCGCCGGATTCAAGAGTGGCAAATATGAAGTGATGGTTGCGACCGACATCGCCGCCCGCGGCATCGACGTCGCCGGGGTCTCCCACGTCATCAATTACGATGTCCCGGAAAAGCCCGAGGATTACGTTCACCGCATCGGCCGCACCGGCCGGGCGCAGGCCGTCGGCGACGCGTTTACGCTCGTGACGCCGGAAAATGCGAACGACATCCGCGACATTCAGCGCTTCATCGGCGCGAAGATCCCTGAGCTCCGCCTCGAAGGCTTCCCGTATCGCGCCTTCGTCGCGCGCACCGAGGAACCGCAACAGCAGCGCGGTCGCGGCAGTCTGCCCGGGCAGATCCGCCACAAAGGCAGCTTCAACCGCTTCCGCGGTCGGCGCTGAGGCGCTGAGTTTGTGGTGACGTCGTGGCACGGGCTTTCGAGCCCGTGTTTCTTCGACAGTTTTCCAGCGTGGGCCGCAAGGCCTACGCTTTTTTATGCCCACGCCACCGGGTCCGCCGAGCGCCTCACTTTGGCAACGGATTGAGCTAGGGAAAGTCGCTGCTGCGGTGGGTGCTCAACTCTCGGGCGAAGCACTTCAATTCACCCGGTTCCACACCGCTTCACCGAGCACGGCCGCGCGGGCGATTTTCGCTGAGGTACTGCGCATTTCGATCATGCCCTCCGGGGAGCAAAACGCGGCGTGGCAAGTGACGATCAGGTTGGGCGTGGCGGCTTCCTCGGCCGTGCGGAGCGGCTCGGCTTCGACGACATCGAGGCCGGCGCCAGCAAGGTGGCCGCTGCGCAGCGCGGCGAAGACGGGAGCTTTTTGCACGATGTCGCCGCGAGCGGTGTTCACGACGTAGGAGCCGGGTTTCATCAGCGCAATTTCCTGCGCGCCGATGATGCCGCGCGTCTCGGCGGTGAGCGGGCAATGGACGGAGAGCGTATCGGCGCGGCGCAGCAGTTCTTCGAGGGAGCTGACGCGCTCCACCCCGATGGCTTTGTGCGTGCCGCTCGGCACGTAGGGATCGAAAAAGATCGTGCGGAACCCCATCGCCTTTGCGCGCAGGGCGGCGGCGGTGCCGATGCGGCCCAGGCCGAGAATGCCGAAGGTCTGCGTGCTCAGGCGGCGCATCTTGGCGGCGGTTTCGATTTTCCAACCGAGGCGTTTGGCCTCCGCGTCGAGAGGGAAGAGTTGGCGGTAGAGCGCGAGCGTGAGGGCAATGGCGTGGTCGGCGACCTCCTCGGTGCCGTAGTCGGGTACGTTGCAGACCGCGATTCCGGCCTGCGCGGCAGCGGCGATGTCGACGGTGTCGAAGCCGACGCCGTTGCGGATGATTGCGCGGCATTGTTTCATCCGCGCGAGGATGGGGGCCTCAAGCTTGGGGCCGTGCCAGAGGATAATGGCGTGGGCGGCGAGCACCTCCTCGGGTATCGGTGCGTTGAAATCCAACCACACCGTGCGGAGGTCGGCGACGTCCGTGAGGAACGGCGTTTCGACCGTCGCGGCGGTGTCGGTGAAACGAAATTCCTTGGGGCAAACGATGACAACGATGGGTTTGGTCATGGAGAAACTCTTTGACCACCGATTACACGGATGGCACGGATAGCAGAAGCCTTATCCGAGTCTCCTGTGAAATCTGTGATCAAACTCCTCCTCTGTCTGGGTCTGTTATCTGTGGTGATGCCGCTCGCCGTCTACGCCCAGCGGGAAAAACTGTCGCCCGAAGAGCTCGCATTTGTGGAGAAATCATGGCCCGACGCCAAGAAGACCAATACCGGCATCCGCTACATTATCCTTCAGCCGGGCAGTGGCGATATGCCGAAGGCTGGTGACAAGGTGGCGGTGCTCTACGTGGGCCGCCTGCTCAACGGCACCGTCTTCGACCAAGCCACTGAAAAGGACAAAGCCTTTACCTTTCGCGTAGCGCGCGAGCAGGTGATCCAAGGCTGGGATCAAGTGTTGCCTCTCATGAAACTGGGTGAAAAACGTCTGGTCGTGATTCCGGCGGAGCTGGCTTACGGCACGCGCGGGCAACCGCCGAAGATCGGCCGCAATGCCGCGCTCGTGTTCGAGATCGAGTTGATCGAGATCAAGCGGGACTGACGATTTAACCGGCGCGTAACACGCCGACGGCTGTTTTGGCGAGCGCGTGCTCGCCGCCCTGAGAAATTGCGCCCACGGTGGCGGGTATGAGAATCTCTCTGACCCGTGCGTTCGTGATCGCGGCGCTGTTTTTTCCTGCGGCTTACGCGGCGACGAAGTCTCCCGTGACGTTTCCCGGCCTCCAGCGTGACGGCTCGGTGCTGTTGCCCAACCAGTGGTCGCTGCGTCCGGTGGGAAAGCACACTGTGGTGGGCGATTTTCCGGTGAACATCGCGCTGCACCCAGCCGGTGCGTTTGCCGCCGTCCTGCACAGCGGTTGGGGTCAACACGAGGTCCGTATCCTCGATGCCAAGACGGGCGCGCTCGTCTCGCAGGTTGCGTTGGAGGAGACATTTTATGGGCTCACCTGGTCGCCGGATGGACGCCAACTCTACATTAGCGGCGCGGCGGCGGAGGTGATTCACGCCTTTGCTTTCAAGGAGGGTTACCTCTCCGAACATCGCGAACTGCGCCTGCGTGAGGCCAAGGAGCGCGGCATGCCGGCGGGCCTAGCGGCCTCGGCCGACGGCCAAGCGCTCTACGTCGCGGAGGCTTGGGGCCAGCGCGTTGAAAAAATCTCCACTTTAGATGGTCGCGCGCTCTGGACGCAGCAACTCGCCCCGCCTCAGGGCGGCAGCACCATGGTGCACGACGAGGCGCGCGTCGCGCCCGCCGCGGCCAGCCTCGCGCCCTTTCCCTACACCTGCGTCGTCGACGAGAAACAGGGTCGCGTTTACGTAAGCCTCTGGGGCGCGAACGCCGTGGTGGTCCTCGATGCCGCGACCGGGGTCGAGACGGCGCGGTGGCCGGTCGGTTCGCACCCGAACGAGATGCTCCTCGCGCCGGACGGGCGCTTGTTTGTCGCGGAGGCGAATCACAATACGGTCAGCATCGTCGACACCGCCACCGGACGCGTCGGCGAAAAACTCACCGCATCGCTCTTTCCCAATTCCCCGCCCGGCTCGATGCCCAACAGCCTCGCGCTTTCCCCCGACGGCGAACTCCTCTTCGTAGCCAACGCGACCAACAATAACGTCGCCATCTTTGACGTGGAAAAAACAGGTAAGGCGAAGTCGCTCGGTTTCATCCCTGTCGGTTGGTTTCCCACCAGCGTGCGGGTGTCAGCGGATGGCCAGACGCTCTTCGTCGCCAACGGCAAGGGCACGACCTCCGCGGCCAATCCGCGCGGCCCGTTTCCCGGCTCGCCGGCGCCGCGCAATTTGCAGGAATACATCGGTGGACTCTTTCAGGGTACGCTCGCCTTGATCGACTTGCCGGTAGCTAAAAAACGTGCCGAGCAATTCGGCGTTTGGTCGAAGACGGCCTACACGTGCAGCCCCCTCGATGCCGCTGCGTCGCCGCGCGGTTTGGCGGCTCGGCCCGCTGGCAGCCCGATCCCGGCCACGGCCGGCGATCCCTCGCCGATCAAGAACGTGATTTACATCATCCGGGAAAATCGGACCTACGACCAAGTGTTCGGCGACATGCTCGAGGGCAAAGGTGATTCCCGACTGTGTCTCTTTCCGGAAAAGGTCACGCCCAACGCTCACGCGCTCGCCCGCGAATTTGTGCTGCTCGATAATCTCTACGCCGACGGTGAGGTCAGCGCCGACGGCCACGAGTGGACCATGGGTGCCTACGCGACGGACTTCGTCGAACGCCACTGGCCGTTGAGCTACGGGCACAACGCGAAGAAAAAATACGACTACCCCTCTGAGGGGCGATTCCCGATCGCGACGCCCGCCAACGGCTATCTTTGGAACCGTGCGGCCGAGGCGGGCGTGAGCTACCGCAGCTACGGCGAATATTGCTCCACGCCTAAGACCGGCCCGGACCTGTCCGCGCCCTCGCTGCCGATTCTCATCGGCCACATCGACCCGCTCTATCGCGCGTGGGACATGGACTATCCCGATACCAAGCGCGCCGAGCGGTTCGCCTCGGAGATCCGCCGCTTCGAGCGCGAAGGCGGTATGCCGCGCTTACAGGTGCTCCGTCTCGGGAACGATCACACGGTGGGCACGGTGGCCGGCAAACCCACCCCGACGGCGATGGTCGCTGAAAATGATGAGGCCCTCGGCCGCATCGTCGAGGCAGTGAGTAAATCTAAATTCTGGGCCGACACGGCGATTTTCGTCCTAGAGGACGATGCGCAAAACGGACCCGACCACGTGGACGCGCACCGCATGCCCGGCTTCGTGATCAGTTCCTGGACGAAGCGCCGCACCGTGGATTCCACGCTGTATTCGACGACGAGTATGCTCCGCACGATGGAGTTGATTTTAGGTCTGCAGCCGATGTCGCAGTTCGACGCCGCGGCGATGCCGATGTGGGCCTGTTTTGGCGACCGGTCCGATCCGACGCCTTACACCGCCCGTCCCGCGCAGGTGAATGTAAACGAGCTCAATGCCAAGCTCGCCTGGGGCGAACGCGAATCGCGGAAGATGGATTTTTCCGAACCCGACAAAGCCGACGATATCCAGCTCAACGAAATCATCTGGCGCAGCGTGCGTGGCGCGGATTCCCCGATGCCCGCCCCCGTGCGCGCCGCTTTCTACAAAACGCACACGAAGGATGATGGCGAAAAATGAGGCGGTGCCGGTCAGTTGCCGGAGAAGCCAGTGCGTAGTTTAGTTTTGTGGACACCCGCTCCGAGCACATGAGCTGCTGATTTCGGGCCCGTGCGCCGGCCGCGGGATGGAATCAGCTCACCGCACGATCTTCAGTATGCGGTCATTGTAACTGTCCGTGATGAACAGCGTGCCGTCGGCGCGCACGGTCACCCCGTGGGGGCGGGCGAGTTCGCATTGCTCGGGCGTGCCACCGACGCCGGCGGTGCCTTTTTTCCCCGTGCCGGCGACGCGGAGGAGTTTCCCGGTGGTGGGCACGTATTTACGGATGAGATGGTTTTCGGCATCGGCAATGAGGACGTTGTCATCGAGGTCGACGCAGAGGTGTTTCGGGCCGCTCATGGTGGCGAGCAACGCGTCGCCGCCGTCGCCGGTTGCGCCTTTTGCTCCCGAGGCATTGACGACGGTGCGGATTTTTCCATCGGGCGTGACCACGCGCAGGGCGTGGCCGTTGCGCTCGAGGATGTAGACATTGCCGCGACGATCCGCCGCGGCGGCGCGCGGGTCGACGAGCGGCGCGTCCGTGGCGCGGGTGCCGTCAACGGGGACGCCTTTTTCACCATTTCCGGCGATGAGGCGGAGTTTTCCCGATTTGAGATCGAGCGCCTGCACACGGCGCAAATCGGCGATGAAGAGCTGCGTGCCGGTGAAATCGAGGGCGATGCAATAGGGGCCGCTGGCCTTCGCTTGCGTCGCGGGCACACCGTAGCCGGGCAGCGTCGCAACGCGAGCGGATGCGACGTCAACCTGACGCACGCGGCCGTTCCACGTATCGGAGATGAGGACGTTACCGTTGGACAGAACGGCGAGGTTGTGTGGGCCGTTGAACTGCGCGGAGAGCGCGGCGCCGCCGTCGCCGGTGTCGCCGGCGGTGGGCAGGCCGGCGACATGGGTGAGCGTGCCCTGGGCGTCGACGCGCAGCAGGCGGTTACCCGCGGCCATTTCGACGATGAAGAGATTTCCCGCCCGGTCGAAATCCACACCGAACGGCTCTTTTAATTTTGTCTGCAAGGCGGGAAGACCGATGCGATCTTCGGTGCCGCCGGCGACGAGGACGATTTTTTCGGCGTGCAAGGCCGGCGCGAACAGGAGAGCGGAGAGCAAGCGCAGGGTAGGGGAGAATTTCATCGGAGGAGGAATGGAACCACTTGAATGGATCGAAACTCGGACGAGGCGTCAGGGGAAAACGGCGACGCTGCACGAAAGTGGGATGACGTTGTGCGTGTAAAGCGGCCCGTTCTGCGCTCTCATACAGTTAACCCTGCTTATGGCGTCCCGTTGTTTTACCCGCATTTTTCACCGCACCGCTCTCGCGCTGACGCTCGGCGTGCCGGCCTTCGGTGCACCCGGAAAAATCGACGTCGAGCTTCGTGAGCCCACTTCCACCCACGCCGGCGCGGCGGTCTGGCCCGGAGAAACGAAGATCGCGGAGACGTTTACCGACGAGGTGTTCGGATTTTTCGAGTTGCCGCAAAAATATGTAGCGACCGGCGTGCGGGCTGATCGGGCGTTTCCCACCCTCTTCCGCGCGACGGCGGAGGTGCGCTTGCCCGCAGGGAAACATCGGCTGCTCCTACGCTCGCGCGGCACGGCGCGGCTCTTGATCGACGGGAAGAAAATCCTCGAAACGCCCTTTGCCCAGCCCGCCGCCTTCGCCGTCGGCAACGCTGGCGAGCTTCCCGTTGAGCCGCAGGAAACCTATCTCAACCTCGGCCCCGACTTCCGCTTCGCCACGCCCGGCAATCGCGAGGAGTGGGGCGAATTCGAATTCACCGGCGCACCCGTCACGGTCGTTCTTGAAACCGTGATTGGCGGCATCGAGCCCAAGGGAAAAAAACCCTTTCGCCCCGAGCTGGGCGAAACCATCGTCGCGTTTTCGCCGGCCGGTAGCACGGCGTGGTGGCTGCTCTCGCCTAGCGAGCGCACCGTCCCCTACACCGATGCGGGCTGGGCCGCCTACGAGGCGGAGCGCCGCGCGCACCTCGCCGCCGTCAACACCGCAGCCCGCGCCGCGAAGCGCGCTGAGTCCTCTGCGTATTGGGCGTCGCGTCGCGCGGCGGCCAACGCGTGGCTCGCGTCCACGCCCGAGGTCGTGGTGCCGTCGCTCCGCGCCGGCTTCCCGGCGACGAACGCCATCGACCATTTCATCGCCGACCGCATTGCCACCGTCGCGGCGGAATACGCGCCGTTGAAAAAAGGCAGCGTCGATTTCTATCGCGACGTGAAGCCCATTCTCGAGACGCGCTGCTTCAGCTGCCACCAAGGTGCGAAGGTCAAAGGCGGCCTGCGCCTCGACTCCCGCGTGGCCGCGCTCAAGGGAGGTAAGGTCGATGGTCCGGCGCTCATCGCCGGCCACCCGGAGACGAGCCCGATCATTCAGCGGGTCACCAGCACGGACTCGGAGGAAGTGATGCCCGCGAAGGGCGATCCGTTGCCGACGAAGGAAATCGACGTGCTCAAGACGTGGATTAAGGAAGGCGCGGTGTGGCCCGCTTTTCCGGTCGCGAGTTTCGCGCTCACGCCGCTCACCGACGACCTTACGTTTCTCCGTCGCGTCACGCTCGATACCGCGGGCGTCGTGCCGAGCGAGTCCGAGATCGCGGCCTTCCGCGCGCTGCCGGCCATTTCGCGCCGCACCGCCACGATCGACCGGCTCCTCGCTGATCCGCGCTGGGCCGACCAGTGGATGCCCTATTGGCTCGATGTGCTCGCGGAGAATCCGAATCTCATCAATCCCACGCTCAACAACACGGGCCCGTTTCGCTGGTGGATCTATGAATCGCTCCTCGACAACAAGCCGCTCGATCTCTTCGTCACCGAACTCATCCGCCAAGAGGGCAGCGAGCGCTTCGGCGGACCCGCCGGGTTCAGCGTCGCTTCGCAAAACGACGTCCCGATGGCCGCCAAGGGCATCATTGTCAGCTCGGCGTTTCTCGGCGTGGAAATGAAGTGTGCGCGTTGTCACGACGCGCCGACGCACGCGTCGAAGCAGCAAGACCTCATGCAGCTCGCCGCGATGCTCGGCGGGAAAGCCATCAAGCTCCCGGTCACGAGCACGGTCGCCATGGATCACCTCCGGCTCGGCGGACGCGAACCGCTCATCGAGTCCACGCTGCCCGCGGGCACGACGGTGACGCCCGCGTGGTCGTTCGCGGAATTCTGCGACGAGGGTAGTGCCGCCCGGCTCGCCGAACGCCCCGGCGATTCGCGCGACCGTCTCGCTGCGCTCGTGACCGCGCCGCAGAACGAGCGATTCGCCCAAGTCATGGCCAACCGCATCTGGCAACGCTTCATGGATCGAGGCCTCGTCGAGACCGTGGGCGATTGGGAAAAGAGCGCACCCTCGCACCCTGAGTTGCTCCGCTGGCTCGCGCGCGAGTTGGTCCGCTCTGGCTACGATCCCAAAGCCATCGCCCGCGTCATCCTGAACTCCCACGCCTACCAGCGCTCTGCCGATCGCTCGCTCGCCGCGACCGGCCCGCTGTTCACCGCACCCGCGCCGCGGCGCATCGCGGCCGAGCAATTCGTCGATTCGCTTTTTGCCGCGACCGGAAAACCGTTCGCCGTCGAGCCCGTGAACCTCGATATCGACAGTGTGCGCACGATCGAAAACGCGCTCGACCTCGGACGTGCGAGCCGCGCATGGATGCTCGCCTCGACGTCCAACGAGCGCGACCGCCCGAGCCTTATGTTACCGCGCATCCAAGCCGTCGCCGAGGTGCTGGAGGTCTTCGGGTGGCGCGGTGCCCGCCCCGACGCGAGCAGCGGCGTGCGCGAGGTCGCGGCCAACGTGCTCCAGCCCGCGCTCCTCTCCAACGGCACGATGACCACGTGGCTCACGCGCCTCAGCGACGATCACGGCCTCACGCGTCTCGCGCTCGAAAGCCAATCGCTCGACGCACTCGTGGAGCGTCTGTTCCTCCGCATGTTCACGCGGACTCCCACCGCGATGGAGCGCAAGATCTACACGGACCTCCTCCGTCCCGGTTACGACAAACGCGTCGCTCCTGCGGTCGCCGCCTCATCCGGCGCGGTGTCCACGCCGCCCCGCGTCCGCCCGAAATATGTCGCGTGGTCCAACCATATGAAGAGCGAAGCCAATTCGTGGCGTCTCGCAGAGGAAGCGGACGCCCGCCGCGGCGATCCGGCGACGTCCCGCCTCGAGCCGGACTGGCGTCGCCGACTCGAAGACGTCACGTGGGCCCTCGTTAACGCGCCCGAGTGGACGCATATTCTATGAGAACACTTGACCACGGATCACGCGAAGCTACGCGAATCCGAATCTCCGGTGCCTTAGTTTTATCCGTGTTCATCCGTGTTACCCGTGGTTAAAAACTCCGGCTGTTTTCGCCCTCACCCCATGAATCGTCGTACCTTCCTCGCCCAGTCCGCCGCCCTCGCCACCGCCGCGGCCACGCTCCCCCGCGCGTTCGGAGCCTCCTCGTCTCCCGCCGTGGCTTCTCCGAGCACCGTCGTCTCCGCGCCGCGCGGAAAAGCGGAGCACTGCATCTTCATCTGGCTCGGCGGTGGCATGTCGCAGATCGACACCTTCGATCCGAAAAAACGCGGCAACTCCAAGTCTGCGCCTTCGCTCCCGGGTACCGATTACGACCTCATCGACACCGCCGTGCCGGGCGTGCGCTACACCGAGCATTTGACGCAAACCGCCCGTCTCGCCGAACACGTGACCGCCGTGCGCACCGTGAACCACACGCTCGGGATCGAGCACGCACTCGCGACCAACTTCGTCCACACCGGCCGGCCCGTGAGCGGGAGCACGATTTATCCGTCGATGGGCTCGATCATCGCGCACGAACGCGGCGCCGTGAGCAGCGAGTTGCCCCCGTATCTGCTTATTGGCTACCCGAGCGTGAGTCGCGGCCCCGGATTCTTGGGAGCGAAACACGGCTATATTTACCTCGTCGACACCGAGTCCGGCCCCGCTGGGTTCATGCCGCCCGAGGGCATCGATCCGGCGCGCGTGGCCGGCCGGCAACGCCTCCTCGCGCCCTTGCAACAACGCGCGGCCGACGACGCGGTGTTGACCGATTACGCCGAAGTGCAACGCGAAGCCCTCCGTCTCGCTGGCCCTGGATTCATGCGTCACTTCAAACTCGGCGAGGAGCCAGCCTCGGTTCGCCAGCGCTACGGCGGCGAGTTCGGCCAGCGCTGCCTCCTCGCGCGTCGGTTGGTGCAGGCCGGCGTCCGCTTCATCGAGGTCTCGCACAATCTGAATTTTATTAACGGCGCTGGCTGGGACACCCACAACGCTGGTCAGCTCAACCAACACATCCTCATTCGTGAGCTCGACACCGCACTCTCCGCGTTGATTTCTGATCTTCAGGAAAAACGGCTGCTCGACAAAACGCTCATTGTGATGGGCACGGAGTTTGGTCGCCCGGGGCAATTCGACCGTGGTGGTGGTCGCGGACACCAATCGTCGGCGTTTAGTCTCGTGCTCGCCGGCGGCGGACTGCGCCATCGCGGGGCTTACGGCGTGACCGACGCGCTTTCTGGCAAGCCCGTCGAGCACGCTGTGTCCGTCCCCGATTTCCACGCCACCGTTTATGCCGCCCTCGGCATCAATCCCGCGAAGGACCTCGTCAATGCGTCGCGCCCCGTGCCGATCACCGACGGCGGGAAACCCATTGCAGCGTTGTTCGGGTAGAGGAGGGTGGGCTTCAGTCCGCCTTTCGGACACCGTAACGGCCTCGTAAGGCGGACTGAAGTCCGGCCTGCTTCGAACGCTGCTCTCTTCCCGATGTTTCCGTCCCGCTTCCACGTCTGCGCGCTGTTCGTCCTCCTCGCGCTCCCCGGCGCGCTGCACGCCCAGGACCGCGTCCTCACCACAGCCCTCGAGGTCCGCGCGCTCACGCCCGCGGAGGCGGCGAGCGGCATCGCGGCGCGGCTGCGCGGGGTCGTCGTGTTTGTCGAAAGTCCTTCGGCTGTCTTCCTGCAGGATGATACTTCCACCACGTTCTTTCGCCTGCCGGCACGGACGCCGCCTCCGGCCGTCGGCGACGAGATCGAACTGACGAGCAAAACCCGTCTTGGTCTCTACCTCCCGGGGCTCGACGATTCGACGTTTCGCCTGCTGGGTCGCCGGGAGTTGCCGCCGGGCATTCGGGCCCAATTCGACGACCTCTATTTTGGGCGCTATCACTACCAGCGCGTCACGGTTGAGGGCATCGTGCGCTCTGTGCAGCCGGTCGATGCGGGGAAGAGTCTGCTCCGACTCGCGATGGGATCGCGGGTCATCGACGTCCGGATCGAAGATTCGCCGGCTTCCGAGCGAACGCTGATCGACCACCGTGTGCGCATTACGGGACTCGCCGCCGGGCTGATTAACACGCCACGCCGTCAGCTCGTGCAGCCTTACCTCCGCGTCATCAATTGGGCCGATGTCGTCGTCGTGGGCGCCGCGCCACCCGCCGCGGAAGCACCCCAGGTTTCTGCCGAGGACTTGCACGCGTTTCGGGTGACGGGTCTCGGCGAACAGCGAGTGCGTCTCGAAGGCGTGGTGACCGCGACGTTGGGTCACGATCAGGTTTTCCTGGAACAAGGAGCGATGGCGTTTGCCGTGCGTTTGGGTCAGCCGACACCACTCTCGCCCGGCGATCGGGTAACCGTCGTCGGATTTCCCTCGATGGAGCGATTCAGCGCATCGGTTGTGGATGCCGAGGTGCTCGGGCGCACGCCGGGCCCGGCTCCACGTCCGTTGGACGTCGCGACCATCGACGAGCTCTACAACCGGCGCGGCGATCCTTACCCCGGCAAACACGACGGGCGGTTGGTCCGCGTCGTCGGCACGGTGCGCGATTCGTTCAAAGCTGAAGCCGGCACGACTTTGTTGCTCCAGGGAAATCAGCGCACCCTTCAAGCGCGCGTGCCCGAGGGTGCCCTGGTCCCGATGGCGGGCGCGTTGGTCCGCCTCACCGGAATTTTTCAGGTCGATTCCACGGTGTTCGGTCCGGGTTTTCGCAGTGACCCTGAGTTGGTCAGTTTGCGGGCGGTCCTGCCGTCCGGGCTGGAGGTGCTGCGGACGCCTTCGTGGTGGACGCCTCGGCGACTTAGCGCGGTGCTGGCCGCGCTCGCCGGGTTGACACTCGTGGCCGGCGGGTGGATCGCGATCTTGCGCCGACAGGTCCGGCGCCAAACCGCCGCGCTGCGGCACCGCATCGAAGCGGAGGCGGCGTTACAGGAGCGCCACCGGATCGCCCGGGAGTTTCACGACACGCTCGAACAAGAACTGGCTGGCGTGAGTCTGCGGCTCGATGCGCTGGCGACGCGCGTGATTGATGAAAAAGGGAAAGGCCTCATCGGCGCGTCTCGTAATCTGGTGACTCGCATTCAAGTCGAAACCCGCGACCTGATTTCTGATCTGCGCGATCCGGCCGAGACCGCCGGCGACCTGCTCGCCGCCCTTGAGTCCGTCGCGGTGCGGGCCAACGCGGATGACGACGTGCTCGTGCGCATTGCCGCGGCGAGCGCGCTGCCGCCTTTGGCGGCCGGCACCGTGCACGATCTGCGCATGATCGCCCGCGAAGCGATCAACAACGCCCGCAAACACGGCCGAGCTACGCATGTGACCGTCGAAGTTGCGACCGGGGCACAGCAACTAACGATGCGCATCGTGGACAACGGGTGCGGTTTCGATGCGACGACCGCGCTCGAGCGCAAACGCGGTCATTTCGGTTGCGCGGGCATGCGTGAACGTGGACGCAAAATCGGCGCGAAAATCACCTGGCACAGCGTGCTGCAAAAAGGCGCCACCGTCGCGGTCGTCGTGCCCCTGCGCCCCGACGCCGCCGCTGCGGTTAGTCTCCCACCGTCCCCCGCAGCCTAGTCGCAACGGCTTCCCGCGATACCCTTACTATTGCCCATGTCCTTCGACTCCTCCTCACGTCTGAAAGTGTTCATCGTCGACGACCACTTCGTCGTGCGAAGTGGCCTCGCCGCGTCGCTCGAACTCGACGACACGATCCAAGTCGTTGGCGAGGCAGACCGAGGTGAAGACGTCGTCGCGTGCTACCGGCGGCTGCGTCCGCAGGTTGTCCTCATGGACCTCCAGCTCCCCGGGATGAGTGGCGTGGACGCCACCGCTGCGCTGCGGGTTTTCGATCCGGCGGCGCGCGTTTTGATTTTTTCCACGTTTGCCCGCGACGACGAGGTGCAGGCCGCGCTCGATGCCGGCGCCCTCGGCTATCTGCAAAAATCCGCCTCGCGCGACGAACTGCTGGCTGCGCTGCAGCACGTGGCGCGTGGAGTCCGTTCGCTCCCCCCCGAAGTGGACCGGCGTCTCGCCGCGCTCCGCCTCGGCCCCGCGATTACCCCGCGTGAACGCGAGATACTCGCCCTGATTGCAGCCGGTCGGGCAAACAAGGAAATCGCGGCTGAGCTCGGCGTCTCTGAAGATACCGTTAAACGCCACGTCAGTCACATCCTCGAAAAACTCGACGTGAACGACCGCGCGCAGGCTACGGCCGAGGCGATCCGCCGCGGGATCATCAAAATGTCGGAATAGCCAGGCGCGGTCCATGCGCGGGCACAGGGACGTGCCCGCCCACCCTCAGTCGTCGCAACCGCGCACGAAAGTGGGATAGCCTCGGGCGTGATCATTCCAAAGTGCGGCCTCATCACTTTCTCTACTCGCGTGTCACTGTTTATGCGCGTTTCGTTTCAACGCTCTCCCTACCTATTACCCTATGAAGTTCTCCGCTCCTCATTGCGGAGGCTGGTCCCGTTTATGCGGCCTGCCTCTGATTTTTGTTTTCATCGCGCTTTGCTCGTCGCTGGGAATCGCCCATGCGGCCGCGGAAGGAACGATCACCGGTCGCATCTTCAGTCCCGCCAGCGGTGAATACCTTCGCAACGCCCAGATCCGCGTCGATGCGACCGGCCAGGTCACCACTTCGGAAGACGGCGGCACCTATCGCCTTTCTCCCGTCGCGGCGGGGCCGGTGACTCTGATCGTCACTTACACCGGCTTTCGCCCCATCACGACCACGGTCCAGGTTCCGGCCGAGGGCATCGTTACGCGCGATTTCGAGTTGATCAGTACCCTTCAGGCGCCCGCGAGCAGCACCACGGGGCCGACTCAACTCGCCGCGTTCACCGTCTCCACCGAGCGTGAGGGCAACGCGAAGGCGATCATGGACCAGCGCAATTCCATGAACATCACCAACTCCGTCGCCTCCGACGTGTTCGGCGATGTCGCCGAGGGTAACGTGGGTGAATTCCTCAAGCACATGCCGGGCGTCGAACTCGATCTCACCCAGGGCGAGGTCCGCACGATCCGTCTCCGCGGCCTCGATTCTGAATACACGCAGGTCACGCTCGATGGCGTTTCCCTCGGCAGCGCCGACGCCAATCAAGGCGCCTCCGGCAACGCCCGCGCGTTTTCCTTCGAGCAAGTTTCGCTCGCCAGCATGGAGTCCATCGAGGTGTCGAAGACGATCAGCGCCGACGTCGACGCCAACGCGCCCGCGGGCACGATCAATTTGAAGACCAAGCGCGCCTTCGACCGCGCCGGCCGCCGGATGTCGGCACAGGCCAACCTCACGGCCTTCTCTACGCGCTTCAATTTCGAGGAAACCTACGGCCCCGACGACCGCCTCTCGCGGAAAATTCACCCCGGCGGCATCCTCGACTACTCCGATGTGTTCTTCAACAAACGCCTCGGCGTGAACCTCAACGTCAGCGAGTCGATGGCCTACTCCGCTAATGCCCGCACGACCACCACTTACAATTACACACCCACCCCGGCCGACCCGCGCCCCGCCGTCATTACCGCGATCAACGTCCTGCACGCCCCGCGCACCAATCGCCGCTCGACGGTTAACTTTACCTCCGACTTCAAGGCCACCGAGCGCCTCGTTCTCTCCCTCACGCTTCTCTACAATTACGCCGATCTGAACAACCCGCAGCGCTCGCTCACCTTTAACACCGGCGCGCGCAGTACGGTCATCGGCACCGATCCGTTGATCAATTTCACCGCCACCACCGCCGGCAGTGTGGGCAATAATCCCGCCGCCATCGTGAAGCTCGGCCAGACCATGACTGCCGTACCGAAGTTTGAATACCGCGCAGGCAATTTCCTCCTCGAAGGCAAATTCGCCGGCTCCAATTCCATCAGCTGGTATGACCCCCGTGGTCGCCGCGGCTCGATCCGCGATGCCGGCGGTCCCACCGCAGCCGGTGTCGGCTTCACGGCCCAGCGCTCATCGCTGAAGAGCGTCGATTGGAAAATCGTCCAGACCGGCGGTCCCGACATCGACAACGGCGCTAGCTTCACCAATCCCACGATCACGATCGACGACGGTCGTTATGCCATGACCGACGTCTACAGCGGCGAAGTGATCGGCTCGTATCGCACCACGAAGATTTTGCCGATCGCATGGAAAGGCGGGGTCAAGCGCCGTTTCGAAGTCCGCGACTTCCGCCTCGATACCGAATCGCTGCGCTTCAACCTCAATGGCGCGCCCGCCCGTGGTGGTTACGCCGCCTATAAGTCACCCTTCGACTTCGACATGGGCTCGACCAATACGGACTCCAGCCTCCGCTCCATCGGCGGCGGCACCGTGTGGTCGCCCGACCTCGTGCGCCTTGGCGGACTCTTCCGCGAGCACCCGGAATTGTTCTCGCAGACGATCACGGCCACCAATTTCTACAACGCCTTCATCGGCAACCGGCGCAACTACGAGGAGACGATCGATGCCGGTTTTCTCATGGGCACCACGACGATCGGCCGCGTGATTCTCCGCGCGGGTATTCGGCGCGAGGATACGACGAGCGATTCGCTGGAGTTTGATCCGCGTTCTTCGGCCGAACTCGCGAAAGCCGGCTTCGCCGAGACTAACGGACGCGCCACCACGATCGACGGTCTGAAGTATCAGTATTTCTCCAAGCCCAAGGTCCATCGCATTGGCAGCTACGGAAACTATTTCCCCAGCGCCTCGGTGAAATACAAAATTAACCAGAACTTCGACGCCCAGTTCGGCTTTAGCTCGACCATCCGCCGCCCCACCTTCCGCGACATTTCCGGCGTTTGGGAGATCAACGACGACGCGTTTCAAGTGCGCCTGCCGAATCCGTCGCTCACGCCCGAGACGTCCCGCAACTTTGCGGCCCGCCTCGCCTACTACTTCGAGCCCGTCGGCATCCTCGCTGCGAATGTTTACCAAAACAACGTGAAGGGTCTCTTTATTGCCAATACCCTCACCGCTCAGGAATACGGCTACAACGGTGAGCTCGATCTCTCCAACTACCAGTTCATCACCACCACCTCGAGCGAGCGCGACGTCACGGTGCGCGGCATGGAGCTCGAATACAGCCAGAGCCTCTCGTTTCTCCCTGAGATGTTTCGCGGTCTCAACGTCCGCGCGAGCTACACCCGCAGCTACGCGAGCATTCCGAAGGTCAACATGGTGCCGCACTCGATCAACGCCGGCTTGAGCTACAGTTACCGCAAGCTGAACGCCTACACGAATCTCAACTGGCGCGACAACTACCCCTCGAACATCTCCCTCACGACTCCCCGCTTCTACCGGCACCGCGCCAACCTCGACATTGGCGGCGGCTACCGGATCACGCCGCGGATGAATTTCTTTTTCTCCGCCCGCAACATCTTCAACGAACCCTACCTCATCATGGAAAAAGTCGGGGCTAATGCGGCGGTCGTGCAGTTCTACGAGGTCAACGGCATCAACTGGACCTGCGGGATCAAGCACGTGTTTTGAGGCCAACCTGCGCGTTTAAGAAAAGCTTAACCGGCTTGGAGGTAGGAGCCTGCTTGCAGGCGATTTCACATTTGGCCGACGGACCACGCCTAAATCGCCTGACAGCAGGCTTCAACCTCCAGACAAATTTCAGAATATTGAACGCGCAGGGGCGTAACGGTCTGCTTGGTGCCAGCCGTCAGTTGCGGTTGTGACCAGGGGACGGACCGAGAGCCCACGGAGCTCATCACACCGGTGTGCTCTGTGCCCTCCGTGGTTGGGCTCCGTGTCCTCTGTGCCTTCTGCCGTGGCTCTATTCAGGTGTGAATTTTCAGAGTGCCCCACAGAGCAGCTTTGGGTTGGGGTTCATGCGCCGCGGCGACGCCCGCCTGCGGCCCGGCAAAGAGGATTGCCCCGCGGGTGAGGTCCGCTCCATCGTCGCCGTTCAACCCATGCGGTTTTTTCGTTTTCCCCTCGTCGCCGGGTGCGTGTTGGCTTTGGCCACCGGCGCGTTTTCCCAAGCACCCAAACCCAATATCATCTATCTCCTCGCTGACGATCTCGGCTACGGCGACCTCGGCAGCTACGGTCAGAAACTGATCCGCACGCCGCGGTTGGATCGCATGGCGCAGGAGGGGATGCGTTTCACTCAACACTACGCGGGCGCTCCGTCGTGCCAGCCCTCGCGCACCGTGCTCATGACGGGGCTGCACGGCGGGCACACCCCGATTCGCGCCAACAGCAAACTCCCGTTGCGTGCTGCCGACCGCACCTTTCCGTCGGCACTCAAGGAGGTGGGCTATGCCACGGGCGCCGTCGGCAAATGGGGCCTCGGCGATCTCGATAGCACCGGTTCACCCTCGGCCAAGGGCATTGACGAGTTTTTCGGCTTCATCGACCAAGGCCACGCCCACACGCACTATCCTGATTATCTTTGGAAAAACGGCCGGCGCGTCGAAATCCCCGAAAACACAGGCGGTCGCCGTGCCGTGTATTCGCAGGATCTATTTATGCGCGAGACGTTCGACTTTGTTCGCCGCCACAAAAACGAGCCGTTTTTCTTCTTCGGCGCGTTCACCCTCCCGCACGCCGAGGTCGCCGTGCCCGATGACTCGCTCGCCGAATACCGCGGCAAGTGGCCCGAGCCCAGACCGTTTCCCGGCGCCAAAACGTACTCGGCGCAAAAGGAACCTCGTGCTGCCCGCGCCGCGATGATCACGCGCCTCGACCGCGACATCGGCCGCCTCCTCGATTTGCTCGATGAACTCACACTCTCCGCCAACACGCTGGTGATTTTCGCCAGCGACAACGGCCCCATCACCGCCGGCGGCCAAGATCCCGAGTTCTTCGATAGCAACGGCCCGCTCCGCGATCTGAAGTTCACGCTTTACGAGGGTGGCATTCGCGTGCCGTTCATCGCGCGTTGGCCGGGCCATATTGCGCGCGGCAGCGAATCGCTGCTCGTCTCCGATTTCGCCGACATGTTTCCCACCTTCGCGACGCTCGCGGGTGCGAACATTCCTGCGGGCCTCGATGGCGTCTCCCTTGTGCCTACGCTCACCGGGCAGCCGACCAAGCAGGTCCTGCGCGATCACTTTTATTGGGAAGCAGCGCCGCAACAAGCCGTCCGCCGCGGCAATTGGAAGGCCTTTCGCGCGGCACCCGGGCGCCCAGTCGAACTCTACAATCTAGCGACCGACATCGGGGAAACCCAAAACCTCTCAAGTGCCGAACCCGCTGTCGCCGCCGTCCTCGAAAAACTATTGACCACCGCCCGCACCGACGCGCCGGAGTTTCCATTGAATCGGAAAGCCAAGGGCGATTAAGAACACCGTCATCAATCCATTCCCCGTTTTTACATTATGAAACCCCTCCTCCTCTTCATCCTCGTTTCCGTTCACATCGCCGCCTCTGCTTCCGCCGCCGAACCGAAACGTCCCAATATCCTCTTCGCGTTCGCCGACGATTGGGGGCGCTACGCGAGCGCCTACGCGAAGCTCGACGGCCCCGGCACCCTGAGCGATGCCGTGCAGACGCCGAACTTCGATCGCGTGGCCCGTGAAGGCGTGCTCTTTCGCAGTGCGTTTGTGTCCGCCCCGAGTTGCACGCCGTGCCGCAGCGCGATCCTCTCCGGCCAACACTTCTGGCGCACGGGCCGCGCGTCTATTCTGCGCGGTGCCATCTGGGATTATTCCAATCCTTCCTATGCGCTTATGTTGGGTGAGGCCGGCTACCACCTCGGTGCGACCTATAAAGTCTGGGGTCCTGGCACACCCAATAACGCGCCCTACGGCGCCGGAAAATACGCCTACGAAAAGGCCGGTAGTGGGTTTAATAAGTTCTCCACGCAGGTCACCACTATGGTCGCCCAAGGCAAGCCGCTCGAGGCCGCCAAGAACGTCCTCTACGATGAGGTCCGCGGTAATTTCAACGATTTCCTCGCTGCCCGCAAACCCGGTCAGCCCTTCTGCTATTGGTTCGGCCCGACCACGACGCACCGCAAGTGGATGAACGGCTCGGGTAAAAAACTGTGGGGCATCGACCCCGACTCGCTGAAAGGAAAAATGCCGCCCTATCTGCCCGACGTCCCAGAGCTCCGTGAAGATTTCGCCGACTACCTTGGCGAGGCGCAAGCCGTCGACGCCGCCCTCGGCGTCTTGCTCGCGCGCCTGGCCGAGGTCGGCGAATTGGACAACACGGTCATCGTGGTCAGCGGCGACCACGGCGCGCCCGGGTTCGGCCACGGCAAATGCAACCTTTACGATTTCGGTGTCGGTGTCTCCCTCGCAATCCGCGGCCCCGGCGTGAGCGGCGGGCGCGTGGTTGACGATCTCATCACGTTGCCCGATCTCGCCCCCACGTTTCTCGAAATGGGCGGGCTGAAACCGCCCGCCGTCATGACTGGCCGCAGCCTCGTCAATCTCCTACGTTCCACCAAGTCCGGCCAAGTGGAGCCGTCCCGCGACGCCGTTTACGTTGGTCGCGAGCGTCACGTTGAAATTGCCCGCGCCGACTACCTGCCGTATCCGCAACGCGCGATTCGTACGCACGATTTTCTCTATATCATCAATTTTCACCCCGAACGCTGGCCGCTCGGTGATCCCTACCGCCTCGACGGTCCCAATCCTCCCTCTATCACCGAACTCACCGAGGAAACCCGCGCCACACTCCCCGATGATGACGCTAGCCCGTCGAAGGCATGGTTCGTCAGCATGCGCAACGATCCCAAGTGGAAAGCTCATTTCGATTGGATCTACGGCAAACGCCCGCGCGAGGAACTCTACGATCTCAAATCCGATCCCCAGCAGACCAAGAATGTCGCCGCCGATCCGCGCTACGCTGCCGCTCGCGCGAAAATGGAAATGCGCCTGATGGGCGAACTCACCCGCACCGGCGATCCGCGCGTCATCGACGACGGAAAATTCTACGAAACCCCACCCATGTCCGGTCCGGTCAACGATCCCGATATTCCGGCGGCGAAGAAAGGAAAGGCCAAGAAGTCAAAATGACGCTCGCCCGTTTTTTATTCTCCAGTGCGCTCGTGCTCGCGTCCTTTGGGGCGGTGTCCGCCGCCGTGAGGGGTGCGTCGCGGCCGCCGAACGTTATTTTCTTCCTCGCCGACGACCTCGGCCGCCAGGATCTCGGCGCCTATGGCAGCACGTTCTACGAGACGCCGCACCTCGACCGGCTGGCCCGCGACGGCGCGAAATTCACCGACGCCTACGCTGCGTGTCCGGTGTGTTCGCCCACCCGCGCGAGCATTCTCTCCGGTCAATGGCCGCAGCGCTCGGGTATCACCGACTACATCGGCGCCCCTCAGCCTGAAGCTTGGAAGCGCAACACGAAGCTCCTCCCCGCCGCGTATTCCGACCGTCTCGCGCTCGACTCGCCCACGCTCGCGAAATCACTCAAGGCGGCCGGCTACGCCACCTTCTTCGCCGGCAAGTGGCACCTCGGACCCCAGGGCTGGTGGCCTGAAAATCAAGGTTTCGACCACAACCTCGGCGGTATCGACAAGGGCGGGCCCTACGGCGGCGACAAATATTTTTCTCCTTACGACAATCCGCGCCTACCCGACGGCCCGCCTGGCGAACACCTCCCTGACCGCCTCGCCACCGAGGCCGCCAAATTTATCGCGGCGAACCAAGACCGCCCGTTCTTCGCATACTTCCCGTTCTACTCCGTGCACACGCCGCTGATGGCGCGCGCCGATCTTCAGAAGAAATACGAAGAGAAACGCGCCCGCCTCGGCCTCACGGAAAAATGGGGACGGGAAGGGGAGCGCGATGTCCGCCTCACGCAGGCTCACGCGGTTTACGCCGCCATGGTCGAGGCGATGGACCTCGCTGTCGGCAAAGTCCTCGCGCAACTCGATGCGCTCGGCCTGCGCGAAAATACCCTCGTCATTTTTACGAGCGACAACGGCGGCCTTTCCACCAGCGAGGGCTGGCCCACGTCCAATCTGCCACTGCGCGGCGGCAAGGGTTGGATGTATGAGGGTGGCATCCGCGAGCCCCTCATCGTGCGGTGGCCGGGCACGGTGAAACCCGGCTCAGTGATCGGCGCGCCCGTGAGCAGTCCAGACTTTTTCCCGACACTCCTCGAAGCCGCCGGCGCGAAACCCGCCCCCGGACAGATTCTCGACGGGGTCAGTCTCGTGCCGGTGCTCCGCGGGGGCGCCGCGTCCGAGCGCGCGATCTTCTGGCAGTATCCCCATTACGGCAATCAGGGCGGTGCTCCCGCTGCCGCCGTCCGCCGCGGCCCTTGGAAACTCATTCATTGGTTCGAGGACGACCGCTGCGAACTGTTCAACGTCGTCACCGATCTCGCCGAGGCCACCGACCTCGCCGCGCGCGAACCCGCCCGCGTCGTCGCGCTCCGTACCGAGCTCGCCGCCTGGCAGCGCACCGTCGGCGCAAAATTTCCGACCGCCAATCCTACCTACGACGTCACCAAGCCGAATGGCCGTGCGTCAATCCGCCCGGGCTCCCCTGAGTCCAACGCCCAAAAGGCAAAGCAGAAAAAATAGCCCCGCTCCCCATCCTGTTCTCCATGTCTCTACGCTCCCTCTTCGCCTTCGCCGGGCTGCTGTTCGCTCCCGTCGTACTCCTCACCGCCGCCGCGCCATCGCGTCCGCCGAACATCGTCGTTTTCCTGGCCGACGATGCCGGTTGGGGCGACTACGGCATTAACGGCAACCAACTCGCGCGCACGCCGAATATCGATTCCATCGGTCGCGACGGCGCGCAGTTTGACCGCTTCTACGTGTGCGCCGTGTGCGCGCCGACCCGCGCCGAGTTTCTCACGGGCCGCTACCATCCTCGCGGCGGCGTGCGCGGCGTTTCCACCGGACT
>CANIJN010000078.1 GCA_947467625.1 Opitutia bacterium | reverse complement strand
GACGGCAGCGGGGAGCTCGCGACGATGTCGTCGAGTTATCTCGGCGGTGATGTGTGCGGGCCACACTTCAATAACTGGTCGCTCGCGCGGTGGCGGGCCGAGGCGAATCACAGTGGCTGGGAAGTGGCCGGCACCGACGTGCTGCCGATGGCACTACACTTGGCGGCGGAGCGAAAGAATGATCGCGTGTTGTATCCGGCGGGCGTCGGTGAATTGGCCGCACGCTTGGATCAGGCGCGGCCGGCGGGATTTCATCGGATCATGTTGCGACGAGCGCCAGCCGGGGCGTTGGCGGTGACGCGGGCAGGCGAGGGCACGCGACCGCTGCAGTGGACGGGGTTGTTTTCGGTGCGTTTTAGCCAGAGCGGCGCGCGTCGAACCGTGAAGGCGGTTTTTAATTGTGCGGCGTTTCACGTGCGGTTCGAACACGAGCTGACTGCGGGACAACAGCGGGCGCTGCGTGCGTTGATGGCAGCGGACGTCGCTCCAGACGGTTGGACCAAGCAATGGAATCGGACCTCAGAAGGGCGCCGTTTGCTGTGGTTATGGGCTGGGTTGGGCGTCGTGGCCGTCGGCGACGCGGCGGGCGCGGGTGTTCGCGGCTGAGCGAGTTCCCGTATCTTCTCGAGTGAGAGCAGCGAATGAGTCTGAGCTCATCCTTGGCTCAGATCCCCGCGAGGCGGGTGTCGGCGTCGCCGAAGCGGGGCAGGGAAACGCCGGCGCGGTCCATCAGCGAGAGATAGAGGCTGCACAGTTTGCGGTTCTCATCGCCCTTGTCGGTGTAGTCGAGGATGCGCCCCGTCGCCAACGTGCCGCCGAAGCCGCCGACGGTGAGGAGGGGAACCTTACTGTTATCGTGCTTTGTGCCGGACCACATATTTGAGAGATACATCAGGCAGGTGTGATCGAGCACGGTGCCATCGCCTTCGGGCATCGCTTCCAGTCGGCCCGCAAGGTAGGCGAGGTGCCCGACGTAGTAACGGGCGATGCTTTCATAGTCGGCCGACTGGTCGTCGTGAGAGGCGCTGTGGTGGGCCTTGCGTACGCCCAGAAACGGATAGAACAAACCGGAGAGGTCGCGGCAGAGCAGGAGAGTCGCGATGCGGGTCTTATCGGTCTGAAACGCGAGGGCGACGATGTCGCACATGAGGCGCATGTGTTCGCGGATGTCTTCGGGTAGACCGTTGTCGGGGCGGTTCATGGTGACCATCGGCCGGCCGCGAGTCCGGGCGTTGTCGGCGGCTTTTTGTTGATCGCTGCGCATGCGGTCCACGCGTCTTTCCACCTCGCGCACGCTGTTCAGATATTCGTCGAGCTTGGCGTGGTCGGCGGCGCTGACCTGTCGGTTGAGGCTAGCGGCGTCCTCCTTGACGCGGTCGAGGATGCTCTGGGTGCGACGGCTGCCGCGGTTTTCAAACAGGCTGTCGAACGCGAGCGACGGGTAGACCTCCATCGGGACGGGAGAGTCCGCGTTCTCCCAAGAGATGTGCGAACTATAGGCCATCGAGAAATTCGTCTCGTGATAACCCGTGATGGGTTGTTCGCAGCCGAGGATGAGACTGGGCTGAGTCGTCTCGTGGCCGAGGCGCGACGCGAGGATCTGATCCATGCTGACGCCGCCGTGGAGGACGGCGCCCTTGGTGAGCGGCAGGCCGGAGAGGAGATTACCTGTCATGCCGGGGTGGATGCCGACGCCCGTGGCGGAGCGGTTGTAGAGGCCGCTGATGACATTCAGCTTGGCGCGAAACGGCTCCAGCGGCTTCAGCGTTTTGCCCAGCTCCATCTCGGCCCCGGCGCCCCTGGCCCACCAATGCTGGCTGTTGATGCCGTTGCCCATGAACACGGCGGCGAATCGTTGCGGATAGGGCGTGGGCGCAGCGGGGGAGGCGGGCGCCGCTGGAGCGCCCCACACGGGGAGCGACTCCAACCACGGGAGCGCCATCACGACACCCGTACCGCGCAAAAACGTTCGCCGGGAAATCTGGTAACGGAGCGCGGCGGGGGAGTTTTGATTAATCGCGGGCATGGGCGGGGAGGGTGGCGGAGACGGAGGAGACGCGCTTGGTGAGAAACTGCGGGCTGGTGACGATGGTTTCAACGAGAGCGCTGAATCGCTGTTGGTTGGTCGCCAGTTTCGCGCGCATGTCCCGGATCAAACCATCATCGGACGGCAGCAACGTGCGGCCGAGCGCGTAGGCGGCCAGCTTGCGGCAGAGGTTGTCGAGGAAATCGGATTCACGGCGGTCGTGAAGAAATTCGCGCAGGCCCGTGACGCCGGTGCGCTCTTGGCCGCCGGGGAACGACGCGCGGGTGTCGACGGGACGGTCGCCGAGATCTTTTTCGCGCCGTTCGCCCACCGGGCCGAAGCCTTCGAAGACGAGGACGAAGGAGTCGATGCGGGCGTGGCAGCTCGCGCAGGATTTATCTTCGCGATGCCGGGCGAGCGCGTCGCGCAACGTGAGGTCGCCCATCTTGGACTCGTCGGGCGGCAAGGCGGCGACGGTCGGCGGGGGCGGCGGAATGCGCTCGCCGAGCAGGCGACTGACGACCCAGTGGCCGCGTTTCACGGGACTGGTGCGCAGGCCCGGCGAATTCGCGGTGAGAAAAACGGCCATCGGCAGAAGCCCGCCCCGCGCGAAACGATCGGCGTGCTCGACGCGCACCCAAGCGTCCGGCGGGCCGGTGACGGCGGGCATGCCGTAGTGTTGGGCGAGGACGGGATTCACAAACGTGTAGTCGGCGTAGAGGAGGTTAAGGACGGGGCGGTCCGCGCGCACGAGGTCGATTAGGAAGTGAAGCGGCTCCGCGAACATCGCGGCGCGCAGCTCATTCGTGAAGGCGGGAAAGCGCTCGCGATCCACGGTGTTGATTTCCTCGAAACGGCGGAAATCGAGCCAGTTGCCGCCGAACTCCGTAGTGAAGTTTCGGATGCGTTCATCGGCGCTGAGACGCCGCGACTGGGCGGCGATGACCTTGGGCTCATGCAAATCGCCCGCCGCGGCGTGCGCGAGCAGTTCCGCGTCAGGCAAACTCGACCAGAGAAAATAGCTCAACCGGCTCGCGAGCGCGTAGTCGGACAGGGGGTGCGTACCGGCGCGGGTCGCGCTGGACGGTGTCGTCCGCGGGGTGGGATCGACGAGATCGATACGGTAGCAAAAATGTGGAGACATGAGTACGCTCGCGAGGCAGTCGCGCATGGCGTCTTCATGGTCGAGGCCGTTGGTATCGCGCGACTCGCGGTAGAAGGCCACGAGGCCGTCGCGTTCCTTGTTCGTGAGTGGACGGCGATACGCGCGCGCGGCGAAATCCTGGAGTGCGCGGAGATGGCTCGGCTCGGCGGCGATCCGGTCGCGTTCGACTTGGAGAATGTTGGCGGCGGCGATTTCGAAGTGCTCGCGGATGGCCTGCTGCACGGTCTCGCTGGCCTTGTTTTTTTGCGCTTTCGCTAGGTAAATCTCGGCGAGTCGCCTGACCTTCTCCTGCGAGGTAACGGATTTATCCTCGGGGCGGTAGGGATCGAATTCCGCGTCGGTCATATAGCGCGAGTCGGTGCGCTCAAACCACACGAAGCTGATGTGCATCCGCTGCGGAACGGAGGCCGCGTAGTCGAACTCGCGCCAGAGCCGGTCGAGCTCCCGCCGGCCCGGTTCGTCGAGGATCAAATCTGAGAGCGGGGCATCATCGCGGAAAAACCCGGTCATGCTGTGCAGGCCCGCGCTCAGCAGTCGTCCGCCGAGGCTCTTTTCCTTTTCAGGGTCGGCATAGACGCGCGCGCGTTCGCTGATGTAGAACGCATCGGGGAAGACGGCGGCGAAGCGGGCAAACTCGACCTCGTGGCGAGTGCGCTCCGCTGGCTCGGCGGGCACAGTGAGATCGGGATCGGCGACGCGGATGCGGGCCAGCGCCATTTTGTAGGTCGCGGACGTCGCGGCGTTCGGGTTGACGGGCCGTTTGCCCGCAGCGGCCACGGTGGGCGCGGTGGTCTTGACGGCGCCGGGTTGGGCGACGGGCTGGCCCTCGACCTGCAAGGCGGTGACGTCGTAACGCCGGCGGTTTTCCGCCATCCGCCGATCTTTCCAGAGCACGAAGACTTGTGAGCCCTGCTGCATGGGCGGGGCGGTGAGGTTGGTCACGTCGGGGATGATTTTATCGCGGAGCCCCACAACGAAATCGCGCAGCTGCTCACATTGTGCGCGGGCGGTGGCGACGGATTCCGCGGTCGGTCCGGCGACCGGCAACGCGAGCCAGCGGGACTGCAATGTGGCGATCGGGCCCACGTCCGCCTTTGGCCCGGTGAGAGTGGCCCAGATCGTAGCTAGATACCGGGGACTCACCCTGGCCTCGACGGCGATGGCTTCCAGTGAGGCACCGTCCCGCTCGAGAGCTGCGCGATGTTTGAAGCGCCACGCCGCTAGGAAATAATCCGCGTAGTCAGTCGGTTGCCGCCGGTAGAAGTCGATGATCCGCTGCACCGAATAGCGGTCGCGGTCGGTATCGACGACGGCGGGGTGCGGCGCGAATGCGAAGCCTGCCGGTTGCAGTACGAGGTGCTCGGCGACGGTGCGGGCGGCGCCGAGATATTTTTTCAACAGCGCCGGCGACATCGCGAGCGATTCACCGGAGTTGTCGAAACCGGCTTGGTTGGCGGAATCGACGGGGAATTCTTTTGTCGGCCGGATATCGACCCCGGTGAGATCGCGGATCGTGTAGTCGTATTCGGCGTTGCTGAGCCGCCGGGCGAGCACGGGGCCCGGGTCGCCAGCATTTTTCGCAGCCTCGGCCTGACGAAACGCGCGTATCCACGCGACGACTTCGGCGCGCAACGAGTCGGATGGGAATTGCTTGGCCTTTTCGTTCGGCATATCGCCGGCCTCGAGGCGTTCGAGCACGAGCTCCCAGTGGGTAAAACCGGCGGTGACTCTGGCCACGTTGGTGTAGAGGCTGAGGTCCAATTCGGCCTTCGTGGTTTCCTGGCCGTGACACGCGACGCAGTAGGTTTCGAGGAACGGTTGGACGGTGCGATGAAAGGCGAATTCAAGGCCCGACGGAGTCGGGTTGGGTGGCACCGCCGCCGTACTACGAGCGACGAGGCAAATCCAAACAACGGCGAGGGAAAAGCGGAGGGGCATTGGGCAGGTGAGCGTGCCGCTCCGCCGCGCTCACTGGGGCCGGCGAAGAGCGAACGCTGGATAGACGAGCAGATCGCGAGAAAGTGTCACGACAACGGACGGTGAGGTCAGTCCTTGGGGCGGCGGCCGACGCCCCAGATCAACCAGACGGCGAGTGCGACCAGCAAGATGATCCACCAGAGGTAGCGCAGCTCACGCGCGGCCATTTCCGCGAAGGCCGCCGCGCGCGGGAAGAAAAAGACGAGCGCGAAGCCGACAAGGACTAAACTGAAGAACTGGAAGAAAGCGCGTTTCCGTGGCGTCATGGCACCACTGGCATCTCAGCTGGACCAATCGGCAGCAAGAGCGCAGCTCCGGAATTTTCGGGTCCGGAGGGTACGACCATGGGCGAGCGGCCGTTCCAGCGCTCGACAATTTTCCAGCGCAGAAACGCCGGGCTTTGCCGGAGGGCCTCACCGCGCACGCGAATGGCTTCGGCTTCACCCTTGGCGCTGATGACGGCGGTCTCGGCTTCGACTTGGGTTTGCACTTGAGTAAAGCGCGCCTGATTCGCCTGTTGTTCCGCGACCATCTTCGCTTCGATCGCCTTTTCAAGTTCAGGCGAGAGATTGATATCCCGGACGACGATATCCTCGACGAGGAGGAGATTGCCGATTTTCTGCTTCGCGGCCGTGAGGGCCTTTTTCTTGATTTCTTCTCGGCTCTTCACGATCTGCTCGGCGGTGTAGAGTGCGGTCACTTCCTTGATGGCCTCCTGCACGCGCGGGGCGATAAGGCTGTCGAAGGGATCGCCGGCGAACTCGCGGTAGATCTGCACGACTGACGATTCGGGCGCGCGGTAAAGCACGCGGAGGTCTATTTTCACCTGTTGAAGATCGGAGGAAAAACAATCGGCCTTCACGGTCTGCGTCCTCTGGCGGACATTGATCGTCACGATGCTGGTGAGGAAGGGGGCTTTAAAGCCGAAGCCCTCGGGCAAGAAACCGTCGGCGGTCTTGCCGAGCGTGACCTTGAGGCCGCGAGTGCCGGGCTCGATCACATAGGTGGCGGCCGTGGAAAGGATGAGCAGCACAAAGGTCATGGCGGCCAGACCGATGAGCTTGGAGGCAAGGAGAGGATTCATGGGTTCAGCGTCGGACGGGACTTTTCGCAGCGGCCGGTTGTGGTAGGGCTGGGACATTGGATTTTTGGGTCTTGAGGCGTTCGATGTCTTGCAAGCTGAGCATGACCTTGTCCCCGCCGCCGATGATGGCCGGCGTGATCCCGTCCCACTTGTCGACGATCTGGAGATCGACAAAGGCGGGGTTTTTCTTGAGCGCGTCGCCGCGGATCATAATCGATTCGGCTTCGCCCTTGGCGCGGATGATGGCGGTGTCGGCTTCGATCTGCACACGTTGCTGGAAATACTTGGACTTCGAGGCCTCCTGCTCCTGAACCATTTTGGCCTCGATGGCGTGTTCCAGTTCCTTCGTGAGCGCGATATTTTGAATCACGATGTCTTCGATCACGAGGAGGGGGCCGAGTTTGCGCCGGGCAATTTCGAGTGAGCGCGTCTTGATCTGTTCGCGGTTCTTCACGATCTGCTCGGCGCTTTGCAATGCGACGACTTCTTTCAAGGCCTCCTGCACGCGGGGCGCAACGAGACTTTGAAAGGGATCACCGTAATAGTCTTGGAAGAGTTTCACGACCGATGCTTCGGGAATGCGGAAGAGCACTTTCAAATCGATGGTGATTTGTTGAAGGTCCGACGAATAGCACTCGGCTTTGTCTTCGGCGGTTTGCTGGCGGATGGAGATCTGCGTGATGGTCGTGATGAACGGGGCCTTCAGGCCGAAGCCCTCGGGTTTGAAGGCGCGAGAAGCCTCGCCCATCGTCACCTCGACGCCACGGTAGCCGGGCTTCACGACGAAGGTGCCAGATGACGCCATGATGACGGCGACGAAAATTAAAAGGCCGACGCCGACCAATTTTGCGATTCCAGGGGGATTCATTTGATGAGTGACGGAACGTAGGCGTCACTTCGTCCAAGACAAGCGGGAGCTTGAGAAAGTGCGCGGGTTGGGGCGCGTCCTCTCTGAGCCCAGCTCGGGGGACATCGGTCCGACTCAGAGGCGCTTTCCAAGCGCCCGGCTTGGCGCTCGATTTGTCACCGGGCGCGGCGGCCGACGGGAAAGTGCCGTCGCGTGAAACGCACGGCGACTTTCTGGCGTGAATGCTCGGGACGGCGCCTCAACCAAGCGACCCACGGCCGTTGGGAATCGGCGGCGCCCCTGGCGGGCGGGGTGAGGATGACGCTTTTTCTGTCGGCGAACGGCGTGGTGACTGAGGGAAGTCCGGGGGTTGCAGAGTCGAGCCAAGCGACGCTGTAGCTCGCGCGATCGGCGGTGAGGTCGAGTTCGACGGGTTCGCCGAACAGGGCGTCAACAAGCTAGGCAGCGCGTGGGGCGCGTGGAGAAGAGGACGGTGGCGGTGGGGGCTACTTACCTGCGGCGTAGGCGGCGTAGGCTGCGGCTACTTTGCCGGATTTTTCGTCGCCGCTGTGGAAGTAGAAACGGTAGCGGAGCGTGAGCTTGCCGCCGGCTGCGACGGTGTGGTCGCCTTTGCCAACGGGGTGTTTGGCCGCGGGCTCGAAATCTTTTTGGCCGAAGGGATTCGCGGCGAAGAGCCCGTATTCGCGGGCCATCCACCACGTGGGGTGCCGGAGATTCTGCGGGTGATCGAAGATCGCGATGCCGTAGGTCTTGCCATCCTTGGGCGCGAAGTAGTCGCACCATGGCGCGCGTTTTCCCCAAGCGGCGCCGTTGCGGTCGCCATTGGCGGTGATGATCGTACCGCTGCCGGGGACGTCTTTACCCTTATCCTTGCGCGGAGCGTTCATCCATTGGGCGACGCGGATGGACATGGTGCCATCCTTGTTGTCGCCGAGGACGAGCGGGGTATCGGGCTGCGCATAAATGGTGACCTCGTAGTCGAGGGTGCGGGCCGTGGCGTTGCCGCGGAAACGGAGCGTGGTGTCGTCGGTGGCGATGAGTTTGCCGTCGGGGGATAACCAGCGGTTTTTGACGCGGAGAACGCCGACGTCGCCGCTCTTGGCTTCGACGATGCCGTCGTTGACGGTGTCACCTTTGGGGAATTTCGTGCCGGAGGTGCCTTCGTTCCAGAAGTCGATTTTGTTTACGTCGCTGTGCACGAACATGAGCGCGCGATGGTGCTTGTGGTCGTGGTCTTCGCCGGGCGTTTCCTTCATGGGGAAATCGCGGACGAGGGAGGTGCCATCGACGGCGTTGACGGGATAGAGGTAGGGGCGCGAGGCACCTTTGTAGATGTATTCGGTGAAGAGCTGACCGCCGATTTCGACGCGCACGCGGTCGGCGAGCGGGGTGAGTTTAACGGTGTGATCGGCGGCGCGGGCGGTCAGCAAGGGCGCGGCGAGGGCGGCGAAAAACAGGAGCGGAGATACGAGGCGGTTTTTCATGGAAGGGAATAATGAGTGGTGGGATCGAAACGAAAATAGCTTATTTTTTGGGACTGAGCGGAGTGGAGTAATAGATTACGGTATAGGTGCAAGGCGTCGGACCCGCGTTGCGGAGAAAGGTCGTCGCGCCCGCAGCAAAGAAAATCACGGAGCCGGGCCCACCGCTCTTGGACTGGCCATCCCAGTGGGCTTCGACGGTGCCTTCTTTTACGATAATGACTTCTTCCTGGAGGTGCTTGGAGGGCTCACCACTTTTCTCGCCGGGATTGAGCGTGGTGATATGGCAGTGCAGCTTGTCGACCGTGGCGGTCGGACCGTCGAACACGTCGCGGCGGACACCCTTGGCGGTGGGCGTGACGGTGAGTTTCTCCCACGCGAAGACGTCCGAGACGAGAGGGGCGGCGGGACCGCGCGAAGGATTGGCAGGTGGCGGAGTTTGCGCGGGAAGCATGGAGGCGAGGGCGGCGGTGAAGGCGCAGAAGAGGTGGCGGAAATTGCGGAGTTTCATGGGAGGGAAATGACTTCACGACGACGGGGGGCGCCGAGGCGAAGCCGAGCAGGAGGCAGCTTCGGGAATATCGATTCGACGAACGTAAGGGGGAAACGTTACACGGGTTGCACTTACGCGGTGGATACCTCTCTTTGAGCAAAATGACCGCGCCTCTTTCCGCTCCCACGACTCATGCTCCGCATCGCCTCCGCTGGTGGCCCGCTGGGCTGATCCTCACTCTGGCAACGACGGCGATCACCATCGTGCGTTTGCGAGATGATCTGGCCTTTCAACAGCGCAACCTGACCACGACGGGCATCGTGCTGGCAACGGTTGCACTGCTCTTGATTTGGTGGACGGTTTTTTCGCGAGCACGGCTGCGACTGAGACTCGGAGTGACCTTGGGTGGGTTGGCCGCGTTGGCGTTGGGCGTGTCGGTCTTTAGGATTCGCGGCGTCAGCGGTGATCTCGTGCCGATTTGGGAATTCCGTTGGGCGAACGCGGGGCGCGCGGTGGCGGCCGTGGTCGCTCCCGTGACGAACTCCGCGCCCGTTTCCGTGGCGCTCGCCGACCGACCAGATTTCCCCCAATTCCTCGGACGGGATCGCACCGCCGTGCTCCTCGGGCCGAAGCTCGATGCCGATTGGGCCGCGCATCCGCCGCAACCGCTCTGGCGCATCAAGGTGGGGCTCGGTTGGTCGGGTTTTGTGGTGGTGGGAAACCGCGCTCTGACGCAGGAACAAGAAGACGGTCAGGAGCGCGTCACCTGTTACGATGTTAACGACGGTCGCCTGCTCTGGTCGCATCACGACACGACGCGTTATGGAAATCCGATCGGCGGGGTCGGCCCGCGGGCCACGCCCACGGTTGTGGGAAGCCAAGTGTTCACGTTGGGTTCGACCGGACGGTTGAACGCGCTCGACCTCGCGACGGGGAAACTGCTTTGGACGCGCGACCTCGTGGTGGAGACGGGAGCGAGCATTCCGGAGTGGGGTTACGCGGGCTCGCCGTTGTTGCTCGACGGCCGAGTGATTGTCAGTGCCGGTGGTAAGGCGAACCAGTCCCTGGTGGCGTATCGCGCGGACACGGGCGAGCGCGTGTGGGCTGCGGGTCAAGCCGAGGCGGGATACGGCTCGCCGTTTGTGACGACGCTGGCTGGCCGACGGCAGATCCTCGCGTATAACCATCGGCGGATTACCGCTCACGACGCGGCGGATGGCGCGGTGCTCTGGGAATATCCGTGGGGGGTGGGCTATCCGCATGTCGCGGTGCCGGTCGTCGTCGGAGGAGATCGCGTGGTGTTTTCTGCTGGGTACGGCGTGGGCAGCGAGTTGCTCGAGATCAAGTCGGGCGCCGATGGCCGTTTCGTGGCGGACCGCGTGTGGCGCTCGCTAAAACTCAAGGCGAAGTTTGCGAATCCGGTGGCGCGCGAAGGATTTCTTTACGGGCTCGACGACGGAATATTCGCGTGCCTCGATTTGAAAGACGGAGGGTCGCAATGGAAGGAAGGCCGCTACGGTCACGGCCAGGGACTGCTCATCGGCGATTTGTTTTTGTTGATGTCGGAGGGCGGCGAACTGGTCCTGCTCAGGCCCACCCCGACGGGACCGGGTGAGTTGCACCGTTTCCGGGTGTTCGCGGAAAAGACGTGGAACCCCATCGCACTGGCGGGCGACCTGTTGATCGTGCGCAACGATCAGGAGGCGGTGGCGCTGCGGGTGAAGCTCGCGAGTGGCTCGGTCGTAGGCGGGCGTTCGGAGTAATCTGTGTCCGTCGAGCGGGCGAGTGAGTCCGTGCCGGGGGGTGTGTTTCAGGATTGTCCGCGAGGCGGAGCGCGCTTCGTATGACTGAACCCATCCTCCCTTACCCATGCTCATCGCTCACCCATCTCTTGCCTCCTCGCTTCGCCTCGCGTCAGTGGCCGCCTCGTTCGCCTTCGCCGGATTTTGTGGTGGGCGCTTGCAGGCCGGTGACAACTGGGCGCAATTCCGCGGACCCTCTGGCGACGGCCGTTCGGACGCGAAGGAATTACCCGTGACCTTTGGCGAGGGTGAACGCGTGAAATGGAAAACGGCGATTCAAGGCAAGGCGTGGTCGTCGCCCGTAATTTGGGGCGACCAGGTGTGGTTGACGACCGCGACCGAGACGGGCGACGCACTGTCCGTCGTATGTATCAACAAGGAGAGTGGGGCGATTATCCGTGAGGAAGTGTTGTTCCGCGTGGCGGAGCCGCAATTTTGCCACAAGTTCAACTCCTATGCGTCGCCGACGCCGGTGATCGAAGACGGACGCGTGTATGTGACATTTGGATCTCCGGGGACGGCGTGCCTCGACACGAAGACGGGCGCCGTGTTGTGGAAACGAACGGACTTCGTCTGCAATCATTTTAGGGGAGCGGGTTCCTCCCCGATCCTGCACGGTGATTTACTGTACATGAATTTTGACGGGAGTGATTTTCAGTTCGTAGTGGCCCTCGATAAGAAGACTGGGCGCACCGCCTGGAAGGTGAACCGCTCGGTTGATTTTCAAGATCTCGACGCGGCTGGGCGTCCGACGGCCGACGGCGATTTCCGCAAGGGTTTTTCGACGCCGCATATCGTTTCCCAGGACGGCCGGCCACTTTTGCTCAGCAGTGGTGCGAAGGCGCACTATGCGTATGAGCCTGCGACCGGTGCCGAGGTTTGGCGACTCGAGGAACGCGCGCAACATAGCGCAAGCAGTCGGCCGCTCGTGGCCCACGGGATGGTGTATCTCCAGACTGGATTTTCCAAGGGGCAGTTGCTCGCCGTGAAACTCGGCGGGGCGGGTGTGCTGCCGGAAACCCAAGTCGTGTGGCGGGAGAAAAAAAACGTGCCGAACAAGCCGTCGATGATCGCGCACGAGGATCTGATTTTTATGGTGGACGACGTGGGGATCGCGTCCTGCCTCGAAGCGAAGACCGGCACCATGCTCTGGCGGGAGCGGATACTCGGCAGTCACTCGGCCTCGCCGATTGTGGCGGACGGGCGGATCTATTTCTTGAGTGAACACGGTATCGTGTCGGTCCTCGCAGCGAGCCGGACGTTTGAAAAGCTTGCAGAAAATAAGTTTTCCGAAGGCTTCATGGCGTCACCCGCAGTATCCGGGAAAGCACTATTCCTGAGAACGAAGGGTCACCTTTATCGCGTGGAGTAAGGTCGAGGTGGCGGCGGGGTGCACCGCAGAGGAGTTACCCGCCAGGTGGCCGATCGCGGTGCTGACACGTGCTGCATAGTCTCCTCATTTGCTCCGCGCTCTCCGCGTCCTCCGCCTTGCCCCGCCTTTTCGAAACTGAAGAAATCGGAGACGGATACCCCGCCACTGCGCCGGGCAGCGGCTATCGTGGACGATCCGCGCCGAGTCGCTTAGCCTCGGAGGCATGGCGGGCGGAGTCCTCGAGCCGTCCGGCGGAGCCGAGGGCGCGGGCGTAGGTGGCATGGGTGTCGGCCGAGGTAGGGTTGAGTGTGAGCGCGGCTTCGAAGTGAGGGAAGGCTTCGGTGTAGCGACCGAGGATGGTGAGCGCGGTGGCCCATTCGAGTTGGGCCTCGGCGTGGGCGGGGTTGAGGGCGACGGCGCGAGCGAAGTGCGGGATCGATTCGGCGGTGCGACCGCTGCGTGCGGTGGCCAAGCCGAGGTTGCGATGGGCCAGAGCGTAGGTGGGCTTGAGGCGAATTGCCTCGGCGAAGCGGGTGAGGCCCTCGTCGGCGCGTTGGGTGGCCATAAAGGCAATACCGAGATTGTTGGCAGCTTCGGCGTAAAGCGGTTGCCGGCGCAGGGCGGCTTCGAGATGGGGAATCGCTTCGGTGGAGCGTCCCAGTTGGTTGAGCGCGTCGCCGAGATTGTTTTCTGCTTCGGCGTAGTTGGGGCGAAGGGCGAGGGTTTTTTCGAAGTGGGCGATGGCTTCGTCGGCGCGACCCGTTTGGACCAGAGCGACACCGAGATTATTATGAGCCATCCATGCCGTGGGATTTTTTCCGAGCGTGTGGGTGTAGAGCGTAAACACGTCGCGATAGTGACCGGCTTGGTGGAACGAGAGCGCAGCGAGTGCCGAGATGAGCCCGACGGAGGTGACGCGCTGCACCCGCGGTGAGAGGCGGGTCAGGGCGGCGGCAGCGAAAGCAAAGATAGCGAGGCTGGGGAGATATTGAAAATGATCGGCGACGAACGAGTAGAGGAAAGGGAAGACATCGATGAAACCGAGGGCCGGGAAAAGCGCGCCGCCGAAAAGGAGCGCGACGGCGAGGGGCCCGCGCCGGCCGGAGCGGTGGGCATACCCAACGAGTGTGGCGAGCAGCGCGACGGTGGCGGCGAGGATGAGCCACGAAAGCACCTCGGTCGGGTCGGGCACGACACGGGCGTAAATGAAACTGAGGTCGAGAGGGAGAAGAAGTTTGCCGAAATAAAACCAGACGGCGCGGCTCGCGAGCAGGAGGCGTTGCGTGGCGGTGAGGGCGAAGTCGGCACCTTGAGCGCCGATGAGCGTGTACTCGAAAGATGCCGTGGCGACGGCGGCGAAGGCACTGCAGACGAACCACGGGAGCAGCGGGACGACGTCGCGGCGGAGGGAGAGCGTGCCGCGTTGCCACCACGCGAGCACGAGCAGGGCCGCGGGGAGCGTGGCGGTGACGGTTTTCGAGAGCAGTGCGGCGATGAAAAATGCGGTGGCGAGGGCGTAAGCCCGGGGCGATCGGGGACGGTCGCGCTCCCACGGCGAATCGAAGCGCAGGTAGGCGAGCGCGGCGCAGAGATAGCAGACGAGGGAGAGCGTGTTTTTTTGTTCGGAGACCCACGCGACGGATTCGACCCCGACCGGGTGGAGCGCGAAGAGCAGCGCGGCGAGCGTGGCGCCGGGGACGGCGAGGCGGAGCAAGAGTGCGGCGAAGAGGCAGGCGGCGGCGGCGTGGAGCAGGACGTTGACGAGATGGTAGCCGAACGGGGCGTCGCCCCAGAGCTGGTATTCAAACCAGAACGCGGAGTGCAGGAGCGGGTAGTATTGTTGGGTTGCGCCGGGCTCGGTCCAGATGCGGACGAGGCCCTCGCAGGAGCGAAGTTCGGAGCGCGTGACGTGGCCGGGCTGGTCGTCCCAAATGAATCCGCCGCCCAGGGCGGGCCAGTAGGTGAGGAAGGTCGCGAGGACGATGAGGGCGGCGCGGGCGCGGGGTGGGAGCGTTTTCATTTGCCGACGGGTGCGGCGTTCAGCCGAACGAGAAACCGGGCGACGTCAGGGCGGGTGAGCCAATCGGCCACCGCCAGCGAGCGGGCGCGGTCGAAGTCGGAACCGGCCGCGGTGGGCTGATTGAGCGCGAGGTTGGACTGGGCGCGCATCAACCAAGCATCGGGATTTTTCGGGTCGTGTTCGACCATCGTGGAAAAATCGCGGTGGGCGTCGGGCCAGCGCTGTTGGCTCGCGGCGAGGATGCCCCGTTGTTTGGCGGGTGAGGCGGGGTTGCGCGCGAGCTTGATGGCGAGGGTGAGATCGGCCTCGGCGGCGGCGAAGTCACCGCGGCCCATCGCGTGGAAGGCGCGCAACTCGTAGAGCTCGGGCATGGCGATGGCAGGCGGGTGGTCGAGGAACGAGAGCGCGTACTGAAGATTTAAGATTGGGGCGACGGCGTCGTTCATGACGTGGTGCGCGGGCGCAATGAGCGCGACCGCGGCCGCGAGGCGCAAGGTGGGAGGTAGCCAGCGGTGGCGGGTGGCGCGGGCGAGGACCAAGCCGAGGACGGCGGCGGGCAGGAGCATGGTCATCGAGCGGGCGTAGTCTTGGGCGGTGGCGAGACCCAGCACGCCGAGGGCGCACAGCGCGGCGCCGAGGACGATTGCGCGGCCGCGGTGCGGCCAGAGCACATACACGGCGGCGAGCGCGAAACACCAGCCGGCACGGAGCCCCTCCCAGATGCCGAGCGCGATGCGCGCGGGCGGGGCATCGAGGACCTTGCGGCTGCCGAGGTAGCCGCTGACGGTCGCGCCCGCGGCGGAGTGGCCGGAAAGCAGGCCGAGGCGCACGAGGAGAAACCCGACGAGGAGCGCGGCGGGGACGGCGACGTCGCGCCGGAGCGAGACATTCTCCGGTCCGTGCAGCCAGCGGCAAAGCAAGGCGAGCGGGGCGGCGGCGGCGAAGCGCTCGTCGATCCACGGGGCGAGCAGGCAGGCGAGCCAAACGAGGTGGCGGGATCGGGCGAACGCGGCGAGTAGCAGGGCCAGTGCGAGCCACGAGTCGAAGTAGCCGAGCCAGCCGGTCGAGGTGAAAAACCACGACGCTGACCCGAGAACGACGGTGGCGAGAGCGGATTCGGTCCAGTCATAGTGCGCGCGCCGGAGCAGCGTGACAAGGTAGGCGAGCACGAGCAGGCAGCCGACGTAGGCGAGGCCGAAGAACAGTGGCGGCGAGAGCTGCAGCACGCGTCCGACGAGCGGGAAAAATAGTCGCCACTGAATTGCGCGGTGAAGTTCGTCGGCGATCGGTGCGCCGGGATGCTCGACTTGCGCGAGCACGCTGACGGCGCGGCGGGTTTCGATCATGCCCGAAAGTTCGGGGATACGGGACCACAGGCGGAAGGCGCCCCACGACGGGCTGAAGAAAATGAGCAGCAGCGCAAAGATTCCGCAGGCGAGCAGCCAGCGAAACAGACTCTCGCGCGAAGGGGTTGATGCCGCGGTGACCACAGTGAACTGACCAGTTGATTGCGCCCGAAATCGCGGTGCAACGGCGAAAAACCGAGGAGCATACACAGCGCGGCACAGGGGTGAGTTGCTCCCTGCCGGGGGGGAAGTTGGGGAAGCCCCGGACGAGGGCTAATCACGCGGAGCCACGCGAGAAGACCCGGGCTGGAAGCCCCGTGCCACGCTCCATCGCGACGGTATCCGGTGAGCCCCGATTGCTACGGACGCGAAAGCAATTGCGCAGGCAACGCCGGGATCCGCGCCACGACGACCTCGCCGGTGCGGCGGATAATGCCGTAGATCACGCGCGGATCGCTGCGGTCCCAGGCCCACGATTGGCCTTCGAAGGGCACGTCGATGGTCGTGACGTAGTCGAGGGTCACGCCCATTTTGGGGACCCGGAGAACGTAGAGTTTTTTTTCATCGTGGCCCGTCGTGTAGAGCAGGCCGTCGTCGCCCCAGCTGCCGCCGGAGGAACTGCTCTTGCCCCAATTGGCGATGACCTGCGGAGGAAATATCCACGATTCGAGTACGTTCCACTGGTCGTCAAATTTACCGAAAAGCGTGCTGCGGTTGTCGGTCCCCGGAGCGGTTCCCTGATCGTTGTAATGGGCGAAGCAGGCCCACCAAAAACCCTCTTTTTTCTCCGCCCACGTGAGCGAGCCGTGGCGGATGCCGAGGCTGAGGGACTTTACGGGCTGAACGGTAGCCGGGTCGAAATATTCCAAGGAGCTGGCCATGGGCAGCTGGGGAAAGTTGGAATGTGCGAGCACGAGCTGGCCGTCTTGGATGAGGCCGCCGTTGAGGTGAATCGTGGCACCGCCGCGCAGGCCGACCCATTCGGCGACGCGCGCGCCGGTGGTTTTATCGTATTTGCCGACCACGTAGTTGCCGATGCCGTAGAAGTGGTGCGCGTCGACCGCGACGCCCTGATTGGCGCCACGAGGCTTCCACCGGCGCAATTCCTCCGCGACGAGTCCGTGGTGCGTGAGCTCGGCTTTGGGGGCGGCGGGCAAACTTGCGAGCCAAGCGCGGGTCGCCTCACGGACCGGATCAGCGGGAGCCGACTCGGCCGCACGGACAACGGTCGAGGTGGCGAGAAGGAGAAGCGAGAGCGCGCGGAGTTTCATGGCGGATTAGAAGCTACGCGTGGCTTCGAAGAACCAAGCGCGGCCCGAGAGGAGGTTTTGGCTCACGCCGGGGCTGTAGCCGAAGCCGCCCGTGGCGAGGGGCGGGGCCTGGTTGGTGAGGTTGGTGACGCCGAGGCGCACGCGCGTGCCGCGCAGCCAGGACGTGGTGCCGCTGAAACGGTAACCCACGGAGGCGTTGTAGGAAATGCTCGAAGCCATGACGTAGCGGTAAACGAATTGGCCGCCGGTGAAATGTTTCGCGATGTAGTTTGGGCGACCGAGTGAATCGTAAAGCGCCGCTGTGGTGGTGGCGCCGGAGTCTTGGGAAGGGCCGACGTAGTAGGCGCCGAGGTTGGCGGTCCAGGCGTTGCGGCGCCAGGTGACATTGCTCGTGCCGCGCCAACGGGAGACGCCGTTGACGGTGAGGTCGTTGGTCTCGACGGCGGGGAGGTTGGCCGGTTGCTGGACGGAACGGGAGCTCACAAGGTAGGACCAATCGGAGTTGAGCGTGACGTTGCCGAAGGGAAGTTTGGGCAGCACGTAACGCAGGCCAAAATCGACGCCCTCGTTTTCACTGCCAGCGATGTTAATCCACGGCTGGTTGAAGGAGAAAATCTTACCCGCGGTGGCTTGGGGGTTGCCGGGGTTGGCGGCGTTGAAGGTATTGAAAGCGGCGGTGTCATCGGGGGTAACGGCGTAGCGCACGATGTCCGGGTCGCCCTTGTAAGCGGCGGTGCCGCTGCCGAGATCGATGGCCGAGATGGCGCGACCGGCGGCGAGTTGGGCTTTCGTGTAGGCTTGGATGAGGGAGACATCGCTGGCGCGGATCTGGGCGCCGTTGCGGGAGCCGAGGAGGTTGGTGCGCTCGATGCGCCAGTGGTCAGCGGTCACGCTGAGGCCTCGGATGCCCGGCACGTCGATGACAACGCCGTAGGTCGTGCCCTCGGATTCGGAGGCCTTGAGGTTGGGGTTGCCGCCGAAGTAGCCGCGTTGGACGTAAGCGCCTTCGTTGGTGACGGGGTTGCGGTAGATGTCGATGTCACCAGCGCCGGCCGTGATGGACCAGCGCGGGCTGGTGAAAAGGGCGGCGAGACTCGGCGCCATGAAACCTTCGTTGTAGGAGCCGCGGAGCATGAGCCAAGAGAGCGGGCGCCAATTCACGCCGACCTTGGGTTTAGTGGTCTCACCGAAATCGCTGTATTTTTCCATCCGGGCGGAGGCGGTGAGCTCGAGGGTGTTGATGAAGGTCAGGCGGCGTTCGGCGCCGACTAAGGGCAGTACAATTTCGGAGTAAAGGCTGGTAATGTTGCGTTCGCCGATGACGTCGGGCCGCGGCGGATGGAGGAGAAAGTCGTTATCGGTGGTTTCCAAACCGACGCCGGCGGGATTTTCTCCGCTGTACGGCGGGCGTTCATCGGCGAGCGTGTCCTTGCGGTATTCGCCGCCGAAGGACGCCATGATATCACCGCCCCACCAGCGGAGCAGGCGGCCGGTCACACGCAGGTCGCCGCTGGCGAGGGAGCTCTCGGCTTGGCGGGCGAAGATGGCGGAGAAGGAGTCCACGACGGCGGCGGGATTGGTGTAGGGTTTGTCGGCGACGACAGCGCCGTTTTGCACTTTGAAGGTGTAACCGAAGGGATTATACGCGTTGGCATCGGTGCCTTGGAGGGCTTTGAGGAGGAGGCTCTCGCGGACGTCGGGGTAGGCTTTGTCTTCGCCATTAACGCGGTTGTAGAAGCCGGATGATTCCCACGTCCAGGTGTCGCCGAGTTTGCCGCGCACGCCGCTGGCGAAGCGGATGACATTGGCCGTGGTGGTGATTTTTTCGACGCCGAGATCGGGTAGGGTGACGGAGACGAGGCTGACGGCGCGCGGGGCGCCGGTGAGACGAAGAGAGCCATCGGTGTTGGCGGCGCCGGTGGCGGAATAAAAGCGTGAGCCGTAGGGGTTGTAAGGATTGTCGATGGCGAGCGTGGCGAGCTTATCGGTGGTGGGGGCGTTGAGGGCGAGGGGCTGGCGAACCATCGTGGAATCGGCGGTATAGTACGAGAAATCGGCGAAAGCGGTGATGCGTTTCGTGAGATCGTATTCGGCGGAGAAGAAGGAGTTTGCGCGGGCCATACGCGGCGAAGCCATGCCGAATTGGTTCAGATCGAGGTAAAACTCCGGATTGGCGGCGAAGGTCGGGGCGACGGTCGTAAGCGTAGGGGTGCCGGCGACGGGGCGGAAGTAGTTGCTGGTGGTGGCGGTGCCGAGGCGGAAGATCGGGTAACGACCGCGAGCGGTGCGGGCGTCGAAAGCGCCGCCGAGCGTATTAAAAGGAGCGGGAGCGATGGCGGCGAGATTAGAGGTCACGCTGAAATCGCGATCGCGAAGGAAAATGGCTTCTTTGTAGAGTGATTCCACCGTCCCGAAAAAACGGCCCCGCCCACCGGCGAAGCTCGAGCCGAAGGTGAGCGCGACCTGGGTGCTTTGACCGCCGCCGTCTTCAGTGAACCCTTGGCGCACGCTGATCTCGGCGCCTTTGAATTCGCGTTTGAGGACGTAGTTGATGACGCCGGCGACGGCATCGGAACCGTAAATAGCCGAGGCGCCGTCGCGGAGGATTTCAATGCGCTCGATGCCTTGCGTGGGCAGTTGGTTGACGTTCACGGCCTGCGACAAGCCGGCGGTCATCGGGTTGATCGCCATGCGGCGCCCATTGACGAGGATGAGGGTGGCGGTGGAACCGAGGTTGCGGAGGTTGATGTTGGCGTTGTCGCCGCGAGCGCCGGATGAACCGAGGCGCGTTTCATTCTCGGGCAAATTCACCACCGAAGGCAGCGTGGTGAGCATATCCACGGGCAGAAGGGCGTTGCGCACGGTCATCGCGTCCTGATCGAGGACGGTAATGGGAACCACTTTTTCGAGGTCCGTGCGTTGGATGTTGGAGCCGGTGACGACGAAATTTTGCAGCGAAACGACCTCCGATTTGGCGAGCTTTTTATCCGGCGCTGAGGCCGACTCGGCCGCGGTGGTAACGTTGACGAAGGCCAGAGCGGCGGCGAGCGGAGCAATTCGCGCTGCGCTGCGCAGATACCGGCAAGGAACCGCAGGTCGGGAAGAGGGCAGGTTTTTCATATGGTGTTGAAAGCCGGTAGCTGGACCGACGTTCGATCAAAATACTGGGGCCGTGTGACAAACCAGAGGCGTTGGCGTGACTATAGTGCGACAAGCGAACTCAGGGGTGATTCTGGAGACGGCCTCGGCGACCTCTGCCGATTTAAGGGCGCGGGGTTCGCGGGTTAACTACCCGCATCGCCGAGGCGTGGTTCCGCCGCCTGTGTGCTATGCGAGTCATCGTTCGCAGGGCGAAGCGGACGCCGCGGCTCACGAGCAGGGCCGGACTGATGGGTCGGGTGCAGGCCGAGTGTTTTTTTCCGATTTTGAAAGCGTTCCCACACGAAGGGCGCCAGCACCTGGCCGAGGTAGGTAGCGGGCATCGCGTCGCGAATCCCGATCTTGGCGGGGGGAGTGCGTCGCGCGTCGTTGAAATAAGTGCCGAACAGCAGATCCCAGAGGACGAGATTTTCGCCATAGTTTTTATTGCCCTCCCGGAGATCCATACTGTGGTGCCAGCGATGGAGGCCGGGCGTATTGAAGACCAGATTGAGCCAGCCAAAGCGCATCCGGACATTGCAGTGGGTGAGGATGCCGATGAAAGCGGTCAGCCCACTCACCCAGATGATGACGTCTCCCAGTGCGCCTGCGAGCACGAGAATGGGCACAGCGAAAACCATGCTCTTGAGCGTATCCACGAAGTGGAACCGCCCGGTGTTGAAGAACCACAGTCGGACCGAGCTATGGTGCACGGCGTGAAACCGCCAGAGCGGCAGCCAGACGTGAGCGAGCCGGTGCGCCCAGTAGAGTCCGAATTCTGCGGCGACGAGTCCAAGTGTCACTTGGGCCGCCAGCGGCCAAGCCAGGGGCCACACGCTGCTACCACCCCGCGCTCCGAATTGTTCGGCGATGCCGAGGTTCGCCAATGCGACCACGGTGATCTGCACGGAGATTTTCGTGAAAACTGTATGCGCGAGATCGGGGATTTCCTGTCCGTCCGACTTGAGCCACTCGGTTTCGTGAGGACGGATTCTTTCCAAGCAATATAGGGCCAGCGCGAGCCCGAGGTAGGCGACGTTAAACGCGAGGGGGCCCCGACCGTGCGCGATCCCGACTCCGAGGCCCAGGCAGGACGCGCCGAGGAGCCCCGGCCAAAGCGTATAATCCAGCAGTGTGCCGAGCCGGACCATGTCAGTCTTTCTTGCGCCCGACAAAGCAACCGTAATTCCAGACGCCGCCATACGCGGGACGAATGTGGTCGATCACCGGCGTGAAATTTTCGCGAAGGAGGGGCAGGAGGTGACCGTCCATCCGTACATGGTTGATCCGCATCCAGCGCGTAAACCATGGCCACCGGCTGCCGTGGAAGTCGACGAAGGCGAAGTGCCCGTTGCCTGTCAGATCGGCGCGGGCTGATGCGATCGCGGCCTCGAAACCGGGATTGAACATGGAGAGTGCGTACGAGCACAGCACCAGGTCGTAACTACCGGTCCGACCGAGGGGAGCATGGTAACTCTGGGCCTGGAGCGAAATGCGCGGTCCGTAGCACGCCGTCTTGCGGCGGGCGACATTCAGCATCGCAGCGGAGAGATCGACCCCTGTGATGTGAGCGTGCGGAAAGCGCCGGGCGAGTTGGATGAGGTTTCTTCCGGTACCACAACCGACCTCGAGAATGCGGAGCGGTGCGGGCACCGCGGCGCGGGCCATCTCAAGGATGGCACTGCGGCCGAAGAGAAACGCCCAGCGGGTCGCATCATAAACAGGGGCATGCAGCGTGTAGTATTTCTCCAGCGAACGTGTCGTATCAGAGACGTGGTTGCGGTGTGAAACGACGACGGGTTTCATGAGCAGCGAGTGGCTGGCGACCCTAGATGACCTCGGCAAAGTGGAGACTCCCGTAAGTGCCGACCCGGTCGGTGCGGTGCAGCGGCTCCGTGCGCTCCGGGAAAAAGCGCAACCGCGCGCGCACCGCTGCGGGAATAAAACTGAGATCAAGACCGGCTGATCGCATGAGAATCCGCGTGCCCGGACGGCTGTTTGCAAAGATCAAGGCCCACTCCTCCGCGAGCGCGGCGGGCTCGTGCCAGGCCAGCCAGTCTTGATGATCCAGCAAGACGTAGTGAGAATACACGCCAGGATTCTTTTGGAGGAACTCTGACACGGTGGCGGTGTGGGTGTGCAGGGCTCCCGCGCGCCGGGCCAGCACGGGGAGATTTTCTTCGCGGAGGTAGTTCGGGCAGCAGGAGAGCGTGTAGGAGCCCGTCATATAGACCCGCCAGAAATAGTTTTCGCGGGCGGGCAGTGCCGACATGACGTGCCGGAGTTTGTCCTTAACGTAGCTCGTGAGACCGCCGGGATAATGATCCTCGATTAATTTGATCTGTGGTGCCGGGACGCCCAGCAGGGTCATGACCATGCGCTGACGGATTAGCCAGTGGCTGAGTTTGCCCCAAATCTTGGGTTCCAACATAGCGTAGACGCGGGCCTGCTGGGCCAATGTATCCGCATCCAGCAGACATAAGGCATGATTCTTGATGTTCGGCTTCGCGCGGAAGAGCGCGCCGCCCAGCAGCCACGCGGCCATGCCGGCGGCACCGTGGTAGTAGAAAGATTTTTTTAGACTCCCCGGATCGAAGAACGAAATTTTTTCATCCCAGAACGAGCGCGCCGATGCGGAGAGGCCAGCGCGGAGCGCGCGATAGATGGGTTTAAAACGCTCGTGCGAACCGATGCCAAAAAATTCGAACAGATCGCCGAAGTCACCGCGGCGGATGAGCGCGAGTTTTAATTCGAGCACCGCGTTTTGGCGCGGGTTCACGTCGACGGCGTGGATCTCGGCCGGGCCATCGAGCAAGTAGTCGAGGGCATTACAACCGGCGCTGGTGATCATCACGACTCGACTGTCGGCGTCGAGGGCCATGAGCTCGCGGTCGATGCGCGGATCCTCCCAGCAGGCGTTG